>NZ_JAFCTQ010000014.1:0-147180 GCF_049896105.1 Janthinobacterium sp. PSPC3-1 | reverse complement strand
ATGTGAAGGATTTGCATACCCCCGATTTAACCAGCGATCTGCCTAGCTGAACAGGCTGGGGTTCGTGGAGCGCTTACGTTCAAATTGATGGGCGATTAAGGCAAGCTGTGGATCGTCGCGTTGGAAGAGGCGGCTGGCCGTGCGGACATCGGAATAAAAATTATGGGAGCCGACACCAAGCTTCATGAGATCGCTCCATGCCTGGCGCGCTTTGGGATCGGTAATATCGGCGGACTGAAGTCGCTCAAAAAACCAGATGATATCGGTGCTGCGTTGGGTCAGTCCGATCAGCCGCTTCTTTAACTTCAGCTCTTTAAGCCAAGCGTTGTCTGCGGCAAGAAGAGTGTACAAAGCGTATTCTTGGATTGCCTGACGGAGATTGTCATGGGCGCTCAAGGTGTCTTGCAGCACAGTTCTCTCTCGTTTGAAGTAATGACGATCATCTGCGACCATGCCGAGCCAGTCCCACACTTTGGATGCATCTAACTGCGTTACAACTTTCTCCGCTATGGCACGTACTAATAGCGAGGACGCGATTTCCGAGACGTCAGAGAGATCGACATCGTGGCTTTGAATGGATGATGTCAGCATGGACGCGTATTGCGTCAGTATGTCCAAGACTGGTACGAGCCTGATTGATGGTAGTAGGCGGACAAGCTTGCGGTAATCCCGGTAGGTGTAAACGTCGTTTTCATTATTACGTGGCAAGCGGCAAAATGATAAGCCCAGCTCGGCGTATAACACTGAAACAAGTAGCTCATCAGAGATTTCGCACGAAAGTTCTTCGATTATTTGACGTGCCAAGCGGCTGGAATCTTCAGTAGCTTGATCGTGCAAGCGTTGCACGCTCTGGCGCCACCATGTGACATCGCGAAACGGCCGCAACGCTTGTGTTGCCGCACTGCGCTCCCGATACCACAGGCCTTCGGAAAATATAATATCCTCCAGTGTATTGGCAAGATGTTCGGCGAGTGGCGTCCCCACGATTCCCTCGACCAGCAATAAGCGCAGATGGGTATTGTTATCGGTTGGCGTGATGGCGCTCTTGATCTTTGCTTCAAGTGGAAAGATCATCAGTCCGGCTGCCGTGCGATCGTCCCAGTTCTGGCTCAGGAAGTACGGATCATCTTCGGTTAGTTGTTGCAGCGCTTCGAACAGCGCTGTGATTTGCGTCTCGGTGAAGTTCCCCGTTTCTCCGTATCTCAGCACACCAAATGGATCCGCTCGAATCACTTCCAAGATCATGTGAGCGTTATGGTGCGCCAGCCATGCGTGCAAACCGCGCAAACTGGCAGGCACCGCACCGGCATCCTGAAAATGCGCAAGCACTCTTCTTCTCAGGCGTGGATTGCTTGAAGTTTCTGCCAGCCAACGGGCTCCGAGATATTCAGCAATTACCCTGTGGATTGGTCGAACGCGTCCCGGTCCAGCACTCACAAACAGTTTCGTGCCGGCGATCAAAGCTGCTGCTTGCGCACGCGGAAGTGCCTTAATATCCGCCAATAAGATATCTCCCTCTTGCTCAATGGGACCAAGCGTGACAAGGCTTTCCGCTCCCGCTAACAATAACGATGCCATGATTGCTCCCGCAGCTGAAAGTGCATTACTTGCACTAAGTTGACTCAGTGCGAGATCGTGCCGATCGGGATCATGCTCAGGCCATGTCAACTCACATACACGTTCGAAAAGCGCTGCCCGGGTTGCTGGCAAATTCCTATCCGTTTGCGCTACCTTTCCCATGAGTCCAAGCGTCAATGGATTAGCGTAGAAGTCTGCGATACCGTGTGCTTCGAGGTGCGAGAGAACTAGCTCGGCATCAACCGTAGGATTACGTGCCGAGAGAAATTCCGCCGCCTCCACTCGGTCAAACGCTTCCATTGTTGCAATTTGCACGGGGGATTTGTATAGCTGATGAAGGTTGGTAGCTGTGCGTGCTTGCCATTCTCTTGATCGGCACGTCAATACGAAATCCGGACAGTCAATGTCTTGCAGTTGAGTCAGTACCAAGTCGATGGCGTCACCATGCCTGCGTGCCATGGCCTCGTCCAGACCATCAATCAATAGTGGCTTACCGTCGGTCAGTAAGCGGTCTGCGCGCCTGCTCAGTATGAATCGGCTTGCCCGGATTGGTTCTACTTCGAAGTAGCGTCCAGCAGCCGACATAAACTCCGACTTGCCCATTCCTGGCTCTCCTAAGACCACTTTTGGGCCCGCGAGTGCCAGAAATTCTATTTCGCTAAGTTGCCGAACAGTCCCATCGTCTTGATGCAACTGGAATCGGCGCGGCATATAGATCTGATGGATGTCTTCGGTTTCTGCCATGAACTACCCCTCGATTGCCGGCCTAGTACTGGTGTGATTTTGAAAAGGTGGAAAGATTATGGCGTAACGTGGATGTAGAGGGTATTTTTTGCGTAAAAGTATTTTCTGGCAAAAGCGCTCTAGTATCTGCGGAAACGTCAGGACTATGGGTTTTTGACAGCGTTTGGCATAGCCTTCAAGCGTTCCGTTCGGCATACACCGCGTAGCGACTTTGGGCAGAAGCAGCCATATACAACACTCCGCGCGCTGATGGAAAATCAATGACCGAGTGGTAATGCTATCCTGGTTGTTCGAACGCATTGCACCGGCCTGACAGGCCTTAGTTGGCCAGCCTGTTCAGGCTCGAATAGCATGTGTTTGATTATCGCTCCACTACGCGCAGGGCGCCCGGCGAGAGCGGGCCGTACCTGGAGATGGTAACTTGACAATTGATGCTTTCCCATAACAAGCAGCTAATACGTTTTAATTAATGCAGTAAAACCAAGCGGTCCAGAACAGTTTGCACTTAATCCGCACAGCGAAAGTGCTGGGTCAGACCCGGCGGGTCTGACCCCGGGGCTTGCTTCAGGGGTATAAAAAAGACGCTAACGGCATGACTGCGGATGGTTAGCCTAATTCAGGCGAGTAAGCGTGCACTTCCACCGGCTGCCCCTGGCCATCGAACTTCAGCGCCACCGACAAATTCGTCACGCCAATGATCGCCAGCGCATCGCAGACATCGTTGACTTCGTCCTGCAGGTCGGCCGCCAGGACGAGCGGCTTGTCGGCGCTGTGCAGGATTTCGCCACTGGCTGCGTAGACATTGACGCGCAGCAGCAGTTCGCCATGCTCGTCGGCCGGGCCGACCACCACCGAGACGTCGCCGGCGTCGAGATTGTTTTCCGCCAGCGCGTGGTTGATGCCGGACATCATCTGCAGCATCGCGTATTCGGCCAGGCCTTGCTCCTTGCCGCCATGGAACAGGTCCTGGTACAGGAAGCTGACTTCCAAGGCACTGCCGGCCGGGGCCAGGCAGCGCTGCACCAGCGGAGCGACCTTGGCCGTCCATTGCTGGTAGCGCTCCATGCGCGCGTCGAACCAGGCATCCAGGGCCGCTTCGTCCTTCGGTTCCACATAGAAGGGGTCGTCGACGCGCTTGAGGGCAAAGCCCAGCAGGAAGCGCAGTTCGACGGCGGTGTCGCCGGCGCCGAATTCGGTGGCGCTCCAGCCGGCGATGCTGCGCTCGAGGCCGGCGGCAATGACGATCTTCTTGTCCGTCATCGAGGTGTAGGCGTCGCGCACCATTTCATGCAGATGGCTGTAGGTGATATTGTCGATTTCGTCGAGGTCGTAGGCGTGGCTCATCAGCACCACCTTGGCCTTGGCGCTTTCCAGTGCCGACTCCTGGAAGCTTTTGACCAGCGCTTCGAACGCTTCCTGGTCCTGGAAACCGTCCGCTTCCTTCAGGCCGCCCGTGCTTTGCACCAGCAGCGGCACCACGAAGGCGTTGATTTCCATCGCCGGCGCGTTCTCGCGGCGTATTACCACCACCGACGAGGCTTCTTCGATCTGGCTGCGCAGGTACTGGTAGGCGCCGACGTCTTCGTATTTCGCCCGCTCGATGGCGTCGTACAGCACTTCGTCTTTCTTCTGGTTCAGGCTCTTGCGGATCATGCGGCCGAACTCGACGGCTTGTTCGGCCAGTACCGTGCCTTGCGACTCGCTGTCTTCCTGCTCCGCCAGGTTCAGCGCCATCGTGCTCAGCATGCGCGCGACGGCTTCATCCTTGTCTTCGGGCGAGTTGGACGATTTACGGGGGGCAGGGCGCTTGTTCTTGGGCATGATGAGTAGTTGAATTCAAGTGAAAAATGGAAAAGGGCGCCAAGGCAAAAGCCTGGCGCCCGTTGCGATGATACAGGTCGCGAAGCGCTTAATGGTCGGTGTCGAACATTTCATGTAACTCGTCGAGCAGGTCGGCCGCTTCTTCTTCCGACAAACCGAGATGCTGGCAAGCCAGTTCGCCGCCCTTGTCCCACTCCAGCGAGGTGCTGTTGCCATGGTAGCGCTGTATGCCTTTTTCGGCCAGCAGCGACAGCGCGATCAGCGAGCGGATGGCGTCATCGGTGGAGGGATCGCTCAGCACGCTGTAGTCGTGGTGATGCAGGATGGCCCAGGCCACGTCCGACGACAGGCCCCAGTTGCGCGCCAGCAGGCAGCCGATGGCCGCATGGTTGGTCTGGTGGCGCGCGTCTTCCACGTCCGTAAAGCTGTTGTGCGCATCGTTGGCGGCCGCCGCATACGTGTTCACATAATCGGGGAAGCGGTTCATCAGCAGTGGCACGCCGATATCGCAGAACAGGCCGAAGGTGTGGGCGATGTCGGGCGGGGCGATGCGCAGCTTGCGCGAGGTAAACACCACGGCGCGCGCGCGCTTGGCCGAGACGTCCCAGAAATTGTTCAGTTCCACGCCTTCGGCTTCCAGCGCCTGGCGCGCCAGCAAGCCCGTCATCAGGGCGCTGCACTGGTTGATGCCTAGAAAGTTGATGCCTTGCTCGACCGACTTGGCCTTGCGCGCCGCGCCATAGAACGGCGAATTGGCCAGTTTCAACAGGGCGCCCGACATGCCGACGTCATCGCCGATAATGCGTGCGATCTTGCGCGGCGATGGATCGGGCTCGGCCAGTTCGCGCTGCAGGTCGACCAGCAGGCTGGGGCGTGGTGGAATGCGGATGGACCGCATCAATGCGTCGACCGGGTCGCCGTCCGCAGCCCTGGTCGGCTCTGCCACTTTCAATGCTGCTCTCATCATGTCATCACTATCGCTGGTTGCTCCGTCGCCAACGATTATCGCTGTTTATCAGAAGCAATAGTTCAGAACTGTTCTTGTTTATGGCAAAAATCGGCAATTCTTTCGGCAGGCAGCGTTTTATTGCCCATTTTCAGACGTTATGCAGTCGTATTTTGATGGTCTTATCCACAATTTTTATTTGTTTTCAAGAAACGTGCGCCGGCATGGGCGCGCTACAATTGCTGCATGAAAAGCGTTCTTGCAGGTATCGATTTTGCCCGGGACTCCAGCGTGGTGGCGCGTGAACTGATCGGCGTGACGGTGCTGGTCGATGGCGTCGGCGGGCGCATCGTGGAAACCGAAGCGTATGACCGGCTGGACCCGGCCTCGCACACGTTTGGCGGCCAGACGCCGCGCAACGCGTCAATGTTTGGCCCGCCCGGGCACGCCTATGTCTATCGTTCCTACGGCATCCACTGGTGCCTCAATTTCGTCTGCCGCGAGGTGGACCATGGCGCGGGAGTCCTGATCCGCGCCATCGAACCGCTGTTCGGGCTGGACGCGATGCGCGCGCGGCGCGGCGCCGAGGAGGAACGGCTGCTGTGCTCGGGGCCGGGCAAGGTCTGCCAGGCGCTCGGTGTCACGCATGCGCACAACGGCTTGCCGCTCGATGCGCCACCATTCGTGCTGCTGGCCAGGGAAGAGGAAGTGGCGGTGCTGGCCGGTCCCCGCATCGGCATTTCCAAGGCCATGGACGTACCCTGGCGGTTTGTCGAAGCCGGCTCGAAATTCCTGAGCAGGCCGATGCGGGTGGCCTAGGTTGGTATCGCTAGGCGCTGCGCCGGCGCGCTGGTGCGCCCTTGCCGCGCAGCGGACTGTGCGCGGCGCGCCGTTCGGCCGAAGTTGCCGAGATGGCCGGGTCCTGGAAGGTTTCCACTGCGACCACGGCAGTTGACGCCATCTGTGGCTGATCCAGCGTAAACACGGCCACCGCCGCCGACAGGGTCACGGCCTGGTCCTGCAGGCTGGCCGCCGCGGCCGCCGCCTGTTCCACCAGCGCCGCATTTTGCTGGGTCACGTCATCCATCTGCGCCACCGCCAGGTTCACTTCCGTAATCCCCGTCGCCTGTTCCGCGCTGGCCTGCTCCACGCGCTGGATGATGTCGTTGACCTGCTGCACCGAGGCCACGATGGCGCCCATGCTGTCGCCCGCCTGCTGCACCGCCACGCTGCCGCCGTCGATGGTGGCCACCGAGGTGGCGATCAGGGTCTTGATCTCTTTCGCGGCGGCCGCCGAACGGTGCGCCAGGGTGCGCACTTCGGACGCCACCACGGCAAAGCCGCGTCCCTGTTCGCCGGCGCGGGCCGCCTCCACCGCCGCGTTCAGCGCCAGGATATTGGTCTGGAACGACAGGCCGTCGATGACACCGATGATGTCGACGATCTGGCGCGAATTGCCGCGGATGGTGGCCATGGTGGCGACCGCCTGCTGCATCGCCGCGCCTCCCTGCAGCGCCAGGCTGGACGCTTGCGCCGCCAGTTCGCTGGCGCGGCGCGCATTGCCGGCATTGTCGTTGACGGCCTCGGTCAGGGTGGCCATAGCGCTCGACGTCTGTTCCAGCGAACTGGCCTGCATTTCCGTGCGCGCCGACAAATCCATATTGCCGGTGGCGATCTCGCGCGAGGCCGTGTCGATCGATTGCACGGCCGACAAAATGGTGCGCAGGGTCTGGTTCAGCTTGGCGATGCACTGGTCCAGCACGCGCGAGGTGGCGGCAATCTCGTCGTTGCCCTGTTTCGGTTTGCCCGCCATCAAGCGGCCCGCCGCCAGTTGCCGCACGGCCTCGGCGATGCCGTGTATTTCCTGCAGCATGGCGCGCCGCACCAGCATCGTCACCACCACCGAGGCGCAAATCGACAGCAGCACTGTGGTGAGCAGGGTCCAGCCCAGGTTGTGAAACTGTTCGACGGCCGCCGCATGCGCCTCGGTGCTGAGCGACGTTTCCAGCGCCGCCAGTTTCACCAGCTGGCCGTTGAGCTGGCCGAACTGGGCTTCCGCCTTGATCATGGAATTGGCGGCGATCGACAAGTCCATCTGCGCCATTTCCATGGTTTCCAGCACCGCCTTGCGGTAGGAGCCCAGCGCGCCGCTGGCGCCATCGACCATTGCCAGCTCGGGCCCCTTGGCGGTGGCGCGCAGGGTGGCCAGTTGCCGCGCGATCTCGCCGTGGCGCTGCTTGATCTGTGTTTCCAGCGCTTCCAGGCGGGCCTTGGCAAAGCTGCCATTGGTCCACGACAGCAGCTGGTACATATTGCTGTGCGCATAGCGCACGTCACCGGCCACGTCCAGCGCCGCTTTCAGGTGCGCCATGCGCACCTGCACCATGTTTTCCATCGAGGCATTCTGCCGCACCATGCCGTACCAGGCGCTGGCCGAGCTCAGTACCAGCAACAACAGCACCAGGGTGGGCGCCAGCAACAGCTTGGGGCCGATGCGTAATTTGTCGAGCATATGTCCTCCTGCCTGTGGATGGAAGCCGGGCCAGCCGCGCCGGCCCGCTGTTGTCTATTTCTTGTAGATCCCCGCTTCCAGCACCACGTCGTTGACGCGCAGGATGTAGGTGGTCTTCGGTTCGATCTTGCCGCTGACGGGATTCTTGTACTGGTAATCGACCCAGCCCTTGCCCTGTTTTTGCGCCAGTTCGATGATTTCACGGCGGTATTTCTTGCCGTTCGCATCGGGCACGTCCGTCAGGTCCTTGCCGACGATGGACGGATTGATCGGATGTGCCAGCACGATACCGGTCTTGATGTCGCGCATATCGACATACAGCGAGCCCTGCACGAACTCGGGGTCCTTGGCGCTGAGCCTTTTCATCATCTCTTTTTCACCATGCTGCTTGATGAAGGCGGCGCCCCGTTCCGCCATGGCGATGGCGTCTTTTTCCGTCGGTTCCACGGCGGCGACGGCATGGCCGGCACAAGCAAACATGAGGCACAGCGCGGTGCCGGTCAATACACGTTTCATGATCTGTCCTTTGGTCAGTGATGGGGGAATGCCAGGTCCTAATTTACGTTTTTTGAACGCATGTGAAATTGCGATAGCACAAGTTTTTTCTTGCCTGAATGCAGGTTTATTGACGGCAACAGGGTCAAGGCGGCGTTGTTGATTTAGTGCAATTTCATGCATTTGAGCAAGAACTATGATGGATTTTTCATCCCGCCAACCACCCCCATCCCGACGGAGTAACCATGCCCACGACGAATACGGAATTGCTGCCAGCCAAATTCAAACCCTATACGCGACAGACCATCCACCAGGCGCGGCAATGGGAATGGCTGCCGCCCGAGCAGCGCGAGGCGGTGCAGGTGGTCTCGACAGTATTGCCATTTCGCACCAATGAATATGTGCTTGACCAGTTGATCGACTGGAACAATATTCCCGACGATCCCATCTACCGGCTGGTGTTTCCGCACCGCGACATGCTGCCACCCGAGCAGTACGCCCACCTGCGCGAGCTGGTGCTGGAACGCCAGGACCAGTCCGCCATCGACGCCTGTGTACGCACGATACGCCTGGGCATGAACCCGCATCCGGCCGGCCAGCTGACGCACAATGTGCCGACCATGGACGGCGTGCCGGTGCGCGGCCTGCAGCACAAGTACGGCCAGACGGTGCTGTTCTTTCCCAGCGCCGGCCAGACCTGCCACGCGTATTGCACCTTCTGTTTTCGCTGGCCGCAGTTCGTCGGGATGGACGACATGAAGTTCGATGCACGCGAGTCGAATGAACTGGTGGCCTATCTGAAACTGCATCGCGAAGTGACCGACGTGCTGTTCACGGGCGGCGACCCGATGATCATGAATACGCGGCAACTGGCGGCCTACCTGGAGCCGTTGCTGGACCCGGCGCTCGATCATATCCAGAACATTCGCATCGGCACCAAGTCGGTCGCGTATTGGCCCCAGCGTTTCGTGTCCGACCGCGATGCGGACGACCTGCTGCGCCTGTTCGAGCGCATCGTCCGGTCCGGCAAGAACCTGGCCATCATGGGCCATTACAACCATGCCGTCGAACTGCGTCCCGAGATCGCCCGGCAGGCCGTCAAGCGCATCGTCGGCACGGGAGCCACCTTGCGCATGCAGGGCCCCTTGATACGGCATATCAATGAAGACCCGAACAGCTGGGCCGAACTGTGGCAGACGGGCACGCGGCTGGGGGCGATTCCCTACTACATGTTTGTCGAGCGCGACACGGGCCCGCGCGGCTATTTCGAACTGCCGCTGGCGCGCGCGCACGAGATTTTCCAGGCCGCCTACCAGCAGGTGTCGGGTTTGTCGCGCACGGTGCGCGGGCCGTCGATGAGCGCGTTTCCCGGCAAGATCGTGATCGATGGCGTGGTCACCATCCATGGCGAAAAACTGTTCGCCTTGCAGTTCTTGCAAGCGCGCAACCCTGACTGGGTACGCCGGCCCTTCTATGCCAAGTTCGACGAGCACGCCACCTGGATCGACCATCTGAAACCGGCGTTCGGCCAGGAGAAATTCTTCTTCGAACTCGATGAACCCGTGCCGCACATGCCGCACAAGGTGATCCCGCTGGCCCGGGCGGCCTGACATGCCAGCCGATGCTGGCGCGGGCCGCAGTCCCCTGGCCATCTTCTGCCTGGTGTTCCTGCCGTTCGCGCTCGGCCATTATCTGTCGTGTTTGCTGCGTGGCGTCAATGCCGTGCTGACGGCCGAACTGCTGTCCTCGGTGCACCTGAACCCCACGCAGCTGGGTTTGCTGACCAGCGCTTTTTTCCTGGCGTTTGCGCTGGTGCAATTGCCCGTCGGCATGGCGCTGGACCGCCATGGCCCGCGCACGGTGCAACTGGTGCTGATGAGCGTGGCGGCGCTGGGGGTGTGGCTGTTCAGCCGTGGTCACGGCTTTGCCGAGCTGATGTGTGCGCGCGCCGTAATGGGCGCCGGCCTGGGCGGCTGTTTCATGGCCGCCGTGAAAGCCATTTCGGGCGTGGTGGCGCCGGCGCGCCTGCCCTCCGTGCACGGCTACCTGATTGCCGTCGGCGGGCTGGGCGCGGCCAGCGCCACCTTGCCGGTGAAAGTGGCGCTCGACCATACGGATTGGCGCGGCCTGTTCCTGGGCCTGGCGCTGGCCGTGCTGGCGGTGGGGCTGCTGATCCGCATGCTGTCGCCGGCGCCACCGGCCGTGATGGCGGTGCGGCAGAAAGCCGGCATCCTGGACGTCTACCGCGACGCGGCGTTTCGCCGCACGATCGCCCTGCTGCTGTTGCCGCACAGCGTGTTCTTCGGCGTGCAGGGCCTGTGGATAGGACGCTGGCTCAGCGACGTGGGCGGGATGACGGACGACGCGGTCGCCTATTTGCTGTACCTGGGCATGGCGGCCGTCATCTTTGGCGCCATCGCCATGGGCATGCTGACGGAATGGGCGGGCCGGCGCGGCGTCACGCCGATGCAGGTGGCGGCCTGGGGCGTGCTGCTGTTCGTGCTGGTGCAGTGCGCCATGGCGATGAATGTCCGGCCCGGCTTGCCCTTGCTGTCGGTGCTGTTTACCTTGCTGGGTACGGTGGCGGGGCTGGAATACGCCATCGTCGCGCAAAGCGTGCCGCCTGGCATGACGGGGCGCGCCGCCACCTGCCTGAACCTGTTGATCTTCAGCGGCGCCTTCCTGGTGCAGGCCGGCTTTGGCCTGGTGCTGGGCTGCTGGCCAGGCAACGCCGCGCACCAGTATCCGCCGCAGGCTTACCAGGCCGCGTTCGGCTTGCTGGCGCTGTTGCAGCTGCCGGGACTTGCGCTGTTTTTCATCGGCCGCCACAGGCGTGCCGGGCCATCCGGTAAAATGATGGCCTGCACAGCGGCAATGATCAACTCCAAGGAAGAATATGAAACTCGTTCGTTATGGTCGTCCCGGCAAGGAAAAACCGGGCCTGATCGATGAAGAAGGCAAACTGCGCGACCTGTCCGGCATCATTGCCGATCTCGATGGCGCGCAACTGTCCGACAAGGCGCTGCGCAAGCTGGCCAAGCTCGACGAAAAAACGCTGCCCCTGGTGCGCGGCAATCCGCGCTTCGGCGTGCCGGTCGCCAAGGTCGGCAAATTCATCGGCATCGGCCTGAACTACGCCGACCATGCGGCCGAGTCGGGCATGCCGATTCCGGCCGAACCGATCGTGTTCATGAAGGCGATTACCTGCCTGAACGGCCCGGACGACACCGTGGTGTTGCCGAAGGGGTCGAAAAAGACCGACTGGGAAGTCGAGCTGGGCATCATCATCGGCACGCGCGCGCAATACGTCAGCGAAGAGGACGCGCTGAAACACGTGGCCGGCTACTGCGTCGTCAACGATATTTCCGAGCGCTCCTACCAACTGGAACGCGGCGGCACCTGGGACAAGGGCAAGGGCTGCGACACTTTCGGCCCCGTTGGCCCATGGCTGGTGACGCGGGACGAAGTGATCGACGAGCAGGACCTGGACCTGTACCTGGAAGTGAACGGCAAGCGCATGCAGACCGGCAACACGCAAACCATGATCTTTTCCGTCGCGAAAATCGTCAGCTATCTGTCGCAATTCATGACCCTGGAACCGGGCGACGTGATCGCCACCGGCACGCCGCCGGGCGTGGGCCAGGGCCGCAAGCCGCAGCGCTTCCTGAAAAAAGGCGACACCATGCGCCTGGGCATCGCCGGCCTGGGCGAGCAGCAGCAGGACGTGGTTGCCTGGACCGCCTGATGCCAGACTTCGAGCTTGACCGTCTGCCGCCGCTGCCACTGGACCAGCTCGACAGCCAGCAGCGCGCCGCCGCGCAAGCGATCATAGCCGGTCCGCGCGGGGCGCTGTACGGCCCCTTCGTGCCGCTGATCCGCAGCCCGGAACTGATGGAAACGGCGCAGCGCATGGGCGAATACCTGCGCTACCGCAGCGCCATCGGCACGCGCCTGTCCGAACTGGCCATCCTGGTGACGGCGCGGCAGTGGGACCAGCAGGTCGAGTGGGCGATCCACGCGCCGCTGGCGGCGCAGAACGGCATTGCGCCGGCGGCGATCGCCGCGATTGCCGAGCGACGCACGCCGGAAAGCCTGCTGGAAGACGAGCGGGCCGTGCATGACTTCTGCATCGAGTTGCAGCAGAACAAGCGCGTCAGCGATGCCACCTATGCGCGTGCGCTGGCGCTGTTCGGCGAGCACGGCGTGGTTGATTTGATGGGCATCAATGGCTACTATACGTTTCTGGCGATGGTGATGAACGGCGCGCAGACGGCGGTGCCGCCATTGGGGGTGCCGCCGCTGCCGGCCTGATTAGAGTGTTCCTTCGGGAAACATGGATAAAGTGTAATTATATTGCCGTTATTCAATATATAATTTTACTTCCCTTCCATTGCCCATACACTCAATGAAAACTCGTTCGTGCTTCACCCTGATGGGCCGTACCTTGCTGGTACTGGCCCTTTCTTTTTGCCCGTTGATAACGGTGCGGGCACTGGCCGCCGACACCGCCGCCGCCAGCGCGTCGGCGCTGGAAAACTCGGTCGTCAAGGTGTTTTCCACCCTGCGCGGGCCCGATCCGTACAAGCCGTGGAGCAAGGCCGCGCCGCAGTCCGTGACGGGCTCGGGCGTTGTCATCGATGGCCACCGCATCCTGACCAATGCGCATGTGGTCGGCTATGCCAGCCAGGTGCAGATCCAGTCGAATGGCGCCGGCGACAAGATTCCGGCCACCGTGCTGGCCATTTCGCGCGGCATGGACCTGGCCTTGCTGAAGGTCGACGATGACAGTTTCTTCGACACCCACAAACCGGTGTCGCGCGCCAACGTCATGCCCGACGTGCGCGACGCCGTGCTGGCCTATGGCTATCCTGTGGGCGGTAGCTCGCTGTCGATTACCAAAGGCATCGTGTCGCGCATCGAATTTGTGCGTTACAACTATCCCGTGTCGGGCCTGCGCATCCAGATCGATGCCGCCATCAATCCGGGCAACAGCGGCGGCCCGGTGATCGCCGGCGACAAGATGATCGGCCTGGCGTTTGCCGGCGCGCTTAATGCGCAAAATATCGGCTACATTATTCCCAACGAAGAGATCGAACTGTTCCTGCGCGACCAGGCAGGCGGCGCGCCCAAAGGCAAGCCCGCCATGCGCGACGTCACGCAGACGCTGGAAAATCCCGCGCTGCGCAGCTATCTGAAACTGGCCAAGGGGATCGAAGGCGCGGTGGTGATGGCGCCGGCCAGCAAGGACGCAAGCTATCCGCTGAAGGAATGGGATGTGATCACGAAGATCGGCGACTATCCCGTCGATAACCAGGGCATGGTCAAGCTCAACGCCAACAGCCGCGTGCGGTTCCAGTACCGTGTGCAGCAACTGGCGAAAGACGGCCTGCTGCCGCTGACGGTGGTGCGCCAGGGTGCGCCGCTCAAGATCAGCCTGCCTGTCTTGGCCGAGCATCCGATGCTCATTGCCAGCTTGCAGGGTCAGTATCCGTCCTACTTCATCTTCGGCCCGATGGTGTTTTCGCGCGCCACCACGGAATTCATGGCCGCGCCAAACGGCAATCCGACGATGTTGGGCGGCATGGCGTTTGCCGGCAATCCCCTCGTCACGCGGCGCGGCGATGCGCCCGACGCCGAGCGCGAGGAACTGGTGGTGGTCGCCGCGCCATTTTTTCCGCACAAGCTGATGAATGGCTACAGCACCCGTTTCTTCTCGGTTATCGATTCCGTCAATGGCGTGCCGGTGCGCAGCCTGGCGCACCTGGTGGCGCTGCTGCGCGACCAGACCGATGACTTGCTGACCTTCCGCTTCCAGCAGCGCGACGCCGAGCTGGTGGTGGTGCCGCGCAAGGAGATGCTGGCGGCCACCGAATCGGTGCTGACCGACAATGGCATCCGCTCGGAAGCCTCGGCCGACATGTTGAAGATATGGAATGAAAAAACGACGGCCAACAAATAAATCGCCGTCGTCATGAGATGGTGATGCAGGCGCGGCGCAAGCCGCGCTTTTTTTATCAGGCCAGCACTTTTCTCAGCCAGGCGCCGATGGCGTCGATTTCTTCCTGGCACAGCGAATGCTGCATGCGGTAGGCATGCCATTCCACCTGATAGCCCATGCCGGTCAGCAAGTCGCGCGACTGTTCGGCGCGGGCGATGGCCACCACCGGGTCGGCCGTGCCGTGCGCCATGAAGATCGGCGTGGCCAGGCTGGCGGGCGTGCGCTCGGCGGCCGTCTTGTCGGCCAGCGGCAGATAGCCGGACAGGCACATCAGGCCCGCCAGTTGTTCAGGGTGGCGCAAGCCCGTCTGCAGGGTCATGGCGCAGCCTTGCGAGAAGCCGGCCAAAATGATGCGGCTGGCGGGAATGCCGCGCGCTTTTTCGCGCGCGATCAGCGCTTCGATCTGTGCCTGCGACGCGCGCAGGCCACCTTCGTCTTCGCGGCGCACCAGGTCGCTGGTCAAGATGTCGTACCACGAACGCATCACATAGCCGTTGTTGATGGTGACGGGCATGGTGCCGGCGTTCGGGAAGATAAAGCGGATGGCGGGGCAGCCGCGCAGGTCGAGTTCCTTGACCAGCGGCACGAAGTCATTGCCGTCGGCGCCCAGGCCATGCATCCAGATAATCGAGACGGTGGTGTCGGGGGCGCTGTCGAGTTCGATGGTTTCCAGCAAAGTGCTCATGTGTTTTCCTCTGGTAATGGTTGCGCCGGACGCAGCGCCGATTTGGGACGGAAGGCCTTGCACACTGACGGGTCGGTTTCCATATACGGCCCGCCGATCAGGTCGATGCAATAGGGTACGGCGGCAAAGATGCCGTTGACCAATTGCTTGCCGTCGGCATCTTTCAGCCCTTCCAGGGTTTCCTTGATGGCTTTCGGCTGGCCCGGCAAATTCATGATCAGGCAGGCGCGCTCGGGCGTTTCGCGGATCACGGCCACCTGGCGCGACAAGATCGCCGTCGGCACGAATTGCAGGCTGATCTGGCGCATCTGTTCGCCAAAGCCCGGCATCTCCTTGGTACCCACCGAAAGCGTCGCATCGGGCGTCACGTCGCGCCGCGCCGGTCCGGTGCCGCCGGTGGTCAAAATCAAGTGGCAATGGTTCAGGTCGGCCATGTCGATCAGCGTGTTTTCAATCTGCGAGCGCTCGTCGGGGATCAGCCGTTTTTCCAGCCGGAACGGCGTGCGCAGGGCGGCCGCCAGCCAGCTTTCCAGTGCCGGAATGCCCTGGTCTTCATACACGCCGCCGCTGGCGCGGTCCGAGATCGACACGAGGCCGATAATCAATTCGTCTTCAAGAGTGGTTGCCATCAATCACCTGTAAAAGAGTGGGGAGAGCGTAAAAACAAGAAAACCGGGATTATCCCGGTTTTTGTGCTGTGCCGGGGACTGGCCCGGCTTATTCGTCTTCTTCGGCTTCAACGCCGTCTTCATCCGCATCATCCTTGCCGCCATTGTTCTTCTTGGCGATCTGTTTCAGGATCTGGAAGATTTCGCGATAGGCTTTCGGCGGCTTGTTCTCTGCCTGCTCCTTGCGGGCATTGCGGATCAGGGTGCGCAGGTGCTGCACGTCGAGTTCCGGGTTTTCCGACAGCAAGACGGTCAGCGCCTTGTCGTCCGTCAGCAGCTTGTCGCGGCGGCGTTCCATCGCGTGCATGGCGGCCGTGTCGGCTTTCGACAGGCCTTTCCAGCTGTCGATGGTGCGCTGGATGGCGGCGACTTCGTCCTCGTCGAGGGTACGCATTTTCTTGCCGACATATTGCAGCTGGCGGCGGCGGCCTTCGTGATCCTTGATCAGCTGGCATTCGAGGATGGCGTCGCGCACGTCTTCCGGCATCGGAACGCGCTTGACGCGGTCGCGTGCTTCATTGACTAATTCTTCGCCCAGCTTTTGCAGGACGGTCATCTGGCGCTTGAGTTCCGACTTCGAAGGACGTTCATATTCCTGTTCGAATTCGGACGATTGGAAGCCGCAAGCTCCCCGGTTTGGATTTGGCATGATAAGGCGGGATTGGCCGCGTAGGCCGCACCTGTAAACTGTAAACGACTGCTATCATAACCTTTTTAGGGCCTTTCCGAAGAAAACAGCACATGAACGAGTCCGTATTTACCCATACTCAAGAGCAACTGCAGCAACTTGCCCGTGATGTGTTGTCTTTTGCGCGCGCGGCGGGCGGCAGCGACGCGGCGGTCGAAGTCAGCGAAGGCGGCGGCCTGTCCGTTTCTGTACGAAAAGGCAAGATCGAAACCATCGAGCAGAACCGCGACAAGGGCATGGGCGTGACCGTGTTTGTCGGCAAGAAACGCGGCAATGCCAGCACCTCCGATTTCTCGCCGGCAGCCCTGCGCGCCACGGTGGACGCGGCCTACAATATTGCCCGCTTCACGGCCGAGGACGATTGCGCCGGCCTGGCCGACGCCGACATGCTGGAGCTGTCACCGCGCGATCTGCAGCTGTTTTACCCTTGGTTGATTTCCACCGAGGAAGCCGTGGTGCTGGCGCAGCGCGCCGAAGCGGCCGCGTTTGCCGTCGATGCGCGCATCAGCAACAGCGAAGGCGCCAGCGTGCACGTGCAGCAATCGCACTTCGTGTCGGCCAACTCGCGCGGCTTTATCGGCGGCTATCCGTTCTCGCGCCACACTTTATCTGTGGCGCCGATCGCCGGCAAGGGCGCCAAGATGCAGCGTGACGACTGGTATTCCTCGGTGCGCGATGCCGCCAAAATGTCGAGTCCCGAAGCCATCGGCCGCTACGCCGCCGAGCGCGCGCTGTCGCGTCTGAACGCCCGCAAACTCGGCACGCGCACCTGCCCGGTGCTGTTCGAGGCGCCGCTGGCGGCCGGCCTGCTGGGTACTTATGTGCAAGCGACCTCGGGCGGCGCGCTGTACCGCAAGTCCACGTTCCTCGACAATTCCCTCGGCACCCAGGTATTGCCCGATCACGTGCAGATCTTTGAAGACCCGCACGTGATCGGCGGCGTCGGTTCGGCGCCGTTCGACGAAGAAGGCGTGAAAACCGTCAGCCGCGACGTCGTCAAGGATGGCGTGGTGCAAGGCTATTTCCTGTCGACCTATACGGCGCGCAAGCTGGGCATGCAGACTACGGGCAACGCGGGCGGCTCGCACAATCTGTACATGAGTTCCAGCCTGACGGCGCCCGGCGACGATTTTGTCGCCATGCTGAAAAAGCTGGGCACGGGCCTGCTGGTCACGGAACTGATGGGGCAGGGCACCAATTACGTGACGGGCGACTATTCGCGCGGCGCCTCCGGCTTCTGGGTCGAAAACGGCGTGATCCAGTACCCGGTGGAGGAGATCACGATTGCCGGCAACATGAAAGACATGCTGCGCCATATCGTCGCCATCGGCGCCGACGTGCTGCGCAGGGGCACCAAGGAGACGGGTTCCATCCTGATCGAGAGCATGGTGGTGGCGGGCGGCTGAGGCAGTGCCGTCGTTGACTCCAAGGCGCCGCTGGCGCCTTTTTTTTCGTGCTGGCAGGTCATACGGCGGACATATTCGCTTCGTATGATGTCGCTGCTTCACATTAATGGCAAGTTAGATGCTTTTAATGTAAGTAAGCCGAACTTCGTGATATTTCGTGCAAGATGAAAGTCTGCAGCATCGCGTCGTTGTCTCAGCCAACCTGCATAGTGATACTTTCCATGACCTCTACCCGTACCCGCATCGCCCGCGCCGTGGCCCTGATGTGTGCCATGAGCGCCGCGTTCGCCAGCCAGGCGCATGCCCATGGCGATGCGCCCGCTGGCCCAGCCTCTGCCAGCGACTCGCTCGATGCACCGCAAGCCGTGATCGTTACCGGCACGCGCGGCAGCAACCGCACCCAGTTCGACACCATGGCGCCCGTCGATGTGTTCAACCGCGAAGACATCGGCGCGGTCGAATCGTCAGACCTGAACGACGTGCTGGCGCAACTGGTGCCATCGTATGTGGTGCAGCGCTTGCCGATGGCTGACGGGCAAGTCTTCGTGCGGCCGGCCACCCTGCGAGGCCTGTCGCCGGACCAGACCCTGGTGCTGGTCAATGGCAAGCGTTTCCACCGCAGCGCGCTGCTCGGCGCGCGCGGCGCCCAGGCGCCGGACCTGGCGCAGATTCCCGTGTCCGCCATCAAGCGCATCGAAGTGCTGCGCGACGGCGCCTCGGCCCAGTACGGTTCGGACGCGATTGCCGGCGTGATCAATATCATTCTCGACGACACGGTCGGCACCGAACTGTCCGTGCACCACTCGCAATATGCCGAAGGCGACGGCAAGGCCAATGAGCTCAACCTGAAGACGGGTTTTGCGTTTGGCGAGACGGGCAAGGCCAGCATTTTCGGCGCGCTGGCCAAGTCCGATCCCACCTCGCGCACGCGCCAGCGGGCCGACGCCATCGCCTTCCAGCAAGCGCATCCGGAATTGAAGGTACCGAACCCGGTGCAGCGCTGGGGCCAGCCTGAACTCAAGAGCCAGCGGCTGGGCTTCAACGCCAGCATGGCCCTGTCCGACAATATCGAGCTGTACGGTTTCGGCCTGTACAGCCATAGCGACGGCACGTCGGACTTCAACTGGCGCAATCCCGACACCAGCACCGGCGCCTATAAAACCAGCACGCTGTTCCCCGGCTGGGACTTGCGCAGCGTGTATCCGCTCGGCTTCAGCCCCAGCTACTCGAACGAGCAGGACGACATGCAGTTCGTGGCCGGCCTGCGCGGGCGTATCAGCGAGCAACTCGGCTGGGATGTCAGCGCATCGTATGGCCGCAACCGCATCGACTACGAGCTGGCCAATTCCATCAATGCCTCGATGGGGCCGGCCAGCCCGACGGCCTTTTACCTGGGCCGCCTGTCGCAGACGGAAAAAATCCTGAATGCCAACTTCAACTATGAGTTGCCGGTCGCGGCATTGCCACAACCGGTGAATATCGCCTTTGGCGCGGAAGCGCGCAATGAAACCTATGGCGTCAAGGCCGGCGACACGGCGTCCTGGACGGTGGGGCCGGGCGCCGCCGTGGGCCTGGACGCCAACGCCAACGGCGCACCGGGTTTCAGCGACCGCCAGGCGGGCAGCTGGGGCCAGGACAGCTATGCGGCCTACCTCGACGTGGAAGTGCCAGTGAGCAAGGCGCTGAGCCTGGGCGGCGCGGCCCGCTATGAACATTTCTCCGAGTTCGGCAGCACCGTCAACGGCAAGCTGTCGGCCCGTTATGCCCTGAGCGACAGCCTGGCCTTGCGCGGTTCGTACTCGACCGGTTTCCGCGCGCCGACGCCGGGCCAGTCGAATACCAACAGCACCAACCAGGGCCTCGACACCAAGACCCTGCTGCTGTTTACCAGCGGCCGCCTGGCCAACAACGACCCGCTGGCGGTGCTGCTGGGCGCCCAGCCATTGAAACCGGAAAAGTCGAAAAACCTGTCGCTGGGGTTTACCTGGAAGACGCCGGCCGGCTTTTCCGGTTCGGTCGACGTGTATGACATCAAGGTCAGCGACCGCTTCAGCACGTCCGCGTCGTTTGCCGTGCCGGCTGGCGTGGCCAATCCGCTGCGCTACACCTCGGTCAGCTATTTCACGAACGACTTCGACACCACCACGCGCGGCATCGATATCGTCGGCAACCATCTGAGCCGTATCGGCAATGGCAAGCTGAACCTGACCCTGGCCTACAACTACAACACCACCAAGGTCGATGGCGGCAACTCCACCCTGGTCACCAATCCGGCGCAGCGCCAGGTCTTCGAAGAACGTTTGCCGCGCCAGAAAGCCACCATCAGCGGCAATTATGAGCTGGGCAACTGGAGTACGCTGGCCCGCGTGCGCTACTACGGCGCCTGGACCGATAACACCGGCAATACCACGGGCGATATCTTCCAGCGCTTTGGCGCCATGCAATTTCTCGACCTGGCGGCCAGCTACAAGATCACGGACACGCAATCGATCCGCGCCGGCATCGATAATGTGCTCGATAAATATCCCGACGAAGCGACCTTCCAGGCCAGCCGTGGCCTGATTTATTCGCGCAACGCGCCGTATGATACGGATGGCCGCAACCTGTATGTCGAATACAAAATGAAATTTTAAGGGGCGATGGTGAAGATGAATCCACAACGCCGGGCGCTGCTGCGCGCCGGTTCCCTGGCGGCGGCGCTGCCGCTGGCGGTGGGGGCGGCCTCGGCCGCGTCCGCGGCCTTGCCGCCCCCCCTGGCGCCGGTGCCGGCCGGCGCCACGCCGGACAGCCTGGCCGGCAACCAGGCCTACTGGCAGGCGGTGGCCGCCCAGTACGACAGCACCGATGCGGTGCTGCAGCTCGATAACGCTTTCTGGGGTTCGATGGCCAGGCCGGTGCTGGCCCACTACGAACAGCAACTGGCCATGGTCAACCGCGACAACGCCTGGTATGCGCGCATGCGCTTTCCGGCCGACTTCGAGGCGGCCCGCGCGGCGGCGGCCAGGGCGCTGGGCGTGGCGGTCGATGAGATCGTGCTGACGCGCGGCGCCACGGAAGCGCTGCAGGTCCTGATCGCCGGCTACAACCGCCTGCAACCGGGCGACACGGTGCTGCATGCCGATATCGACTACGACAATATGATCACCGTCACGCGCTGGCTGCAGCAGCGGCGCGGCGCCGAGGTGGTGGCGATCGCCATGCCGGAACCATTTACGCACGACAATGTCATCGATGCGTATGCGCAAGCGATGGCGCGCCACCCGAAGCTCAAACTGATACTGCTCACGCACGTGAATCACCGCAATGGCATGGTCTTGCCGGTGGCCGAGATCAGCCGCATGGCGCGCGAACGGGGCATCGATGTGATCGTCGATACGGCGCACGGCTTCGGCCAGCTGGACATGACGATCCCCGACCTGCAGGCGGACTTTGTCGGCATCAACCTGCACAAGTGGATAGGCGCGCCGGTGGGCGTGGGCGCCGCCTACATCAAACGGGGCAGGGTGGCCGATATCGATCCCTGGCTGGGCGAAAAGATGGGCGACGATATCCGCTCGCGCGTGCACACGGGCACGGTCAATTTCGCGGCCTACCTGAGCTTGCCGGCGGCGCTGGACTTGCACGCGCGGATAGGCGTGGCCAACAAGCAGGCGCGGCTGCGGCTGCTGCGCAACCGCTGGGTGGAAGCGGCGCGCGGCATCGCCGGCATCGAAGTGCTGGCCTCGCCTGATCCGCGCCTGAGCAGCGCGATTGCGTCATTTCGCATCAAGGGAAAAACCAGCGTGGCCGACAATTTTGCCTTGTCGAAAAAACTGGTGCAGCAGCACGGCATCTTTGCCGTGCCGCGCGACGGCCTGGCGTCCGGCGCGTGCCTGCGCGTCACGCCAGCCATCTTTACGCCCGAGTCACACCTGGACAAGCTGGTGACAGCCTTGCGCCAGGTGGCCAAAGGGTAGCGCTTGCTTACGCGCGCAGGCTGGAGAGGATCGGTTGCAGTACTGCCGCACCCAGGGCGGCGCTGCGGGCACCGCTCCAGCCGGTTTGCTGGTCGGGGTCGTTGGCATTGTCCTTGAACGGCAATTCCAGGGTCAGCGACAGGCAACCAAAGGCGTGCGTGATATGGGGCGAACCCATGGTCAGCACTTCGGGCGTGAACGGGCCGTCTTCGTAGCCGTGCTCGTCCTGGAAGTCGGGACTGGCCACCTTGAAATCGGCGATAAAGCGCTCCTGCTCGGCCTTCTGTGCTGACGTGAAATTTTCCAGCGCATCGCTGCCGGCCACGAACACGTAGGGCAGGCCTTCGTCGCCATGCACGTCGAGGAACAGGTCGCAGCCGATTTCATGCATTTTCTGTTTTACCAGGAACACTTCCGGGCTGCGTTCCATGGTCGGCGTCATCCATTCGCGGTTCAGGTTGGCGCCGGCCGCGTTGGTGCGCAGGTTGCCGTGCACGGAACCGTCCGGATTCATGTTCGGCACCACGTAGAACACGGCGTCCTGCAGGCACTGGCGGGCAAACGGGTTGGCCTGGTCCAGCAGCGCTTCGAGCATGCCTTCGACAAACCATTCGGCCATCGTTTCACCGGGATGCTGGCGCGCGATGACCCAGACTTTTTTCTCGGCATCGGCGTCACCGACCACCAGCAGGTTCATGTCGCGCCCTTCCACCGTGCTGCCCAGGTCGATCAAACGCACCAGTGGCGACGCTTGCGCGCTGTCGATCAGCGCCAGGTGGCGGTCCCATGGATACGGCTCGAAATAGGCGTAATACACGCTTTCTTCTTCCGGCGTATGTTCGATGGTCATCACGGCGCCGTCAAAGCTGGTCGGCACGCGGAACCAGGTTTCGCGGTCGTAGCTGGCCACGGCCTGGTAGTCTTTCCAGCCGTCCGGATAGGCGGATTTTCCCGCGTTCATGAAGCGGATCGTGCACGCCTCGCCTTGCGCGCCCTGCAGGCGGAAGTAAAACCATTGCGTGATGTCGGCGTGGGAATCCTTGCGGATGTTCAGTTCGATCGAATGGGCATCGTCGGCGCGCAGCACCTCGATCGCGCCGGCGTCGAACTGCTGGCTGATTTTAATGGTCATGAATGTTCCTGGTAAAAACAAGTTAGGGTTTGCATCGTGTGCAATGGCGCGATGATACCCGTTTTGCCGCTGGCTTTGTGCCGGCGCAAACGCCAGTGCGGCTGCTTTGCTAACGTGAAAGCTCCAACAACCGGGAGAACATCATGGACGACAATGGTAAACATGTACGCGAGCTGGAAAAGAAGGTCAGCGCCCTCAGCGACGCGCTGGCGCACCTGGGCAAGGGCACGACCTTGCAGGAACTGCTGCGCATCCTGCGCTTTCCCGGCTACACCACGCCGGCCGAACTGACCTTCAACCACGCCATCCTCGACGCCATGCAGCTGCAGGTCAATGCGCTCGACAAGCTGGGTCAGGATCTGCTGGCCGGCGAAGCAGGTGGTGGCAAAACAATAGCCGTTTGCTGAAGGCCTGGCTCTTCTCAGGTGTTCAGGCCGCCGAAGCGCTCAAAAAACCACGGCTCCACATCAGCCGCCTGCTCGTCCTCGCGCCGCAAGGTGGCCAGGATATGCTGTTCCGCCGCCGCATAGGTGCGCCGGTACAGTGCACGCGCCAGCGTATAGGCCTGCGTGCCGGGCCACGGCTCGGGCAGCAGTTCGACCGGCAACTGCGGATCGTGCAGCTGCACCCGCCGATACGCGTGGGTCAATAGCGAGCGGATCACGAAAGCCTGCTCGGCATCGATCGCGGGCTGGGCCTGCAGCACCGCCAGCAGCGGCTGGAAGCTGGCGATGAATTTTTCGTAGCCGGCCATCACTTCCGACAAGTCCCAGCATTCGGCCACCATTTCGCGCAAGGGCCGCGTGCTGACACCCGGCAACTCCGTACTGTGGCAGACATACAGCTTGCCCTGTACTTCGTTGCGCACCAGGATGTCTTCCAGCGCATCGCCATTGCTGGCCGGGTGGCCGAAGATGCCGGGCGCGACCAGGCCATAGCCGGCCCACAGCAGCTCCTTGCGCAGCGCGCCCCGCTCGCTGGCATTGATATTGCCGGCCGCGCCGATCACCAGGGTCCAGCTGCCATCCCAGTGCTTGACCAGCGGCGCGTAGATGCGGCGGTAGGCGCGCTCGAAACGGGCCAGCGCCTCCGGCCGGATCGCATAGGCGCTACGGCGGCCATCCCGTTGCGAGCTGAGCCAGCCTTCCTGCGCCAGGCGGAACACGCTGGTGCGCAGCAGGCGGTCGTTGACGCCGAACGGCGCCAGCAGCTCGATCAGGCTGCCCAACCAGATCGACCCGCCGCGCGGCACGATGGCGTCGCCAAAGATCGTCATCACCAGCGACTTCGAACGGGGCGGGTCAGTGGCGAGGAAATCGGCTATCCATGCGGTGCAAGCGGTGTTGTTCATGTGTTCCTGGTCTGGCCGTAAGAGGACATTTCTATAAAGGCAGCAGTTTACTTCGCTCTGCGCTGCGGCATGCACTATTTTCCATATGATACCTCCGTAAAAGAAACATAAGATACGGAATTTTCAAATGATTCAAATCAAGTGTATGCAAATCGATTTATGTATCGTATTATCCGTTTATCGCTTTGCGCAGTAGCGCAAGCCACCCATTGGGAGACAGATCATGTACGCACAAATGGTTGAAACCGGCCTCAAGAACGTTCGTTCCATCGACGACATGGGCACGGAAGAGCAGGCTTTCCAGGCACGCATCGACGAAGGCATCAAGATCGAGGCCAAGGACTGGATGCCGGACGCTTACCGCAAGACCCTGATCCGCCAGATTTCGCAGCACGCCCACTCGGAAATCGTCGGTCAATTGCCAGAAGGCAATTGGGTGACGCGCGCGCCGACCCTGAAACGCAAGTCGATCCTGCTGGCCAAGATCCAGGACGAAGCGGGCCACGGCCTGTACCTGTACAGCGCGGCGGAAACGCTGGGCGTGTCGCGCGACGAGCTGCTGGCCGCCTTGCATTCGGGCAAAGCCAAGTATTCCAGCATCTTCAACTACCCGACCCTGTCGTGGGCCGACATGGGCGCCATCGGCTGGCTGGTCGACGGCTCGGCCATCATCAACCAGATTCCGCTGTGCCGCTGCTCGTATGGGCCGTATGCGCGTGCCATGATCCGTGTCTGCAAGGAAGAATCGTTCCATGCGCGCCAGGGCTACGACATCATGATGTCGCTGTGCAAGGGCACGCCAGAACAGAAAGCCATGGCGCAGGATGCCCTGAACCGCTGGTGGTGGCCGTCGCTGATGATGTTCGGCCCGTCCGACGCGGCCTCCGTCAACAGCGCGCAATCGGCGCAATGGCGCATCAAGCTGTTCTCGAACGACGAATTGCGCCAGCGCATGGTCGACCAGACCGTGCCGCAGATCGAATACCTGGGCCTGACCGTGCCCGATCCCGACCTGAAATTCAACGTCGAGACCGGCCACTATGAATTCGGCGAGATCGACTGGTCCGAGTTCAACAATGTATTGAAGGGCAATGGCCCGTGCAACCGCGAACGCCTGCAGACGCGCGTCAAAGCGTATGAAGATGGCGCATGGTTCCGCGATGCACTGGTGGCCTACGCCGACAAGCAGACCGCAGTCAAAGCGGCAGCCTGAATACAAATACGATAATAGGGGATAGCATCATGAGCAAAGAATGGCCTTTGTGGGAAGTTTTCATCCGCAGCCAGCACGGCCTGGCGCACAAGCATGTGGGCAGCCTGCACGCCTCCGACGCCACCATGGCGGTCAACCATGCGCGCGACGTGTACACCCGCCGCAATGAAGGCGTCAGCATCTGGGTGGTGCGCGCCGCCGATATCGTCGCCAGCAGCCCCGGCGACAAGGGCGCCCTGTTCGAACCGTCGAACAGCAAGGTGTATCGCCATCCCACCTTCTTCCCGATGCCGGAAGAAGTCAAGAACCTGTGATGGGAGTGATCGCAATGGATGACAAGGTCACTTATTTGCTGCGCCTGGGCGACAACGCCCTGATCCTCAGCCAGCAGCTGTCGCAGCTGTGCGGCAAGGGGCCGGCGCTGGAAGAAGACATGGCGCTGACCAACGTTGCGCTGGACCTGCTGGGCCAGACGCGCTTGTGGTTCAGCTATGCGGCCGAACTGGAAAACGCGGGCCGCGACGAGGACGATATCGCTTTCATGCGCGACGCCCACGACTTCCGCAACTGCCTGCTGGTCGAACAGCCGAACGGCAACTACGCCGACACGATGATGCGCCAGTTCTTCTTCGACACCTGGCATTACTTCCAGCTGCTGGAGCTGACGAAAGCGAGCGACCCGCGCATCGTCGAAGTGGCGCAGAAGTCGATCAAGGAAGTGACGTACCACCTGCGCCGCAGCGGTGACCTGATCGTGCGCCTGGGCGACGGCACGGCGGAAAGCCACAAGAAGACGCAGGCCGCGGCCGACGCGCTGTGGATGTACACGGGCGAGATGTTCCAGTATGACGCGGTCGACAACGCCATGGTGGCGGCCGGCATCGCGCCAGCCTCCGAGCTGCTGCGCGCCGCCTTCCTGGAACACGTGGCCGAGATCTTTGCCGAAGCCACCTTGGTCATGCCGGCGCCCGACGCCTGGATGCAAAAAGGCGGCAAGCAGGGCACGCATACGGAACACCTGGGTTTTATCCTGGCCGAGATGCAGTTCCTGCAGCGCGCCTATCCCGGGGCGGAGTGGTAATGAACACCGCCACCGGCACGCTCGATGCGGCGCAGGTCTGGGCCTGGCTCGGCGACGTGCCGGACCCGGAAATCCCCGTCATTTCGGTGGTGGACCTGGGCATCGTGCGCGCCGTCGAAGTGACGGGCAATGACGCCTGCGTGGTGACGATCACCCCGACCTATTCCGGCTGCCCTGCCATGCAGGTGATCGCCGATGCGGTGACGGATGCCTTGCGCGAGCATGGCGTGGAAAACGTCACCCTGGTAAGCCAGCTGTCGCCGGCCTGGACCACCGACTGGATGAGCGACGAGGGCAAGGCCAAGCTGAAAGGCTATGGCATCGCCCCGCCGCAGCAGCAGGTGATCGATATCAGTGGGCTGAAAGGTGGCGTGAAACGCGTGGCCATGCCAAAACTGGATGTGATCTGCCCGAACTGCGGTTCCAGCCATACGCAGCTGACCAGCCAGTTCGGCTCCACGCCCTGCAAGGCGCTGTACAAATGCATCGATTGCCGCGAACCGTTTGATTACTTCAAGTGCCACTAAAAAAGCATGCAGTGCGTAGAAACTGGAGATGAAGCATGAGTAAATTTTATCCGCTGTCGGTGTCCCACGTGCGCAATGAAACGCGCGACACCATCGCCGTCACCTTCGACGTGCCTGCCGAGTTGCAGCAGCAGTTCCGCTTTCAGCAGGGCCAGCACCTGACCTTGCGCGCCCATATCAATGCGGAAGACGTGCGCCGCTCGTACTCCATCTGTTCGGCGGTGCAGGATGGCACCCTGCGCGTGGCCATCAAGCGCACGCCCGGCGGCGCGTTTTCCACCTGGGCCAACGATACCTTGAAAGCCGGTGCGACGATTGAAGTCATGCCGCCCATGGGCCATTTCAACGTGCCGCTCGACTGCGTCAACCGCAAGCACTACCTGGCCTTCGCCTCGGGCAGCGGCATCACGCCCATCCTGTCGATCATCAAGACCACCCTGCTGACGGAGCCATTGAGCCGTTTTACGCTGTTCTACGGTAACCGCGCCTCCTCGTCCGTGATCTTCAAGGAAGAACTGACGGACCTGAAGGACGTGTACCTGGAGCGTTTGAACCTGGTCTACGTGATGAGCCGCGAACAGCAGGATATCGAACTGTTCAACGGCCGCATCACGCAGGAAAAATGTGAACAGTTTTTGCAGCACTGGATCAAGGTGGAAGACTACGACAACGCCTTTATCTGCGGCCCGGAAGACATGATGCTGGGCGTATCCGCCGCCCTGCAGGCGGCCGGCATGCCCAAGCAAAACATCAAGATCGAACTGTTCGCCGCCAGCATCCCGAAAAACGCCCACAAGCCACGCGCCCAGCTGGCCGCCGGCGCGGTGCAGGAGACGGAAGTGACCGTCATCCTGGACGGCAACCACACCACCTTCACGATGGACAAGGACAAGGAATCCATCCTCGACGCCGGCCTGCGCCAGGGTATCGACATGCGCTATTCCTGCAAGGGCGGCGTGTGCTCCACCTGCCGCTGCAAGGTCCTCGACGGCAAGGTCGAGATGGACGTCAACTACGCGCTGGAAGACTACGAAGTGGCACGCGGCTTTGTGCTCAGCTGCCAGAGTTTTCCTGTCACCGACAAGGTGATTGTCGATTTCGACCAGGCAGAGTAAAGCCACGGTCAGATCCCAGATTTCCGTTGCGGGCCAATAAATAAAATAGCGAGACGCCATGACCTACCAGAACATCCTCTTCACCATCGAGCAGGGCATCGCCACGCTCACCCTGAACCGTCCCGACAAGCTGAACAGCTTTACGCAGGCCATGCACGAGGAAGTGCGCGACGCGATTGCCAAAACAAACGCCGACAGCTCCGTGCGCGTCTTCGTGCTGACCGGTGCCGGCCGTGGTTTCTGCGCCGGCCAGGACCTGTCCGACCGCGCCGTCGAACCGGGTTCGAAAGGCGTGGACCTGGGCGAGTCGGTGGAAAAAAACTATGCGCCGCTGGTGCTGGCATTAAAAGCCTTGCCGATGCCGGTGATCTGCGCCGTCAACGGCGTGGCCGCCGGCGCGGGCGCCAACCTGGCGCTGGCCTGCGATATCGTCATCGCCGGCAAATCGGCCAGCTTTGTCGAAGTGTTCTGCAAGCTGGGCCTGATCCCGGACACGGGCGGCACCTTCTTCCTGCCACGTCTGATCGGTTCCGCGCGCGCCATGGGGCTGGCCATGCTGGGCGAAAAACTGACGGCCGAAAAAGCGGAGGACTGGGGCCTGATCTGGAAATGCGTGGACGACGCCGAGCTGGCTGCGGAAACACGCAAACTGGCCGTGCATTTCTCCACCGCGCCGACCAGGGGCCTGGCGTTCACCAAGCAGGCGCTGGCTCTCAGTGGCGCCAATACCCTGCCGCAGCAGCTGGCGCTGGAAGCGCGCATGATGAGCGAACTCGGTAACACCGACGACTACCGCGAGGGCGTGACCGCCTTTATGGAAAAACGCGCACCGCAATTCAAGGGACACTGAGATGGCAGCTCTGGACAACAACAGCATTGTCGCCGTGATCGGCAGCGGCGCCATGGGCGCCGGCATCGCGCAGGTGGCGGCGGCCGCCGGCTACCGCGTGAAACTCTACGACACGCGTCCCGAGGCCGTCAGCAAGGCGCTGGCGGATATCGGCAAGATGTACACGAAGCTGGCCGAGAAAGGCCGCATGACGGCGCAGCAGGCGCAGGACGCCACAGCGCGCCTGCAGGCGGCCGGCAGCTTGAGCGACGTGGCCGATGCGTCACTGGTGGTCGAAGCCATCGTCGAAAACCTCGACGTCAAGCGCAGCCTGTTCGCCGACCTGGAAGCGCTGGTCAGTGAGCGCTGCATCCTGGCCACCAATACCTCGTCGATTTCCGTCACCGCGATCGCCGCCAAGCTGCGCCGCCCTGAACGCCTGGTCGGCATGCACTTTTTTAACCCGGTGCCGCTGATGGCGCTGGTCGAAGTGATCAGTGGACTGGCTACCAGCGAAGCGGTCGCCGCCACCGTTTACGACACCTCGATTGCCTGGGGCAAGATGCCGGTGCATGCGAAATCGACGCCCGGCTTTATCGTCAACCGCGTGGCCCGTCCGTTCTATGCGGAAGGCTGGCGCTTGCTCAGCGAGCAGGCCGGCGACGCCGCCACCATCGATGCCGTGCTGCGCGAAGCGGGCGGTTTCCGCATGGGCCCGTTCGAGCTGATGGACCTGATCGGCCATGACGTGAACTTCTCCGTCACGCAATCGGTGTTCGGCGCCTATTTCAACGACCCGCGCTTCACGCCGTCCGTGCTGCAGCAGGAAATGGTCAATGCGGGCTTTTTGGGCCGCAAATCGGGCCGTGGCTTTTACCGGTATGGCGAAGGCGCCAGCATTCCCGCCGCGCGGGAAGAAAGCGCACAGCCGCGCCCCGAAGTGGTGGCCTTGTCCAGCGCCGTCGGCAGCGACGGCCGTGGCCACAGCGGCATTGTCCACGCGCTGGTGCAGCGCCTGGAAGCGTCCGGCATCAATGTCACCAGCAGGGTCACGCTCGAAGGCCAGGTCAGCGACACGGCGCCGGCCCTGCATTGCAATGGCGCCGCCATCTACCTGACGGATGGCCGCAGCGCCACCCAGCGCGCGCACGACAATCAACACGCCGACACGGTGCTGTTCGATCTGGCGCTCGACTATGCCACCGCCAAGCGCGTGGCGCTGGCGCGCGCCGACCAGTGCACCGATGAAGCGTACAACACCGCTGTCGGCCTGTTCCAGGCGGCAGGTTTTACGGTGACGCGCCTGGACGACGTGCCGGGCCTGGCCGTGATGCGCACCGTCGCCATGCTGGCCAATGAGGCGGCCGACGCCGTCAACCAGGGCGTGTGCACGGCGGCCGCCGTCGATATCGCCATGCAGAAGGGCGTCAACTATCCGCGCGGACCGCTGGCCTGGGCCGATGCGGTCGGCGTCCAACACGTCGTGACCGTGCTGCACCACCTGGCGCAAGGCTATGGCGAGGACCGCTACCGCGTCTCGCCGCTGCTGCGCCGCAAACTCGCCAATGGAGCATCGTTTCATGCCGAATGAAGATCACAAGATGAGCGCCCAGGCCCTGGCCGAAGCGGCGGCCGCCTCCATGTTGTCGCGCGACAGCGCCACGCAAGCCCTCGGCATCGTCCTGGCGGAAGTTGGCCCCGGTCATGCTCGCATGACGATGACGGTGCGCGCCGACATGCTCAACGGCCACCAGACCTGCCATGGCGGCTTTATCTTCGCCCTGGCCGACAGCGCCTTTGCGTTTGCCTGCAACAGCTACAACCTGAACACGGTCGGCGCCGGCTGCACCATCGACTACCTGGCGCCGGGCCGCGAAGGTGACGTGCTGACGGCCGACGCGGTCGAGCAGGCGCTGGCGGGAAAAAGCGGCGTCTACGACGTCAAGGTCAGCAACCAGGAAGGCCGCGCGATTGCGCTCTTCCGCGGCAAGTCGATCCGCGTGGCGGGTGAAGTGATCCAAGAGCAGGTTTGAACTGCCCGAACACCGAACAGTTAAAGAATTAACAGGAGACAGAGATGGTCCAACGTAATCCAGCCCCGAATGACCTCGAACCGATCGAGCGCGCCAGCAAGGATGAACTGCAGGCGCTGCAGCTCGACCGCATGAAATGGACGCTCAAGCACGCCTATGACAACGTGCCCCATTACCGCGCCGCTTTTGATGCGGCGGGCGTGCATCCGGACGACCTGAAGTCCTTGTCGGACCTGGCCAAATTCCCGTTCACCGATAAAAAAGTCTTGCGCGACAATTATCCGTTCGGCCTGTTTGCCGTGCCGCGCGAGCAGGTCGTGCGCATCCACGCCTCGAGCGGCACCACGGGCAAGGCCACGGTGGTCGGCTACACGCAGAACGATATCGACACCTGGGCCAATGTGGTGGCCCGTTCGATCCGCGCCGGCGGTGGCCGCGCCGGCGACATGGTGCATATCTCCTACGGCTACGGCCTGTTTACGGGCGGCCTGGGCGCCCACTACGGCGCCGAGCGCCTGGGTTGCACCGTCATTCCGATGTCGGGCGGCCAGACGGAAAAGCAGGTGCAGCTGATCCAGGACTTCAAGCCGTCCATCATCATGGTCACGCCGTCCTACATGCTCAACATTATCGAGGAATTCACGCGCCAGGGCCTGGACCCGGCCGATTCGTCGCTGAAGGTCGGCATCTTCGGCGCCGAGCCGTGGACCGACGCCATGCGCTCGGAAATCGAAGCGCGCGCCGGCATCGACGCGGTCGACATCTACGGCCTGTCCGAAGTGATGGGCCCTGGCGTGGCGTCCGAATGTATCGAGAGCAAGGACGGCCCCGTCATCTGGGAAGACCATTTTTATCCCGAGATCATCGACCCGGAAACCGGCGAAGTGCTGCCGGACGGCGAAGAGGGTGAACTGGTATTTACTTCGCTGTCGAAAGAGGCGCTGCCGATCATCCGCTACCGCACGCGCGACCTGACCCGCTTGCTGCCGCCGACCTCGCGGTCGATGCGCCGCATCGGCAAGATCACGGGCCGTTCGGACGACATGCTGATCATCCGCGGCGTGAACGTGTTCCCGACGCAGATCGAAGAGCTGATCCTGAAGATGCCGAAGCTGGCGCCGCAGTACCAGCTGGTGGTGACGCGCGACGGCCACCTGGACAAACTGGAAGTGATCGCCGAACTGCGTGTCGACCTGACCTCCAGCCTGTCGGCCAGCGAGACGGACGCGCTGGCGCGCGAGCTGGAACACCGCATCAAGACGCACGTGGGCGTGAGCACGCGCGTGCGCCTGGTGGCCGCTTCCGGCATCGAACGCACCCTGACGGGCAAGGCCCGCCGTGTGGTCGACCAGCGCCCGAAGATCTTCTCCTGATAGCCCGAACAAGGAACCGAACATGAACGACGCTTTTATCTGTGACGTGGTACGCACACCGTTTGGCCGCTATGGCGGCGCCCTGGGTGGCGTGCGCGCCGATGACCTGGGCGCATTGCCGATCGCCGCGCTGATCGCGCGCAATCCATCGGTCGACTGGTCCGCCATCGACGATGTATTTTATGGCTGCGCCAACCAGGCCGGCGAAGACAACCGCAATGTGGGCCGCATGGCCGCGCTGCTGGCCGGCCTGCCGGTCGATGTGCCGGCCAATACCATCAACCGCCTGTGCGGCTCCAGCCTTGACGCCGTGGGCCTGGCCGCCCGCTCGATCAAGGCCGGCGAAGCGCAGCTGATCATCGCCGGCGGCGTGGAAAGCATGACGCGCGCGCCCTTCGTGATGGGCAAGGCCGACAGCGCGTTCTCGCGCGCGGCGAAAATCGAAGACACCACCCTGGGCTGGCGCTTCGTGAACGGCAAGATGAAGGCGCAGTACGGCATCGACACCATGCCGGAAACGGCGGAAAACGTGGCGGTGGAATTCGGCATCAGCCGCGCCGACCAGGACGCGCTGGCGCTGCGCAGCCAGCAGCGCTGGGCGGCCGCCCACGCGGCCGGCGTATTCGAGCGCGAGATCGTGCCGGTGGCCGTGCCGCAGAAAAAGGGCGATCCGAAAATGGTCACCACCGACGAGCATCCGCGTCCCGATACTTCGCTGGAAATGCTGGCGAAACTGAAGGGCGTGGTCAAGGTTGACGGCACTGTCACGGCCGGCAATGCCTCGGGACTGAACGATGGCGCCTGCGCCATTTTGCTGGCCTCGGGCGCGGCTGTTGACAAGTACAAGCTGACGCCGCGCGCAAAAGTGCTGGGCATGGCGACCGCCGGCCTGGCGCCGCGCATCATGGGTTTTGGCCCGTCGCCGGCCACGCGCAAGGTGCTGGCGCAGACCGGCCTCACCATCGAACAGATGGACGTGATTGAACTCAATGAAGCATTTGCCGCGCAGGCGCTGGCCGTCACGCGCGACCTGGGCCTGGCCGACGACGCCGCGCACGTGAACCCGAACGGCGGCGCGATCGCCATCGGCCACCCGCTGGGCGCTTCCGGTGCGCGCCTGGTGATGGCCGCCCTGAACCAGCTGGAACGTACCGGTGGGCGCTATGCGCTGTGCACCATGTGCATCGGCGTGGGGCAGGGGATTGCCGTCGTGATTGAACGTGTATAAAAAGTAAAAACAAAAAGGCGCACGATTGCAAAAGCGCCGACCAACAATTGACCGTAGTGCCAACCTGGTGGAGACCACAATGATTGCGAATATCTTCAAGAAGACCCTGATTGCCGGCGTACTGGCCATGTCCGCCGTTGGCGCTTATGCGGCCGACAATATCAAGATCGGTTCCGTGCTGTCCGTCACGGGCCCGGCCGCCTTCCTGGGCGACCCGGAACTGAAAACCCTGCAGCTGTATATCGAGAAAATCAACGCGGCCGGCGGCGTCCTGGGCCGCAAGCTGGAACTGGTGCACTACGACGACGGCAGCGACGCGGCCAAGGCCAACGGCTTTACCAAGCGGCTGATCGAGTCGGACAAGGTCGACGTGCTGATCGGCGGCACCACCACCGGCGCGACGATGGCGATGGCGCCGCTGGTGGAGCGCGCCAGCCTGCCGTTCATCTCGCTGGCCGGCGCCGTGGTGGTGATCGATCCGGTCAAGAAATGGGTCTTCAAGACGCCGCATACCGACCGCATGGCGGCCGAAAAGGTATTCGAAGACATGAAGAAGCGCGGCATCACCAAGGTGGGCCTGCTGTCGGAAACCAGCGGCTTTGGCGCGTCGGGACGCAAGGAGTCGCAGATCGTCGCCTCCAAGTACGGCATCACGCTGGTTTCCGATGAAACCTACGGCCCGAAAGACACCGACATCACGGCGCAGCTGACCCGCATCAAGAACACGGCCGGTGTGCAGGCCGTGTTCGTGTTCGGCCTGGGCCAGGGTCCTGCAGTCGTCACCAAGAACTACGGCCAGCTGGGCATGACGGCACTGCCGCTGTACCAGTCGCATGGCGTGGCGTCGGACGAGTATCTGAAACTGTCGGGCAAGGCGGCAGAAGGCGTGCGCCTGCCGACGCCGGCCCTCTTGATCGGCGCCATGCTGCCGGACGCGGACGCGCAGAAAGCCATCGTGGTCGGCTATGACAAGACCTACAAGGACCGCTACAAGATCGATCCGTCGACCTTCGGCGGCTATGCGCTGGACGCGCTGAACCTGTCGGTCGACGCCATCAAGCGCGCCGGCGGCACCGACCGCGAAAAAGTGCGGGCGGCGCTGGAAACGACCAAGGGTTTTGTGGGCACCACCGGCGTCTTCAATATGTCGGCGAAAGACCATATGGGCCTGGACCTGTCGGCTTTCCGCATGGTCGAAGTGAAGAACGGCGAATGGCAATTGTCGAAATAAGGTAAGCCGGAAGTATCCGCGCGGGCCGCTCTCGAGGGCGGCCCGCGTGCAGCCGAACATATTGGAGACACCATGGAAGTCGCACAATTTCTACAATTTCTGTATTCCGGGATGACGGTCGGTTCCGCCTATGCGCTGGCGGCGCTGGGCTTTACCATCATCTACAACACCAGTGGCGTGATCAACTTCGCGCAGGGCGAATTCATCATGCTGGGCGGAATGCTGGCCGCCGTGATGTCGGCCGCCGGCGTGCCGCTGCCGCTGGCCATTTTCCTGGCCGTCGTCGCCACCGGCCTGGTGGGCCTGCTGATGGAAAAAACCGTGATCGAACCGGCGCAGAACGCGCAGGTCATCACCCTGTTGATCATCACCATCGGTGCCTCCCTGGTGCTGCGCGGCCTGGTGCAGATCTGGCTGGGCAAGGACACGCATTCGCTGCCGGCGTTTTCCGGCGACGCCTCGATCGAATTCCTCGGCGCCAGCCTGCTGCCGCAAAGCCTGTGGGTGCTGGGCGTCACCGTCGTCATCGTGCTGGTGCTGGGCTGGTTCTTCGGCCGCACCCTGATGGGCAAGGCCATGCTGGCCACCTCGCACAACAAGCTGGCCGCGCAACTGGTCGGCATCAACACGCGCAAGGTACTGCTGTTCTCGTTCGGCCTGTCGGCGCTCCTGGGCGCGGCCGGCGGCATCCTGGTCGCTCCCATTACCTACACCTCGTATGACGCGGGCATCATGCTGGGCCTGAAAGGCTTTGTGGCGGCCGTATTGGGTGGCCTCGGTGGCGGCGCCGGCGCGATCGCCGGTGGCCTGATCCTCGGCATCGCCGAAGCCATGACGGCCGGCTATATCTCGTCGGCGTACAAGGACGCGGTACCGTTCGTGCTGATCCTCTTGATCCTGTTCTTCCTGCCGCAAGGCCTGTTCGGCGCTAAAAATTCGGAGCGTGTATGACCAACTTCTTCACACGTTTCTTCACACGCTCGCGCCATGGCGGCTTGCTGGTGCTGGCGCTGGTGCTGGGCATTTTGCCGCTGTTCCTCACCAACGCGTTCTACTATGACGTGGCGATCCGCATCGCGCTGAACGCCATCGTCGTCATCGGTCTCAACCTGTTGATGGGCTATACGGGCCAGATCAGCCTGGGCCACGCGGGCTTCTATGGCCTGGGCGCCTATGCCTCGGCCGTGCTGACCACGCACTACAACTGGCCGCCGCTGGCCGCCTTGGGTGCCGGCGCTGTCGCCACCGGCCTGCTGGCCCTGCTGCTGGCCCGTCCGGTCCTGAAACTCAAGGGCCATACGCTGGCGATGGCCACGCTGGGACTGGGCATCATCATCTCCATCGTGATCAACAACGAGACGCAATGGACCGGTGGCCCGGACGGCATCGGCGTCTCCGCCTTCAGCGTAGCTGGCCTTGAAATCGCCGGCGAAAAATCGTGGTACCTGGTGTGTGCCGTATTGCTGTTGCTGGTGACGTGGCTGGCGCTGAACCTGATCGATTCGCCCGTCGGCCGCGCGCTGCAGGCGATCCACGGCTCGGAAGTGGCGGCGCGCGTGGTCGGTGTCGACACCACGCGTTTCAAGGTGCGCGTGTTCGTGCTGTCGGCGGTGATCGCCAGCATTGCGGGCAGCATCAGCGCCCACTACATCGGTTTCATCACGCCCAACCTGGCCGGTTTCTTCCACTCGATCGAGCTGGTGACGATGGTGGTGGTGGGCGGCATGGCGTCGGTCTTCGGTTCGATTATCGGCGCGGCGCTGCTGACGATTTTGCCGCAGCTGCTGTCCAGTTTTGAAGGCTGGGAGACGGTGGTGTTCGGCGTGATCCTGATGGCGACCATGATCTTTATGCCCAAGGGGCTGGTGCCGAGTCTGGCCAGCCGTTCGCGCAAGCGGGCAAGCACGCCAACCGCGCCCAAGGCGCTGGCCAAACCGGCACAGGAGGTATGAGATGCTGACGATTAACAACCTGAGCAAGAGCTTTGGCGGCGTGCACGCGGTGCAGGATGTCAGCTTTACGGTCAAGGAGGGCAATATCCACTCGGTGATCGGCCCGAACGGCGCCGGCAAGACGACCTTGTTCAACCTGATCACCGGTGTCTACACGCCGACCAAGGGCGAGATTTTGCTCAATGGCGAGAACGTGGCCGCCATGTCGCCCGATGCGCTGGCGCGGCGCGGCATGAGCCGCACCTTCCAGAACCTGCAGGTGTGCATGAACATGACGGCGATCGACAATGTGATGGTGGGCGCGCACCTGCGGCTGAACCAGAACCTGTTCGCCTCCATGCTGCGCCTGCCATCGGTGCGCCGCGCGGACGCCGCCTGCCGCGATGAAGCTGCCCAGCTGATGGAATTTGTGGGCGTGGGCCGCCATGTCGATGACGAGGCGGGCCAGATGTCGTATGGCGCCCTGAAGCGTCTGGAGATTGCGCGCGCGCTGGCGGCCAAGCCGAAGGTACTGCTGCTGGACGAACCGGCCGCAGGCCTGAATCACACGGAGACGGGCGAGATCGAAGCCTTGATCCGCAAGGTGGCGCAATCGGGCGTGACGGTGGTGCTGGTCGAGCATGACATGAAGCTGGTGATGAATCTGTCGGACCATATCCTGGTGCTCGACTATGGCAAGAAGCTGGCCGAAGGGACCGCCGCCGAAGTGCGCGCGAATCCCGACGTGGTGGCGGCGTATCTGGGAGTGGCGGCATGATGCAGGAAAAAGTACAAACACCGCTGGTGCTCGATATCGCCGGCCTCACCAGCCACTACGGCCGCATCCAGGCGCTGCACGGCATCGACCTGCAGGTGCGCCAGGGCCAATTGGTGGCGCTGGTGGGCGCCAACGGCGCCGGCAAGACCACCTTGCTGCGCGCGATTTCAGGCGTGCAGCCGATCAGCGCCGGCACGATCACCTTTGCCGGCCAGGACATCAGCCGCAGCAGCGCCGACAAGCGCGTGCGCGCCGGCATCTGCCAGGTGCCGGAAGGGCGTCAGGTGTTCGGCCCGATGACGGTGGAGGACAATCTGCGCCTGGGCGCCTTTACCCGCCCGCAGCAGGAAGTGGCCGGCGAGATCGAGCGCATGTACGGTTTGTTCCCGATCCTCAAGGAAAAGCGTCTTTTACTCGCTGGTACCCTGTCCGGCGGACAGCAGCAGATGCTGGCCATGGCGCGCGCGCTGATGGGCCGCCCGCAACTGCTGCTGCTCGACGAGCCGAGCATGGGCCTGGCGCCGCTGTTGATCGCCGAAATCTTCCGCATCGTGGCCGAACTGCGCGACCGCGGCATCACGATTTTCCTGGTCGAGCAGAACGCCCACGCGGCGCTGTCGATCGCCGATGTCGGCTATGTGATCGAGACGGGCGCCATCACCCTGTCCGGGCCAGGGCCGGAATTGCTGCATAACGAGCAGGTGCAGAGCGCCTACCTGGGCATGTGAGGACGTAGGTCGGATTAGCGCGTAGCGCGTAATCCGACAACATTGTTGGCGCTACAGGTGTTTGTCGGATTACGCCGTTCCGGCTAATCCGACCTACGCACATGGCACGATAGTTAAAAGGAAAATACCATGGTCAAAGTCTACGAAATCAACGGCGTTACCCCCGTGGTCCACCCGTCCGCCTATGTGCATCCGAGCGCGGTGCTGATCGGCGACGTGATCGTCGGCCCGCGCTGCTATATCGGGCCGCTGGCCTCGATCCGCGGCGACTTCGGGCGATTGATACTGGAAGAGGGCGCCAACCTGCAGGACACCTGCGTCATGCACGGCTTTCCCGGCTGCGACACGGTGGTCGAAGTCGACGGCCATGTGGGCCACGGCGCCGTGCTGCACGGCTGCCGCATCGGCCGCAATGCGCTGGTCGGCATGAACGCGGTGGTGATGGACAACGCGGTCATCGGCGCCGAGTCCATCGTCGCCGCCATGAGTTTCGTGAAAGCCGGCATGATCGTGGCGCCGCGCAGCATGGTGGTCGGCACGCCCGCGAAAATCATCCGCAGCCTGACTGACGATGAAATCAAATGGAAAACCTCGGGCACCAGCCAGTACCACGAACTGGCCGTGCGCTCCATGCACACCATGCGCGAAGTCGAGGCGCTGACGGAAGTGGAAGCGAACCGCCAGCGACTCAATTTTGAATCGGCGCTGCCGCTGCATCTGCACAAGAACGCCGCCGCGCAATAAACTATATAGGAATACGAACTATGGCTCACATTTCAACGTTGCAAAGCCTGATCGCCGGCCGCTGGCTGGGCGAATCGGCCGCCGTGCCGCTGCACAGCGCCCTGAACAACAACGTGATTTATCACACGCACGCCGAGAAGATCGATTTCGAGGAAGCCGTCACCTATGCCCGCAAGACGGGCGTGCCGGGCCTGATGGCGCTGGACTTCCAGCAGCGCGCCGCGCGCCTGAAAGCGCTGGCGCTGTACCTGGTCGAGCGCAAGGAAGAGCTGTATGTGATCTCTCACCTGTCGGGCGCCACGCGCGCCGACAGCTGGGTCGATATCGAAGGCGGCACGGGCACCCTGTTCGCCTACGCCAGCATGGGCAGCAACGAGCTGCCGTCGTCGAACGTGCTGCACGAAGGCCCGGCCATCGCATTGGGTAAAAAAGGCGGCTTCGCCGGCACCCACATCCTGGTGCCGCGCGGCGGGCTGGCCGTGCATATCAACGCCTTCAACTTCCCGATCTGGGGCCTGCTGGAAAAGTTCGCGCCGAGCTTTCTGGCGGCCATGCCCTGCATCGCCAAGCCGGCCACCGCCACCAGCTACCTGACCCAGGCCGTGGTGCGCATGATGCATGAATCGGGCTTGCTGCCCGAAGGCAGCCTGCAGCTGGTGATCGGCTCCACCGGCGACCTGCTGGACCGTTTGAACGGCCAGGATTTCGTCACGTTTACCGGCTCGGCCGCCACCGCCGCCAAGCTGCGCACCAACCCGAACCTGATCGCCAATTCGGTGCCGTTCAACGGCGAAGCCGATTCGCTCAACTGCGCCATCCTGGCGCCGGACGTCACGCCGGACGACGTGGAATTCGACCTGTTCGTCAAGGAAGTGGTACGTGAAATGACGGGCAAGTCGGGCCAGAAGTGCACGGCGATCCGCCGCGTGATCGTGCCCGATCATCTGCTGGACGCCGTTGGCACGCGCCTGCGCGAACGCCTGGCCAAGGTGGTGGTGGGCGACCCGTCGATCGACGGCGTGCGCATGGGGGCGCTGGCCTCGAAAGAGCAGCAGAACGACGTGGCCGAGCGCGTCGCCACCCTGTCCAAGGGCAACGAGGTAGTGTTTGGCGCGGCCGACGGTTTCAATCCGCTGGGCGATGGCGCGCAGGATGGCAGCTTCTTCTCGCCGACCCTGCTGATGTGCCGCGATGCGTTCGGCAACGACGCCGTGCATGACGTGGAAGCGTTCGGCCCCGTCAGCACCATGATGGGCTATCACGATATCGATGAAGCGCTGGCGCTGGCCGCACGCGGCAAGGGCAGCCTGGTGAGCACCCTGGTGACGCGCGATCCGAAACTGGCGGCGCGCGTGGTGCCGTTGGTGGCGGCGACCCACGGCCGCGTGCATATCCTCGAGCGCGAGGCCTCGGTCGATTCGACCGGCCACGGCTCGCCTTTGCCGCAGCTGAAACACGGCGGCCCTGGCCGCGCGGGCGGCGGCGAAGAGCTGGGCGGCGTGCGCGCCGTGCGCCACTACCTGCAGCGCGCGGCGGTACAGGGCTCGCCGACCATGCTGGCGGCCGTGACCGGTGAATACGTGCGTGGCGCGGCCGTCAACGAAAGCCCGATCCACCCGTTCCGCAAGCATTTCGAAGACCTGAAAACCGGCGACTCGCTGCTGACCCACCGCCGCACCGTCAGCGAAGCCGATATTGTCGCCTTTGGCGGCATCTCGGGCGACTTCTTCTACATGCACTTCGACGAAATCGCGGCGAAGGAATCGCAGTTCGGCAAGCGCATCGCCCACGGCTATTTCGTGCTGTCGGCCGCCGCCGGCCTGTTCGTCTCGCCTGGCGTCGGCCCGGTGCTGGCCAACTATGGCCTGGACAACCTGCGCTTCGTGGCGCCGGTGGCCATCGGCGACACCATCCGCGCCCGCCTGACCTGCAAGCGCAAGGTCGACCGCAACCGCAAGGACGTGTTTGGCGTCGGCCAGGGCGTGGTGGCGTGGGACGTGCAGGTGACCAACCAGAACGATGAGCTGGTGGCCAGCTATGACATCCTGACCTTGGTGTCGAAGCGCGAATGAAGTGTTTGACCTGCCGCTGTTCTCGGCTATATTGAGATTTCAATAGTTGGCGAGGTCTGTCATGGACAATATGGAAATATCGATACCGGAGAACCTGAAACGATTCGTCGATGATCAGGTTGCCGGTGGCCGTTACGGCAGCGTCAGTGAATATGTGCGTCAGCTGATACAGGCGGACCAGGAGCGCGCTGCAGAAAGCGAACTGGAAGCGCTCCTGATAGAGGGCTTGGCCAGTGATGAAACGCCGATGACAGCGGCAGATTGGGCTGACATCCGGCGACAGGGACAGGCAAGGATGAGTTCCTTGAAGAAATAAAACCAGATGTCCACCATTTACAAGCGGGCATTAGCGCAGCGCGATCTGGTGGATAACTATGTCTATTTGGCTGAGCATGCAGGCATCAGCCTTGCCGAGAAATTTTTGTCCAATGCAGAGGCCAGTTTTATTGAACTTGCCGCGCAGCCCAAGCTGGGTGCACCGTTGTCAACGCTTCAGCCTTCACTGCAAGGCATGCGCAAGTGGCGAGTCAAGAACTTCGATCATTTTCTGATTTTTTATCTGCCAGTAAAGAGCGGCGTGAGCATCGTTAGGGTACTGCACGCCGCCCGGAACTGGCAGAAAACGCTATCAGTGCGCTAGATCAGCAGGCCAATCCAAACGGATCATCAATGCTGTGCGCCGGCTGGGTGAACCAGCGCGGGCCATTTTCCGTCATATAAAAATGGTCTTCATGGCGGATGCCGAATTCGCCGGGGATGCAGATCATCGGCTCGTTTGAAAAGCACATGCCGACGTCCAGTGGCGTGGTGTCGCTGCCGACCAGGTAGGGCCACTCGTGGATATCAATGCCGATGCCGTGGCCGGTACGGTGGGGCAGGCCGGGCAGCTTGTAGCCGGGGCCGAATCCATCGGCTTCCAGCGCCACGCGCGCGGCGCGGTCGACGTCGCCGCAGGGCACGCCCAGTTGCGCCGCCGCAAACGCCGCCGCCTGTGCTTTTTTCTCGCTGTTCCACACGCTGCGCTGGCGTTCGCTGATGGCGCCAAACACATAGGTGCGCGTGATGTCGGAGATATAGTTCATCACCTGGCAGCCCGTGTCGATCAGCACCGTGTCGCCCGCCTTTAATGTCTGCACATAGTTCACGCCATGCGGGTAGGCGGTCGCCTCGCCGAACAGCACGATGCAGAAGTACGATCGCGGCGCACCCACCTTGCGGTGCGCGCGGCTGATGAATTCCTCCACTTCCACCGTCGTGATGCCTTCGTATAGCATGCTGGCGGTGGCCACGTGCACGGCCAGGGTCATGTCCATCACGCGCTGCATCAGGGCGATTTCGGCTGGCGACTTGCGGCTGCGGCAGTACGCCGTGACGGCACGCGCGTTTTCCAGCGCGTAGCCGGGAGCCAGCGGCCGTATGCCGTCATAGATAAAGAAGGCGGCGCTTTCGCAGATGCCCACGCGCGGCGGCGCGACTGCATCCTGTACCACGCCCATGCGCGCCAGCACATCGACGAACAGCTGGTACGGGCTTTCATGCTCTTCCCAGCAGTTGACCTTGCCCTCGATCTGCATAAAGCCTTGCAAGGTGCTTTCTTCGAACGCGGGGGCGATATATTCCAGGCTGCCGCTGGCGGGCAGGATGGCGCCCACCATGCGTTCGCTGGCATACCATCTGGTGCCCGTGAAATAGACGAGGTTGGCGCCTGCGTTCAGGTAGATGGCGGCGATGCCCTGCTCGCGCATGTACGCTTGCGCGGTGGCGATGCGCTGCGCGTGTTCGTCCTTGCCGATGGCGGCCATGCCGGCCGTCATGTCGCTCAAGGTGGACAGTGCTGCTTCGATGGATGTGCCGCCGATACCGATGCCAGTGTGTGCGATGGCGTTGCTGACGCTGTTCATGCCTGCTCCCAAAAGATCATTCTGAAGGCAGGCATGATAGCAGCCGCGCCCCGGACAGGGCGCAGGTGATGCTTACGAGGGTGCTTACTTTTCCAGCTGCGTGCGCACGCGCGCAATCGCTTCACGTACCTGGCGTGGCGCGGTGCCGCCCACGTGATCGCGTGCGGCGACCGAACCTTCCAGGGTCAGTACCTCGAACACATCTTCGCCTGTCAATGGCGAGAATGCCTGCAGCTGGGCCAAAGACAAATCGGCCAGGTCGCAGCCGGCGTCGACGCAGGCGCGCACGGCCAGCGCCACCGCTTCGTGGGCGTCGCGGAACGGCAGGCCCTTCTTGACCAGGTAGTCGGCCAGGTCGGTGGCGGTGGCGTAGCCTTGCAGGGCCGCCGCGCGCATCGCTTCCGGTTTGACCGTGATGCCGCCGGCCATGTCGGCGAAGATGCGCAGGGTGTCGATGACGGTGTCGACGGTGTCGAACAGCGGTTCCTTGTCTTCCTGGTTGTCCTTGTTGTAGGCCAGCGGCTGGCCTTTCATCAGGGTCAGCAGGCCGATCAGGTGGCCGTAGACGCGGCCGGTCTTGCCACGCGCCAGTTCCGGCACGTCCGGGTTTTTCTTTTGCGGCATGATCGACGAGCCGGTGCAGAAGCGGTCGGCGATGTCGATGAAGCCGATGCGCGGGCTCATCCAGATCACCAGTTCTTCGGCCATGCGCGACACGTGCATCATCAGCACGGCCGAAGCGGCGCAGAATTCGATGGCGAAATCGCGGTCCGACACGGCGTCGAGCGAGTTGTGGCAGACGTCGTCAAAACCCAGGGTTTTCGCCACGCGCAGGCGGTCGATCGGAAAGGTGGTGCCGGCCAGGGCGGCGGCGCCCAGCGGCAGGCGGTTGACGCGCTTGCGCGTGTCCGCCATGCGCTCGGCGTCGCGGCCGAACATCTCGACATACGCCAGCATATGGTGGCCGAAGGTGATCGGCTGCGCTACCTGCATGTGGGTAAAGCCCGGCATGATGGTGTCGGCGTGCTGCTCGGCCAGGTCGGTCAGGGCGCCGCGCAGGGTGGCCAGCAGGGCGGTGATGTCGTCGATGGCGGAACGCACGTACAGGCGGATGTCGGTGGCCACCTGGTCGTTGCGCGAACGGCCCGTGTGCAGGCGCTTGCCGGCGTCGCCCACCAGTTCGGTCAGGCGTTTTTCAATATTCAGGTGGACGTCTTCCAGGTCCAGCAGCCATTCGAACTGGCCGGCGGCGATTTCCTGCGAAATCTGCGCCATGCCGCGCTGGATTTCAGCGTAATCGGCCGGGCTGATGATGGCTTGCGCATGCAGCATTTCCGCATGGGCCAGCGAACCTTCGATATCGAACAGCGCCAGGCGCTTGTCGAAAAATACGGATGCGGTATAGCGCTTGACGAGGTCCGAGACCGGTTCGGAAAACCGGGCCGACCAGGCTTCGCCCTTTTTGGAGAATTGATCAGTCATGAAAGAGGTCCTTTAGTGTACGGCGATTATAAACAAGGTTGACCCGCATCAGGGCTTTTAGGGGCGCAGACAGGGTCGAGAGGGCCGGAAATGGGGCTTGCACGCATCAAAATGCGGCCTGTAGCCGGTTTTTCCGCTGTTTCTGCGTTTCGTCAGAGCTGTTTGTATTCTGTTCCGCGATTTGCGCGTTTGGTCGCAATCCGGTGGCAAGTAGCGGGCGCTGCGTCTACAGTTCAATCATCGCAGCACACCACCACTGATCCCAAGGACTTGACCATGACCATCGCCAAACACATCGAAGCCATCGTTATCGCTATCATCGCCGTTGCCGCCGCAGCCAGCATGGCCACCGCTTCGGTGCCGAAAACGGTCGCCAATGCCAGCGCCGATGCCGTCACCACCCACGTGGTCTATGTCAGCGCCAAGCGCCTGAGCGCCGAAGAAAAAGCCGCGCTTTAAGCGACAACGCCTGGCCCCCTGTTTCGGCAGCCTGCCCCCCGCAAAACGCATTCTGCCCGCACCGGCCTTGTGGCTGTACCCTGTTTTTCCTAGAGTTGCCCTATCTTTAATGACAGGCAGGGGAGGGGCACATGAAAAAATGGACAACGGCGATGGTATGCCTGGCGGCGGCCTGGCCTTATTTCTCACAGGCGCAGGTCAACCTGGCGTCGCTCGATCGCGACATGACCGGTCCGCGGGCCCAGGTACTGGTGCTGGGCACCATGCACCTGAACGCCATGCCGGACGGTTTCGATCCGGCAGCGCTGGACGGCGTGCTGGACCGGCTGGCGGCATTCAAGCCGGGCATCATCACGATTGAAACCGAGTCCGGCGAAGAATGCGACCTGGCGGCGCGCCATCCCGCAAAATATGGCGCCGACTATTGCGCCTCGACCGCGCTGGCAAAGGCCGCCACCGGGCTCGATGTCCCCGCTGCCCTCGCCGAAGTGGACAGGACCCTGAAGGCCTGGCCGGCGGACGCGGCACCGGCGCAGCGGCGGCGACTGGCGGCGCTTTTCCTCGCGGCGAACGATGTCGCTTCGGCCTATGTCCAGTGGCTGCAACTGCCGGCGCCGGAGCGGCGCGCGAGCGACAGCTTGGACCAGGCACTGGTGGACAAACTCGCGCAACTGGCCAGGCGCAATAACGAGAACTACCAGCTGGCGGCCCGCCTGGCCGCGCGCCTGAAGCTGCAGCGCGTGCATGCCATCGACAACCATACGGGCGACCGCATCGATCTGCCCGATATCAAGCCCTTCGTGCAGGCGATCGAAGCGGCATGGGCGGCAGGTGGTGCCGCATTGAAGGAAAGCGAACAGCGGCAGGAAGCGATGATGCGGGCACCGGACCTGCTGCCCTTGTACCGCGAGCTCAATACGGCGGCCAGCCTGCGGATGTATGCCGAGGCCAACGTCAGCGCCGCCATGCGCGCGCGGTCACCGCAAGGCTATCCGCAAATGTGGGTGGCCGGCTGGGAAGTCCGCAACCTGCGCATGGTCGCCAATATCCGCGAAACCTTCCGCGAACAGCCGGGCGCGCGCGTGCTGTCCATCGTCGGCGTGTCGCACAAGCCGTGGTTCGATGGCTGGCTGGGGCAGTTGCAGGGCGTCGATGTGGTCGATGTGGGGCCGGTGCTGAAATAACACCGCACCAATACTGGGGCATTTCCGCCAGCGCCCAGTGCGCCTCGCCGGCCACTTCGGCATTCGCGTCATCGAGGTGCTGGCGCAGCATGGGGATGGCGGCGGTGGCCTGCAGATCGCCCAATGCATGCGCGACGCGGGCGCGCACTACGGCATGCGGGTCGTTCAGCATCGCGATCATGGGCGCCAGCCAGCGTGTCTCTTCCATGTCGCCCAGGGCGCCGGCCGCTTCGGCGCGTACCGAGGCATCGGGGTCGGCCAGCAGCGCCGCCACGGCGGCCGCCGTTTCAGGAAAACGCATCTCGCCCAGGGACCAGACGGCAAGGCGCCGCGTTACTGGTGAGGGATAGCGCAGCAGTTGCAGGACTGAGGGGATGGCGGCGCGCTGGCGGAACGATGCCACTTTCTCCGCATGGCGCAGCGAAAAATCCCCGGCGCGCATGGCGGCGGCCAGCTGGGTGAAATTCGGGTTGTCCAGCGTTTCAAGGAAGCCGAGCGGCTCCAGACTCGTCATCGGCACGGATACCAGCTGGTCCGGCCACAGCACCTGTTCGCCGCGCAGCTGCAGGCTGCCGAGCACATACAGCAGCGCCACTGTCGCCAGCGTTCCGCTCCACCATTGCAGGGCCGTGACGCGCCCGCGCGGGCGATGCGCTTCCAGCAGCGCAGCGATACGCTTGCGCAGCATGGCGCCACGACTGGCGATATGGTTTTCCACCGTACCTGCGGCATCGCCACCGAAGGCATGGCGCGACACCGCCAGCAGCGTGTGCGCATAGTGCGATGGCTTGCTGCCTGCCGCCAGCACCGCATCGTCGGCCGCGCACTCGGTATCGTGTTCGAGGGTGCGCAGCAGTGGATACATCAGCGGGTGCCACCAATACAGGGCCAGCAGCACACGCCCCAGAATCAACATAATCCAGTCATGCGCGCGCACATGGGCCAGTTCGTGGGCCAGCACGGCGCCCGGATCTGCGCTGTCCAGGCTGTGCCGGTCCAGCACGATGACGGGATGCCGCCAGCCCCAGCTATAGGGCGAATGCGCCGCATCGGACACCAGCAGCGCTACTTTGCGGCGCAGCCCCAGCGAGCGGTGCAGCCTTGCCAGCGCGGCGCTCCATGCGGGGGCGTCGACTGCCCGCGCGGCAGCGGCGGACCGGCGCAACTGCCGCAGGTTCAGCGCCAGGCGCAGCAGATGGCACAGCACGCCGATGACGTAGACGGCCAGCAGCCAGCGTCCGAGGCTGGCCGCGCGCAAGGGCAGGGAAATGGCCTCACGCAGTACGGGGACGTCGGCCTGCGTCACGCTGGCGGGGATCACCAGCGGCGGGTCAAGCAGGGCCGACAAGGCCAGCGGCATGGTGAGCGGCATCGGCGGCAGCGACAGCCAGAAAAGCGGCATCAGCAGCAGCGCCACCAGGCCGCAGCGGGCGGCAAACACGCGGCGCGCCGCCGAGGCATGCGCCAGCAGCCGCAGCAGGCATAACAGCAGCAGGACCGTCACGCCATGCTTCAGCAGAAGCTGGGCGAGATCGGTTCCCGCCATCAGCGGCCTTCCTTGCGCGCCTTTGCAATCATCGCTTCGAGGTCGTCGAGTTCTTCCGGACTGAGTTTGCCCGACATGCCGAGCAAAGCCGTCGCCGCGCTGGCCTTGGAATTGTTGAAGAAGGTGCCGACCAGTTTTTTCAAGGCCGATTCGCGCACCTGCGCCTGTGGCGCCACGGCGCTGTACAGATAGCGCTGGCCGTCGACTCTGTGCCGCAGCAAGCCTTTCGTTTCCAGCCGCCCCAGCATGGCGCGCACCGCCGAATTGCTCAGGTCCGGCCCCAGCGCCTCCTGGATCTGCGCCGCGGTGGCTTCCCGCAGCTGGTACACGCATTCGACCACCTGGCGCTCGCGCGGCGCCAGGTTGTCCAGTCCTTGCGTCTCGGTGACGCTGGTCGATGCGGGGGCTTTTTTCATGATGGTTTCAACGCTGGTTCTGCTGGTAAAAGATGCTGGCTATTGTACGCCAGCACCGGCTGCTTTCTCTTTGGCCAGGCGCGCCGCGTTCTGCGTGGCCAGCGTCATCACCTGCTCGATCGCATTGATCACCAGCTCCGGCTCCTGCCGCTGGATGCCATGGCCGCTGTTGGGCGTGAAGACATGGGCGCCGCTGGAAAACTGGCTGAGGAAGGCGGCGTGGCGCTGGCGCTTGAGCTTGATGACGTCCGGGGTTTCCTGGAAAAAGTCGGAACCGGCGCGCGCCTGCACCGACGTGATCAGCACCGCCGGCACGTCGGGCAGCGCCGGCGCCGCCGGCAGCTTGCCTGCATCGAGGATGGCCTGGATCGTCTGCAGCTCGCCCTGCCATTTGGGCGGGATGCTGGAGGCAAGCATCTGCTGGTCCTGCCGTACGCGCGCCGCATCGATGCCCTTGAGGACGGATTCGAAGCCTTCATCGGCCGGGTCGACGAACACCATGCCGGCGACCTGCCGCGGATGGGTGGCGGCGAAATGGCGGATCAAGAAACCGCCATACGAATGGCCGACCAGGATCAGCGGGCCTTGCACTTGGCGCGCTTCCAGCACGGCGGCCAGTTCGGCCACGCTTTGCTCCATCGTCAGCGGCGTCGTGCGCGCCGGCGACTTGCCGTAGCCGGCGCGCGAATAGACCAGCACCGCCGCTTTTTTTGCCACTTCCGGCGCCACCTTGCGCCATACCGACTGGTCGCTGGCGAAGCCCGCTTCGAACACGACGGTATAAGGCCCTTGGCCCATCTGCGCCACTTGCAGCTGGTGCTGGCCGACCGTGACCATGCTGTCGAAATCGGTGGCGGCGGCCGTCGCCGGTAGCGTGAGGGCGGCAGTGGACAGCAGGCCGGCCAGTATCCATTTGCGTGCGAATGACAGCATGTTTTTTCCTTGGGCGATGAGTTTGGCTACATTTGTAGCATGTAACATTTGTAGCATGCCACATTTGTAGCAGGCGTGACAAGCGATAGTTTTCGCCTGTTTTGAAAATAAATCACGGGATCTGTCACAACGCGCTTGCGTCGCACGTCTAATCACTGTGACCAGCGCATGGTGCGCGGTCGCCAACCAACCAATGAGGTCATCATGTCCAATACCGCCCGCCTGCCTTTCTTTTCCCTCGCTCCCAATTCGCTCAAGGCGATGATCAACCTGTCGAAGTCGGTCAGCCAGAGCGCGATCGGCGAGCGCCTTTTCGAGCTGGTCAACCTGCGCGTGTCGCAAATCAACGGTTGCGGCGTGTGCGTCGACATGCATTGGCGCTTCCTGCTCAAGCAGGGCGCCGAGCCGCGTCACCTCAATGCCATCGCCGGCTGGCGCGAAGCGCCGTTCTTCAGCCCCCGCGAACGCGCCGCGCTGGCCTGGGCCGAAGCCGTCAATGCGCTGCCGCAGCGCGACGATACCGACGCCGCTTATGCCGAACTGCGCGAGCATTTCGATGAAAACGAGGTGGTCGAACTGAGCTACGCCATCGCCGCTATTCGTGGTTGGAACGTGCTGAACCTCTCGCTGCGCAACCAGATCCCGGAAGAACCGGCGCCAGGTTTCTAACACCCCCGCCGATCGATGTAGTATTGGGGAACAAGAGCATAACGATGAACCATCGCACCGACACCGACTATCTGGCCCTCTTTACGGCGCTGCGCCCAAGGCTGTTTTCGATCGCCTATCGCATGCTGGGCGTGCGCGCCGATGCCGAGGATGTGCTGCAGGACGCCTGGCTGCGCTGGCACGCCGGTGACAAAACGCAGATCCAGTCCTGCGAGGCGTGGCTGGTGTCGGTGGTGACCCGGCTGGCCATCGACCGGCTGCGCACCAGCAAGGCAGACCGCGAAACCTATGTTGGCTGGTGGCTGCCCGAACCGCTGGTCGAGCTGGACGAGAACACGCCGGAAAGCGCGGTGGAACTGGCCAGCGATGTGTCGTTCGCCTTCATGTGGGCGCTGGAGAGGCTGTCCGCCGACGAGCGCGCGGCATTCCTGATGCGCCATGTGTTCGATGCCGACTATGCGGAAATCGCCGAAGTGCTGGGCAAGTCCGAAGTCGCCTGCCGCCAGCTGGCCCATCGCGCTCAAGTGCGGGTGCGGCAGGAGCGTCCCCGTTTCACGGTACCCAGGGATGCGCACCGCGATTTGCTGGCGAAATTTACCGAGGCCGCCAGCAAGGGCGACCGCGCGGCGATGCGCGCCCTGATGTCCGACGACGTGCAACTGGTGGCCGATGGCGGCGGCAAGGTGAACTCCTTCCTGCATGTGCTCAAGGGAGCAGGGCGGGTTGCCGGCGTCTACTGGTCGCTGGAGCACCAGTTCCCGGCGCAAGTGCGCTATCGCGTGGCCCTGATCAATGGCGAACCGGGGCTGCTGCGCTATGTGGCCGGCAAGCTCGAATCGGCGCAGTCCTTTATCGTCGATGGTGAAAAGGTGGTGGCGGTGTTCATCATGCGGAATCCCGACAAGCTGCGCTCGGTTCCGCAAACCTTCTGAGGGCCGTGACGCGTTTCATCGCAGCTGTCTGTATTCTGTCCCGCCTTTTGCGCAGTTGGTCGCAATCCGGTGGTGTTGTCAGGGCGATGCGCCTAAAGTTCAATCATCGCAGCACACAACCTACCGAACCACTCGCTCAAAGGACACCATCATGAACATCGCCAAAAACATGGAAGCCATCTTCGTCGCCATCATCGCCATCGCCGCCGCCACCAGCATCGCCACCGCCTCGGTGCCGACCTTCCGCGCCGCGCCGGCGAGCGTGGTTGCCAGCGCCGACGCCACCGTCACGCACACCGTGTATGTCAGCGCCAAGCGTCTGAGCGCTGCGGAAAAAGCCGTGCTGTAAGCGCTGCTCGACCATGCAGCACGCAGCACCCGCAACAGCATCGGCAGTACATCGCAAGACCCCATCACAGGCAGTCAGGACGGGCGGCGCCCCCGGTTCTTTCCAGCCCTGGTGACAGCAGCGCCAGAATGGCCGATGATCGTGTTTTCAACGACAACCGGGCCAGCGCAATGTCATCCTTCAAGATCACCACCGACAAGACGGAACTCGACGTTCCGGCGATCCACCATTTTCTCGGCACGCAATCGACCTGGGCCATCGGCATTCCGCTGGCCACCGTACAGCGCGCGATCGACCATTCCCTGTGCTTTGGCGGCCTGCTTGACGGCCGCCAGGTGGCGTTCGCCCGCGTGGTCACGGATCACGCCACCTTCGCCTACCTGGTCGACGTGTATGTGCTGGAAGAATATCGCGGCAGGGGCTACAGCAAGCAGCTGATGGACGCCGTCATGGCGCATCCCGGCCTGCAGGGCCTGCGCCGCTTCATGCTGGCCACCAGCACCGCGCACGGCCTGTATGCGCGCCACGGGTTCACGGCGCCGCTGCGGCCTGAGTCGCTGATGGAGAAGTATGTGCCCGATATTTACCGGCAGTGAGTTATCGGCGCTGATCAGTAGAAAACATTTTTGTCTTGTTTTTATGATTCAAGATATTGATTTTAAAAGTTTTTCGGTATAATTTGAAAAATAATGAAAATATACCGAGGAGCTTGCTATGTTGGAACTGCCAGCCGATGCCACACGGCAGTACATTGATGCGGTTGCCACTTTTGAAGCTTATGAAGAGGCGCTGGCGGAGGCCGCCAAGGTACGTGGCGGTATGTATTGGCACAGGGGGCCCATGGCCGCTCCTGATGATGCCTATCTGGTGCGTACCACCGCTTCCGGCAGTGAAAAGAGTTTGGGCCGCCGGTCGCCTGAAACAGAGGCAATGTATGCCAGTTTTCGTCAGAGAAAAGAGTTAGCCGAGTTGCGCAGAGACGGGCTGAAGGCGTCGTTATCCAAACATAAAAGAATGAACCGTGCGCTGCGTGTTGGAAGGGTTGCGCCTATCATCGTGGACATTCTGAATCGTCTGGCAGTCACCAAATTGGGCGAACACTTTCGCGTGGTCGGCACCCACGCACTCTACGCTTACGAATCGGCGGCGGGCATTATCTTTGAAGACGATGCGGTGGCGACACGCGACATTGACTTGCTTTGGGATGTCAGAAAAAGAGTTGCATTTGCCACTGCCTTGAGCAAGGTCGACATCTCAATGCTGGGTGTGCTTCAAAAAGTAGATCCAACGTTTCGTATCCGAAATTCTAAAAAATACACGGCTGTTAACAAGGACGGTTTCGAGGTTGATATTATCCGCCGCGAGCAGGCGATTGGCGACCCGCATCCTATCCGGTTGAGCAATGACGACGAGGACTTCTGGGTGGCTCAAGCACCACGTGCCCAGGAACTGCTGGACTCGCCTCCCTTCTCGGCAGTCATCGTCGCCACCAATGGCGATATGGCTCGGATGAATACACTCGATCCCACGGCCTTTGTCCGCTTCAAACAATGGATGAGTGCTTTGCCTGAGCGCGATCCTCTCAAGCGCCGGCGGGATGCCTTGCAAGCAAAGGCCGTCGAAGAAGTGGTTCAAGAGTATTTGCCGCACTGGGCGCGCTAAGTAACCCCCAATAAATTCTTGTGATTTCTGACTTCCATCACCGGCGCTCTGCTGTGTTGCCAACTGCTAGCAGTGCTCGCACTGCGTCGCAGTCGGCGCCTTGCATAGCATCCGGTCCTGTTCGTCATAACTTCACAATAATTTCCTGACGATTACTTAGCTTTCCATCCTTCCAGTGAGTATTCTGTCCCGCGTTTTGCGCAGTTGGTCGCAATCCGGTGGTGCTTGTGGGGCGATGCGCCTAAAGTTCAATCATCGCAGCACACAACCCACCACCCAAAGGACACCATCATGAACATCGCCAAAAACATGGAAGCCATCTTCGTCGCCATCATCGCCATCGCCGCCGCCACCAGCATCGCCACCGCCTCGGTACCGACGTTCCGCGCCGCGCCGGCGAGCGTGGTTGCCAGCGCCGACGCCACCGTTACGCACACCGTGTATGTCAGCGCCAAGCGTCTGAGCGCCGCGGAAAAAGCCGTGCTGTAAGCGCTGCAGCACCATGCAGCACGCAGCACCCGCAACAGCATCCGCAGTACATCGCAAGACCCCATCACAGGCAGTCAGGACGGGCGGCGCCCCCGGTTCTTTCCAGCCCTGTTGACAGCAATGCCAGTCATCTTCGCCCGCGCAAATCGCCAGCGAAAAAGAGTGGTAATCCAGCCTTTGATCTTGCTGCATTGCAGCACCCGTCTGTGAGTATAATCCTGCGCTTGCATGTCTGTACCCAGCATGTTCTTCAACAGGAAGTCTCACTCACAACCAAAGGAATCTTCGTGCATCGTTCGCTTATCAGCGCCGCCTGCTGCGCCCTGTTCGCTCTCGCCACACCCTCGCTGCATGCCCAGCAAGCCCCCAATGCCCTGGCGCCCGTCTCGGGCATCGACATGAAAACGCTCGATACGGCAGTGCGTCCGCAAGACGATTTCTATGCCTACGTCAACGGCATCTGGACCCGCAACACCGAGATCCCGGCCGACAAATCGGTCTGGGGCACGTATATCGAATTGCGTGAAATCGCCCAGGGCCAGCTGCGCGCCCTGATCGACGCCACCGTCAAGAATCCCGGCAAGGCCGGCAGCGAGACGCACAAGATCGCCGACCTGTACACCAGCTTCATGAACGACAAGGCGCGCGACGCCGCCGGCTTCAAGCCCCTGCGCGTCGAACTGGCGCGCGTGGCGGCCGTCAAGGACAAGAAGGACCTGCCGGCGCTGTTCGCTTTCCTGCAACGCAGCGGCATCCAGACGCCGTTTTCGGCCGGTGTCGCGCCCGATGCGCAAGACCCGGAAAACTACACCGTCAACATCAGCCAGTCCGGCCTGGGCCTGCCCGACCGCGACTACTACCTGAAGGACGACGACGCCAAGCTGGCGGCCGTGCGCGCCAAATACCAGAAGCATGTCGAGACCATGCTGGCCATGAGCGGCGACAAGGCCGCCGCCGCGCATGCCGCCCAGGTACTCGAGATCGAAACGCGCCTGGCCGCAGCGCAATGGACCCGCGTGCAGATGCGCGATCCGGTCAAGTCGTACAACCGCGTCGCCTTCGACCAGTTCGGCGAACTGGCGCCGGCGTTTGACTGGAAGGCCTACTTTGCCGCCGCCGGCCTGGCGCCGAAAGCGTCCATGGCCGTGGTGCGCCAGCCCAGCTTTTTCACCGGCTTCTCGGCAGCCGTGGCCGAGATGCCGCTGGAATCCTGGAAGAGCTACCTGAACTGGCGCATCGTCGAAAGCTATGCGTCCTACCTGGACAGCGCCACCGTCAAGGAGCGCTTCGCCTTCGAAGGCACGGTGCTGCGCGGCGTGCCGCAAAGCGAACCGCAGTGGCAGCTGGCGCTGCGCTTCACCGACAACGCCATCAGCGACGCCGTTGGCAAGCGCTATGTGGAAATGTATTTGCCGCCTGAAACCAAGCCGCGCGTGATGGCCATGTTCGACAATTTCGTGGCCTCGTTCAAGGAAGGCATCGACAATCTGGACTGGATGAGCCCCGAGACCAAGAAGGAAGCCCAGCTCAAGCTGGCGGGCCTGAAGCCGAAGATCGCCTATCCTGAAAAATGGCGCGACTACAGCAGCATGAAAACCCAGCCGAACGACCTGATCGCCAACGTGCGCGCCGCACGCGCCTGGGGCCGCCAGAACAACCTGGACAAACTGGGCAAACCGGTCGACCGCGACGAATGGTCGATGACGCCGCAAACCGTCAACGCCAGCTACAGCCCGGCCCTCAATTCGATCACGATCCCGGCCGCCATCCTGCAGCCGCCGTTCTTCAACGTGAAGGCCGAAGACGCGGTCAACTACGGCCTGCTCGGCATCACCTTCGGCCATGAGATCAGCCATGCTTTCGACGATTCCGGCAGCCAGTACGACGCCCACGGTCGCCTGCGCAACTGGTGGACGGCCGAGGACCGCACCGCCTTCAAGGCGCGCGCCGCAGGCCTGGTCAAGCAGTACGGCGCCTACAGCCCGGTGCCCGGCTATCACATCAACGGCGAGCTGACCCTCGGTGAAAACATCGGCGACAACTCCGGCCTGTCGCTGACCTATAACGCCTATCGCCGCTCGCTCGGCGGCAAGCCGTCGCCGGTGATCGACGGCCTGACCGGCGAACAGCGTTTGTATATCGGCTTTGCGCAAAAATGGCGCGCCAAGCTGCGCCCTGAAGCGGCCATCGCGCAGATCAAGAGCGATCCGCATTCGCCCGGCGAATTCCGCGCCAAGGGCACCGTCATGAACCAGCCAGGTTTCTATGAAGCCTTCGGCATCAAGCCGGGTGACGCGATGTATCTGCCGCCGGAACAGCGCGTGATCATGTGGTAAGGCTGTAATGATGGCTGCAATGCCGTCAACTTAAGCTGGCTCAACTCGAACGGCGAAAGTGCCTGGGTCGGACGGGGACGCCGAGTCCCTGAGGGTCCGACCCCAGTATCTGCGTTAGGGGTGAAAAGGACACTAACTTGGCGGCGTCAAGACCACCCCACGCTGCTCCCGCAGATGGCGTACCAGGTGCCGGCCATGGCCGGCAGCGATCACCTGCGCGGCGGTCGGCAGGTACTTGTCCACCACCCCTTCCATCAGATAACAGAAGTCCTCGAACGGCACGCCGCAGCTCGAACACGCCAGCCGCTCATCACCACCAGACAAAAAGCTGCTCTCCATTCGGCTGGTGTCCGCCAGATCGACATACCACGTCTCGCACTCGTAGCACTGCACCGAAATATGGCCGCAGGCGGGGCAGCGCAGGAAAACCAGGTCTTCATCGCCGCAGCAGCTGAAGTTGGCGTATTCCACGTCGCTGTCGCTCAGCAGGGCGGGATTGCGAGGTTTTATATGGGTCATTGGCTAGTTAAACATCTGAAAGCTGACACAATTACAATCGTCTTAGCGTACATATTTGTGTAGGTAAAATAAAGTTCTGACCTTCTCGATTGGTATTGAAATATTTTTATTGTTTTTGTGAGTGTATTCCTACTGATTCTTTATTTCAATAAATTTAAATAATTTATCTTCGGTAAATTACTATTTTTATTTAATGGCGTCATAAAGAAATGATGCCGTAACTGATCCAGTAACTCCAAGTGTAATTGCGAATAAGCTTGAGAGTGCGAGCGACCATAGAGGATGCTTTTTTATAAAGTCAAAAGCTCGATAATATAAATCTTTGCGTATTTTTTTGATCTCGCTCTTCACGGCGTCAATCAAATGATTTGATACCCTATCTCGTCGTAGTTGTTCTTGGCATTGACCGCAAATCTTAGCGTTGCTGCATGAAGCCGCAAGGTCTGTCTTAATCCCGTTCATGTCAAACAAACATGCCCTTGTTTCATCGTGTGTAAGTCCTTGCATCTCATCGATTCCAGGAATGCGATTTCCTGCTCGTTTATATATCAGGGTATATGCATAAAGCATTCTATAGACGATATTTTCAATTGGAATATTGTAATGTTCAAGAATGTCTTTCGTCTCATAAAACGTAAAAACAATTTGATTATTTCCTAGTCTACGTGAGTAATAGTTGTCTTCAATCGGGGCGTTTACAATCGCCACAATGAAATCCGCATCGAAATCTCTTGGGATTTGCTTCCTCACAAGTTCATCTGAAAAGGCCCAGTCCGGTCCGTCGGAATCGCATGTAAGTGAAAAATTTTCTATTTCTTTTGATACTTCAAATGCAGATGATTTCCATTTGAGGATATTTTTTTCTTGAAAATCAATTGGTAGTTGACCAATTGAAACTAATTTAATTTTTATTTTTTTCATCTATTCTTATATTTTTTTAAGTAATTAAAATTATTTTTTATTTGTCTAATTTTATCTTTGTGGCGGTGAAGTTTTTGATGGAAATAAAATAATCTCAGAACGATGATTTTCACTGCCAATGCATCAAACAAGGCGGTATCAGCAGCAGCAGCGCCAGCACCAGGTAAATCAGCTGCAGCGGAATCATCCACTTGGCCCAGGTAATCCATGGCACGCGCGCCAGCGCCAGGACGCCGACGGTAATGCCGGAGGTGGGGATCATCGGCGTGGTGAATTCGCCGAACTGGAATGCCAGGATGGCGGTCTGGCGCGTCACGCCGACCAGATCCGCCAGCGGCGCCATGATGGGCATGGTCAGCGCCGCCTGGCCGCTGCCGGAGTGGATAAAGAAGTTGATCACGGTCTGCATGAAGAACATTTTCTGCGCGGCGAACACGGGGCTCGATGACGCCACCAGCGGTGTCAGCGCATGCAGCATGGTGTCGATGATCTGCGCGTCGCGCGCCAGGATCATGGTGGCGCGGGCCAGCGCGATCACCAGCGCCACGCCGACCATGTCGCGCGCGCCTTGCACGAACGAGGCGACCAGGCTGTCGGCGTCCAGGCGCCCGACCAGGCCCACCACGATGGCCATGACCAGAAACAGGGCGGCGATTTCGTCGATGAACCAGTCGTACTTGACCACGCCAACCACCATGGTCAAAAGGGTGCCGAGGAAGATCCACAGCACGGCGCGGTGGGTGCGCGTCATGCCGGCGAAGCTGTCCAGGTCCATCGTGTGCTCGCTGCGTTTTTCGATGTCGAGCAAATAGGTGGGGCTTTTCTCGGGGTGGCGCTTGATGCGCGCCGCGTACCACATCAGGAACAGGATGCTGACGGCGGTGGCGATGCTCCACACGATCAGGCGGTAGCCGATGCCGGAAAAGATCGGCACGCCGGCGATGCCCTGCGCGATGCCGACATTGAAGGGGTTCAGGAAGGCGGCGGAAAAGCCCACCTGCGAACCGAGAAACGGGATCGAGACGCCGGTGATGGTGTCATAGCCCAGCGCGAGCGCCAGCGGCACGAAGATCAAGATGAAGGGGATCGCCTCCTCGTTCATGCCGAAGGTGGCGCCGCCGAGGGAAAACATGGTGAAGAAGACGGGAATGATGGCGGCGCGCACGAAGCGCGAGCTGGTGTGGGCCTTGGCGATGGCCTTGATCAGCGAGTCGAACGCTTCGGTTTTCTGCAGCACCGCAAAGGCGCCGCCGACGATCAGGACAAAACCGATGATCAGGCTGGCGTCGACAAAGCCCTTGATGGGCGACATCATCAAGGCGGCCAGTCCCTGCGGCTTGTTGTCCACGTAGTGAAAGGTGCCGGGAATGATCAGCTGCTTGCCGTTCACCAGCTGGGTGTCGAATTTGCCGCCGGGAACCAGCCAGGTGGCCAGCGCGATCATGGCCAGGATGCCGCACAGGAGGACGAAGGTATTGGGCAGCTTGAACGATTTTTTCATGGGTGTGGTCTTCTTATTGGCTCAGCAGGCTGCCGCCGCGGTAGGCGACGGCGCCGGCCACCTTGCCGACGTTCATGCCGCGTAAAACGTGGCGGTGCGCGCTGCGGGCAAAGAACACGCCGGCCACCGTGCAGCGCAGGGTGGTGGTGTCGCCGCTGACGGGGTCGATCACGTCGGCCACCGCGTCGCCGGCCGCCAGCACATCGCCCATTTCGCGCAAATACACCAGCACCCCCGCATGTGGCGCCAGGATCGGTTCCACGCCGGCCAGCGGCGTCGGCACGCATTGCGGCGCCGGCAGGTCGTCGGCCGCGCCTGGCATATCGAGCACGCCTTCGATGGCCAGGAAGCGCAGCAGGGCCCGGGCGTCATGCTCGGCCAGCGCGTAGTTCACCTCCACTTCGCCGCGCAGCTCCACCGTCACCGACAGGCAGGCGGCGGGGATCGGGTAGCGGCCCTGGAAGTGGCTGTCCAGGTCCCACCACAAGCGGCTGCACGCTTCGTCGAACGGTTCCTCGCCGGCCGCCAGTTCCAGCAGCACGGCGCGCGCGCCCAGCAGGGCGGTGAGGGGCGCCAGCTGCGCGGCCAGCGGCGTACCCGTGTACAGGTGCAGTGCCGCCTCATTGTCGCAGTGCAGGTCGAGCACGATGTCGGCGTCGATCGCCATGCCGAGCAGGGTTTTTTTCAGGGTTTCCGCATCGGTGCGCGGTTCCCAGCTGGCGACGGACGCGCGCGCCTGCTCGCGGATCAGCGCCACGTTGGCGCCCGTGTCCGGCCCCAGTTGCCCGTCGAGCGTGGTTTTCAGCTCGTCGGCCACATGGCGGTAGGCGCGGTTGAAGTTGATGCCGGTCGACAAGTCAAAACGGCCGAACGGCGCGCCGTGGATGGCTTGCGCCAGGCCGATCGGATTGGCCGCCGGTACCAGGATGACTTCGCCCAGCAGCTTGCCGGCCGCTTCCAGCGCCAGCAGTTCGCGGCGCAGGAATTGCGCGACCAGCATGCCCGGTACTTCATCCGCATGCAGGGCCGCCTGGATATAGACTTTCTTGCCGCTGCGGCTGTCGGCGGCAACGCTACCGAAATGGAAACTGCTTAATTGATAGGCAACGCTGGCATGCGGCGTGGAGATGGTGTGCTGGCGAACTTGCATGATGAGGCGCTCCAAAACGGGGCATGGTGGGCGGGTTTTGCGTCGATTATGTAGCATTATTTTCACTAAGTAAATAAATGAAAATCCTTTTACAGATATTGATTGAGTTTTGTTTTTGATATGAGTACAGTGGATTCCAGCAGCCGTTTTCTGAACGACGCTGCATGTCTTTCGCATGTCAAACACAGGCCGCCAGCACCATGAAGTCAACCGCCAGTCCTGCCTCCAGCGTCGCCGGCGTCCATGCGCCGGATGCCGCGTTTGCGCAGTCTGCGCTGGGCCAGACCCTGATGCGCGTGCTGGCCACGGGCTCCGCTTCGCACCGGCAGATCGCCGACTATTTATTACGCAACCAGATGCGCGTCACGGCGCTCGGCATCGAGGAACTGGCCGACAGTTGCCAGGTATCGACCGCCACCATCAGCCGCTTTGCGCGCGACATCGGCCAGAAGAATTATTCGGCCATGCGCGGCGCCATGGCCGAAACCTTGCAGTCGCTGTTGCAGCCGGTCGACAAGCTGCGCCACACCATCGAACATCGCGCGCGCGCCACCTCGCCCGTCACGCAAAGCCTGGAATACGCGGCCGCCAATATCGCCGCCACGGCCGATGGCCTGTCGCTGGCGCAGATGCAGGCCGTGGTGCGGCGCCTGACGCGCGCCAAAGTCGTCTACGTGATGGGCTTCGGGCTGTCGGCCAACCTGGCCGGCATGCTGGTGCAGCACTTGCAGCCGTTCTGCCCGCACGTGGTGGAAGTGGTGGGCATCGGCGGCTCGGAAGTGGCGGCCGGCCACCTGGTCAACCTGACGTCGCACGATGTGCTGGTGGTGATCTCGTTCCCGCGCTATACGCTCGATTGCATTGGACTGGCCAGCTTCGCGCGCGACCGGGGCGCCCATATCGTGGCGCTGACCGATTCGCCGGCTTCGCCGCTGGCCGAGCTGGCCGACCATGCGCTGTATGCGCAAAGCACCCATCCCGTATTGCCCAGCAGCGCCAGCACGGCGCTGGCCATGATCGAGGCGCTGGCCGTGGCGCTGATGGTATCGAACAAGGGCAATGTCGAAAAGGCCGCGCGCCTGAGCGATGTCATCGCGGCCTATCTGTATGGCGGCGAACATGGCGTGCAGGGCCCGAGAAAATCCGCAGTCAAGCAGCGCAAGGCAGTAGTAAAACAAAAAAGCAGTCCACATAAAAATTCAGGGTCAACACCATCAGGAGCATACAAATGCAAGTAGAAAATCGAAGCGGGCGCGGTGTGCCGCGTGAATCCGAGCTGGCGCGTTCGGTGCGCCTGGCGCTGGGGGCAATCGGCATGACGGCGGCGCTGGGCATGGGCCACGGCGCGCTGGCGCAAACGGCGGACGGCGAGATTGACCCGGCCTTGCGCCGCGTGGAAATCACCGGTTCGGCCATCAAGCGGCTCGAATCGGAAACGGCGCTGCCGGTGCAGGTCATCACGCGCGCCGACATCGAAAAGGCCGGCGTGACGACGGCGGCCGAACTGATGGCGCGCGTGTCGGCCAACGTCGGCGGCCTGACGGATGGCGCCAGCATCAACGTGGGCGGCGACCAGCGCGGCTTCAACAGCGCCAACCTGCGCGGCGTGGGCACCTCGTCGACCCTGGTGCTGCTCAATGGCCGGCGCATGGCCAACTTCGCTTCGCCTGGCGACGACACCGGCGTGGACCTGAACAATATCCCGGCCGCCGCGCTGCAGCGCGTGGAAGTGCTGCTCGACGGCGCCTCGGCCCTGTATGGCACCGACGCCATCGGCGGCGTGATCAACTTCATTACACGCAAGGATTACCAGGGCCTGGACCTGAACGTGTATGGCAGTCGTACCGATGAAGGCGGCGCCGGCAAGCGCACGGCCAGCATCACGGCCGGTTTCGGCGACCTGGCCACCGACCGCTACAACGTGTTTGCCGTGCTGGACGTGCAGAAGACCGACCGCCTCAGCACCTCGCAGCGCAAGTTCATTCCCAATCTGCAGATCCCGCAGCGCCTCGGGCATTTGCTGTCGAGCTTTACCAGCCCGGCGAATATCCGCCTGTCGGGCGAGCAGCGCGACCATTTACAGGCGAACGGCTTCCTGCTCAACGGCCAGCCGATCACGAATCGCCAGATCAATTTCGCGATCCCGAACTGCGCGCCGGCGGCCAATCTGTACCTGCCGAACGGTACCGGCGGCGTCGATGCCTGTACCTATGACTACATGGGCGACACCGAGCTGTATCCGAAGACGGACAAGCAGAACCTGCTCACGCGCGGCGTCTTCAAGATCAATAACGACCACCAGCTGTATGCGGAAGCGGCACTGAGCCGTTCGCGCAGCTATTACGTGGGCTCGTCGGCGCGCGTGATCGGCTATCTTGATTACAGCAAGGTACCGCAGCTGGCCAATACGGGCCTCGATAGCATCGTCGATGAAGAGGGTAATCAGACGGGGCGCGAACTGGAACTGCGCATGCGCCTCAATGAAGCGGGCATGCGCACCAGCCAGTTGACCAGCGAAAGCCAGCGCTACGTGGTGGGCGCCACCGGCACCTTGGCCGGCTGGGATTACGACGTGGGCCTCAATCACAGCGTCAACGTGGTCAAGGACCGCGACACGCATGGCTATGTGCTGTACGACCAGCTGCTCGAAGGCATCGCGGACGGCCGCATCAACCCCTTCGGTCCATCGAGTGCGGCTGGCCGTGCGCTGCTCGACAGCATCCAGGTCAACGACGAAGTGCGCCATGCGCGCGGCACCATGGACGCGCTGGACTTCAAGGTCTCGCGCGCATTGATGGCGATGGGCGGCGGCGACCTGGCGCTGGCGGTCGGTGGCGAAGTGCGGCGCGAGCGCACCGACTTCCGTCCCTCGGCCCTGCTGATGAGCGACAATATCAACAACGATGCGGCGCCCGAAGGCGGCGTGGCCACCAGCGACAGCCGCAACGTGCAAGCCATCTACGGCGAACTGCTGCTGCCGTTCACCAAGCAGTGGCAGGCGCAATTGTCGGGCCGCTACGACCATTACCAGCAGGTGGGCGGGGCGCTCAGTCCCAAGATCGGTCTCACCTTCATGCCGAACAAGCAGCTGCTGATGCGCGCTTCGGCCGGCAAGGGCTTCCGCGCGCCGTCGATGTCGGACCTGCACCGCCCGACCGTCTACAGCAGCACGGCGACCCTGCCCGATCCCGTCTACTGCGCCGGCGAAGGCAATGATTATTCCGTCTGCGCCGACAACTGGGATACGCGCCGTTACAGCAACGACAAACTGAAACCGGAACGCAGCCGCCAGTTCTCGGCCGGCCTGGTGCTGGAGCCAAGCAAGCACTGGACCTTCAGTGCGGACTACTGGAACATCAAGCGCACCAATCTGATCAGCGAGATCGGCGACGACATCATCCTGGGCAACCTGGCCAAGTACGGCGATCTGGTGCACCGCGACGAAGATGGCCTGATCGATTACATCGAACTGCGCAAGGAAAACCGCGGCGGGCAAAAAGCCTCGGGCATTGACCTGACGGCCGACCTGCACGGCGTGAAAACGGCATGGGGACGTTTCGGCGGCCACCTGAGCGGCACCTATGTGCTGGCGTCGAAAATCCAGACCAGTCCCGGCGACGCTTATATCAGCAACCTGAACGCCTTCGTCACCGACGGCGTGGTGCAGCGCTGGCGCCATACGATCACCCTGGACTGGGACCTGGGCCCGTACTCGGCCAGCCTGTCGAACACTTATTCGACCGGTTACAAGGACCAGAACTCGGCCATCAATATCGACGATGGCAGCGTGGTGGCGGCCAACCGGGTCAAGGCCTACACGATCTGGGACATGTCGGGCGCGTATGCCGTCAGCAAGCAGTTCAAGCTGCGCGCCGGCATCCAGAATCTGTTCAATACCAGCCCGCCGTATTCGAACCAGGCCTATTACTTCCTGTCCGGGTATGATCCAACCTATACGGACCCGCGCGGCCGGCGCTTTTATGCCAGCGCGAACTATAGTTTCAAATAAGGCAGTTGTCGTCTGCGGCGCGCGTGTTGCGCGCGCCGTTTTCATCGCATTTGAAAGGCATCATGAAATCAACCACCATCCGGCTTCAAAAATTGTGCACCGCCTTCGTGCTGACGGCGGCGCTGGCCATCATGGGCATGCAGGCCGTGTTTGCCGCCCCCGCCACGCCAGCCGTGCCGGCCAATGCGCCGCAAGGCACGCTGGTGATCATCGGCGGCGGCCTGCGGGCCGACAATGCGGAAGTGTGGCAGCGCATCGTCGACCTGGCCGGCGGCAAGGGCGCGCGCATCGCCGTGATGGCGTCCGCCTCCATCAACCCTGAAAAATCGGGCGCCAGCATCATGGCCAAGCTCAATCAATATGGCGCCGACGCCTTTTTTGTGCCGCTGGGCGTGAAACTGGCCAATAGCGACTATCGCAAGGCGGCCGAAGACCCGGCCATCGTGACCCAGATCAAGTCGGCCAGCGGCATCTATTTTGCCGGCGGCGACCAGGGCCGCATCACCCAGGCGCTGCTGCGCCCGGACGGCAGCCGCACGGCGGCGCTGGAGGCCATCTGGTCGGTTTATCGCAACGGCGGCGTGATCGCCGGTTCCAGCGCCGGCGCGGCCATCATGAGCACCACCATGTTCTACGATGCGCGCCCGGTGCTCGACATGCTGAAAATGGGCGTCACCGATGGCCGCGAAATCGCCCCTGGCCTGGGCTTTATCGGCAGCGATGTGTTTGTCGACCAGCACCTGCTGGTGCGCGGCCGCTTTGCGCGCATGATTCCCGTGATGCTGAAAAAGGGCTATCACATCGGCCTGGGCATCGATGAAAACAGCGCCATGATCGTCGACGCCAAGCGCGACGTGGAGGTGATCGGCTACAGTGGCGCGCTGCTGATCGACCTGTCGGGCGCCATCAGCGACCGGGGCGTGAAGAACTTCAATATCAGCAATGCCGCCATCAGCTACCTGGACCGGGGCGACAAGTTCAACCTGATCACCAAGGTGTTTACCCCATCGCCGGACAAGGCCGACAACAAGCTCGATCCGAACCAGCCCGACATGCGCGAACCGGTGTTTACCAACGATATCCTCGGCAACAACGCGGTGCTGGACCTGATGGGCAACCTGATCGACAACGCCCAGCAGGAAGCGATCGGCATCGCTTTCGGCAACCCGCGCGATCCGTACCCGGACCTCGGTTTCGAATTCAGGTTCAGCAAGACCGTCAACAGCGTCGGTTACAGCTCGACCGAGGCGGAAGCGTATTCGGTATTGAAACTGCGGCTCGATATCCGCCCGATCCAGCTGCGCCAGCCTTTGTACCGCTACAAATAAGACTCAAGAGATAGCGAGGGTGTCGAGCAGCTCCATCAGCCTGGCGGTCTCGATCGGCTTGACGAAATGGTGGTCGAAGCCGGCCGCGCTGGCTTCCTGCCTGGCCTGTTCGTCGCCGTAGCCGGTGACGGCCACCAGCACCGCGCCGGCCAGCTTTGGCACGGCGCGGATCTGGCGCGCCAGCGCATAGCCGTCCAGGTCGGGCAGGCCGATATCGAGCAGGAACACATCGGGTACCAGCGCTTGCGCGCGGTTGACCACCTGCAGCGCATGGTGTTCGATGGCCACCCGGTGGCCCGTGGTTTCCAAAAACATGGCCAGCATCTCGGCCGCATCGACGTTATCGTCGACTACCATCACCTGCAGCGCCGTCCAGCCGGCCGCGCGCCCCTGTCCGGCCGCCGCAGGCACGGGTGGGCGCTCTTCCTCTTCCTGCAGATGCGGCAGGCAAATCGTGAAACGGCTGCCCAGGCCCAGGCCGTCGCTGCCGGCGGCCACCTCGCCGCCATGCAGCTCGACCAGGCTTTTCACCAGCGCCAGGCCGATGCCCAGGCCGCCTTGCGCGCGGTCGGTTTCGCGTTCGGCCTGGACAAACAGTTCGAATGCATGTTCCAGCACCCTGGCCGTCATGCCGATGCCGTTGTCGATGATGGCGAGCGTCACCCGGCCATCCGCCACGTCGAGCTGCAGCGCGATATCGCCGCCATGCGGCGTGTACTTGGCCGCGTTGTTGAGCAGGTTGGCCACCACCTGTACCATCCGTTTCGGGTCACCGGCCACCTGCGCCGAGGCGGCCGGGGTCTGCACCGTCAGGCGGTGGCCGCGGCTTTCGATCAGCGGGCGCACCTGCTCGATCGCGTCGGCCACCACGCGCTTGACGTCGGTGCGCACCTTCACCAGCGGGATCATGCCGCGCGTGACGCGCGACACATCGAGCAAATCGTCGATCAGGCCGCTGATATGGCGCACCTGGCGGCCGATTACGGCGCTGGCCTGCCGCACGCGGGCCGGGTCGGTGCTGGCCAGCTGCAGCAAATTGGCCGCCGCCGAAATCGGCGCCAGCGGATTGCGCAGCTCATGCGCCAGCATGGCCAGGAATTCATCCTTGCGCCGGTCCGCCTCGCGCAAGGCCTGCTCGGTACGCGTGCGCTCGCTGACGTCGCGGAACATCAGCGCCACCTTTTTTTCCTCGGGCTGCCCGACCCGGATCGCATACACATCGAACCAGCGGTTCATCGGCTCCGAGCCTTCCATGAAGCGGATCGATTCGCCCGTCAGCCCCACCTTGCCGTAGATATCGAACCAGCGCTGTTCCAGGTCCGGCACCATCTGCCTGGCGGTCTTGCCGATGGCGTCGACCAGGCCGGTCTGCCGCTCGAACGCCGGATTGGCCTCCAGGAAGCGGTAGTCGACCGGCACGCCGGCGTCGTCGACGATGATCTGGATCACCGCCAGCCCTTCATCCATCGAGTCGATCACCGTCACGTACGATTGCTTGAGGCCTTCGCGGATGCGGATTTCCTCGGTGACGTCGGTGCAGACGACCAGCACGCCCTGCACCCGGTCTTCGTCCTGGATCGGGCTGTAGCCGTAGGTCCAGTACACGTCTTCGTGCTTGCCGTGGCGGATCACGGGCACCAGCGCATTTTCATGCCAGGTGGCGCCGCGGCCGGCCATGACATGGTCGATCTCGGGGCCAATGATATGCCAGGCTTCGGTCCAGCAGTCGCGCCCGCGCTGGCCCAGCGCTGCCTGCCGGCGCTCGGGTCCCAGCGTGCGCTGGTAGGCATCGTTGTAGAACTGGTACAGCTCGTCGCCCCACCAGATGAACATCGGGTGATTGCTGGTCAACAGCAGGCGCAGCGTGGATTTCAACAGGGCCGGCCAGTGCTGCGGCGCGCCCATCGGATGCGCGGCCCAGTCATGGCTGCGCATCAGGGCGCCCATCTCGCCGCCGCCGTCGAGAAAGCCGGGCAGGGGCGCCGCATTCAACAAGTCCGTTTGCTTCACTTGCGTACCTTTCAGTTTCAAACGGCCTGAAACCGGGCCATCGCGCTGCGATTGTAGCAAGCTCTTCAATCAAAGCCGCCGCCTTTGTCGCTACAATGTGTCGCAGCGAACCGTGCGATAGTCGCCGTTTGCCTTGTCCACTTCCAGGAATGCCATGCAGCCCATTTTTATCCGATCTTTTCTTTCCGCGCTGGCGCTGGCCGCCGCCGCGCCCGTCGTGCAGGCAGCGCAGCCGGCCACCATGCGCCTCGACTACCAGCACAGCGGCAACGCACTGGGCGAGCATTACGCGGTCGAACGCGTGCTGGTCGAGCCCTTGCCCTGGCCGGGCAGCATGGCGCGCACCCTCGACGACAGCAACCGTGGCGTCAATATGGTGGAAGTGGTCGACATCAAGACCGGCAAGGTGCTGTACTCGCGCGGCTTTTCCACCATCTTCGGCGAATGGAGCAGCACCGACGAAGCGAAAACCACCACGCGCGCCTTTCAGGAGTCGGTGCGTTTTCCCCAGCCCGAGCAGCCGGTGCGCGTGCGCATCCTGAAGCGCGACGAGCGCGGCCTGTTTTCCATCGTCTGGTCCACCGATGTCGACCCGAAGGCGCAGGACGTGATCCGCCAGCAGCCTGCATCGCCCGTCAAGCCGATTCCCATCCGCGTCAGCGGGGCTTCCGCCGACAAGGTCGACCTGCTGATTTTGGGCGACGGCTATACGGCGGCCGAGATGGGCAAGTTCGAGGCGACCGCGCGCAAGCTGGCCGAGCATCTGTTTACCGTCTCGCCGTTTCGCGAGCGCGCCAAGGACTTCAATGTCTGGGCCATGGCCGCGCCGACCCAGGAGTCGGGCGTGTCGCGTCCGTCGACCGGCGTGCACCATGCGTCGCCGCTGGGCACGCGCTACGATATTTTCGGCAGCGAACGCTATGTGCTGACCACCGACAACCGCGCCCTGCGCGACCTGGCCCAGTATGCGCCGTATGAATTCATCGAAATCCTCGTCAATAACGACACCTATGGCGGTGGCGGCATCTTCGGCCAGTTCAGCACGGCGGCGGCCAATAACGACTGGGCCAACTACCTGTTCGTGCATGAATTCGGCCACCATTTCGCCGGCCTGGCCGACGAGTACTACACCTCGCCCGTGGCCTACCAGTCGAATGGCGAACGCCAGGAACCGTGGGAGCCGAACGCCACGGCGCTGCGCGACCCGGCCAAGCTGAAATGGAAAAGCCATGTGAAGGCGGGCACGCCGCTGCCCACGCCCTGGCCCAAGGAAGTGTATGACGCCCATGCGCGCGAATACCAGAAAGAACGCGCGGCCCTGCGTGCCGCGAATCGTCCGGAGAGCGAGATGAGCGCCCTGTTCAAGGCCGACCTGGCGCATACCGAGCAGCTGTTTTCCAAAGCGCCGCAGCGCCACGCGGTGGGTGCGTTCGAGGGCGCCAATTACGAATCGACCGGGTTCTATCGCCCCGAGATGCAGTGCATCATGTTTGACCGCAGCGAGACCTTCTGTTCGGTCTGCCAGGATGGCATCAGCACCATTATCGACCTGTATGCCGGCACGCCGAAACGTTGACCCGCCATGAAAAAGACCCTCCTCATCATTGTCATCGCCCTGATCGCTGTCTATGTCGTCAAGCGCATGGTGGTGGACCCGTACTTATGGAAAAAGGCTATCGTCACGCCCGAACATGCATTGAAACTGGGGAGCTTTGTTTTCAGCAAGCGCCGCGGGCATAACGGCAGCCAGAGCATGGAAAACCAGTATTTCGTTTTCAAGGTCACCGAGCTCCATGGCGACCATGTGCGGCTGGCCGTGATCCGGCAAATGCAGCAGGGTAAGGAGATTGTCACTGGCGAGTTTTCGACCACCAAAGAGGGCTATGCGGAGTTGAAGGGCACGGTCAGGAGCCTCCTGATCACGGGCATATCGCGCGACGATTTGTTCAGCCGCAATCGCAGCCGCGATGGCAGCCCCTATAAACTCGATGCTTACTTGCTGGAGAAATATCCGGCACTGAACACATCGCGCTATTATTTCGAGGATGTGCCCGAGAATAAAAGGAATCGTCCGATACCGGACGATCATATGGAGCGCATGGAGTATTTCACCCTGGTGTATTCAAAAAAAGAAATCATTGAACATGGCAGGCTGGTGGCATGGATACTGAATAACAGTCCGGAACCCGAATTGTCCAATGATCCGGAAAAGATCGATCTGATACTGAATTAATCCTTGGACAGTGCGCCGCACAATAGGCGCACTGTCATTGCATGGTCATGGTATTGCGGTAGAATTTGATTCAGATCAATGTTGCATTGCCGCAAACGCCGTTATAGTTGCCCCGTATCAAGGTGTCTTGACCGTGCGCACCATGCCTTCCGGACGCACCGTCAAGCTGTTGCCATTTATTGGAACCCAGACGGAAAAGCCACAGACATGAAGATGCACGACAGCGCGCCTGGCGCGTTCGACCAACTCAATCCCCACATCCCCATTTTGCTGCCGTATGCCCGCATCGGCAGCGTCACCCTGGCCACCTGCGCGCGCCGGCTCAATACGGGCGCGGCGCGCTGCATCAGCGCCGCCACGCCCTGGCCCGACCTGCTGCCACCGCAGCCGCGAGCGTGAGCATGACACGCCCATTATTCGGTTTGCAGGGAAAACGCGGACTGGTGGTCGGCATCGCCAATGACCAGAGCATCGCCTGGGGCTGTGCGCGCGCGCTGAGCGCGGCCGGCGCGGAACTGGCGCTGACCTGGTTGAATGACAAGGCGCGTCCGCACGTGGAACCGCTGGCGCAGCAGCTGGACGCGAGCATCACGGCGCCGCTCGACGTGTCGGTGCCGGGCCAGCTCGAAGCGCTGTTCGGCCAGATCGAACGGCAATGGGGCGGCCTCGATTTCCTCGTCCATTCGATCGCCTTTGCGCCCAAGCAGGACTTGCATGGCCGCGTGACGGACAGCTCGGCCGCCGGTTTTGCGCAGGCGATGGATGTCTCGTGCCACTCCTTCATGCGCATGGCGAAACTGGCCGAGCCGCTGATGGGGCAGGGCGGCAGCCTGATGGCCATGACCTATCTCGGCGCCGAAGAAGTGATCGCCGACTACGGCCTGATGGGTCCTGTAAAAGCCGCGCTGGAAGCGTCGGTGCGCTACCTGGCGGCCGAACTGGGCCCGGCCGGCATCCGCGTCAATGCGATTTCGCCGGGGCCGCTGGCCACCCGTGCCGCTTCGGGCATCGCCCATTTCGACCGCCTGCTGGCCGATGCCGAAACGCGCTCGCCGATGCGCCGCCTGGCCAGCATCGATGACGTGGGCGCCTTGTGCGCCTTTCTGGCCGGCGACGGCGCGCGCTCGATCACGGGCGGCACGCTGTATGTCGACGGCGGCTACAACATCCTTAATTAATCGATGGCGGCAGCCTGCGCCTGGCCATGGTGCCGGGTGCGGCAATGCCGTCCAACACGCTGGAAAGCACACACAAGGAACCCCATGAAGACACCATCCGCAGCCATTTTCTCGACCGGCGGCGTGCCATCGCTGGGCATGCTGGGAGACTACGCGCGCGACTCGTGGCAGCGCATCGTGCTGTACGCGGACGTGATGCGCAAGCGCGGCAACCAGTACCAGGAACACCTGGTCGAAGACGTGCCGAACGTGCTCGATTTCCCGGCCGAAATCGTGATGACGGGCGTGGACCTGCCGCGCCCCGTCAACTATGGCCTGGTGCGCATCCTGGCGCCCGACCTGCCGCAACCGGATCCCTCCAAGCGCCCGTTCGTGGTGGTCGACCCGCGCGCCGGCCACGGCCCCGGCATCGGCGGCTTCAAGGCCGAAAGCGAAGTGGGCGTGGCCCTGCGCGCCGGCCACCCCTGCTACTTCATCGGCTTCCTGCCCAATCCCGTGCCGGGCCAGACGGTGGAAGACGTGATGCATGCGGAAGTGGCGTTCCTGGAAAAAGTGATTTCCCTGCATCCGCACAGCGAAGGCAAGCCCACCGTGATCGGCAATTGCCAGGCCGGCTGGCAGATCCTGATGACGGCCGCCATGCGCCCCGACCTGTTCGGCCCCATCATTGTCGCCGGCGCGCCCGTGTCGTACTGGGCCGGCTGGCATGGCCGCAATCCGATGCGCTATTCGGGCGGCATGATGGGCGGCAGCTGGGCCACGGCGCTGGCGGGCGACCTGGGCAACGGCCGTTTCGACGGCGCCAACCTGGTGCAGAATTTCGAGAAGCTCAATCCGGCCAACACCCATTGGAGCAAGCAGTACAACCTGTACGCGAACATCGACACGGAAGCGCCGCGCTACCTGGAATTTGAAAAATACTGGGGCGGCCACGTGTTCCTGAACGCCGTCGAGATGCAGTACATCGTCGACAATCTGTTTATCGGCAACCGCCTGGCGACCGCGCAACTGATCACGTCCGACGGCGTGCGCCTGGACCTGCGCAATATCCGCTCGCCGATCGTCGTGTTCTGCTCCAACGGCGACAACATCACGCCGCCGCCGCAGGCGCTGGGCTGGATCACCGACCTGTACCGCGACGACGCAGACCTGCGGGCGCACGACCAGACCATCGTCTACTCGGTGCATGACAGCATCGGGCACCTGGGCATTTTCGTGTCCGGCAAGGTGGGCCACAAGGAACACCAGAAGTTCGCCAGCAATATCGACCTGATCAACCTGCTGCCGGCCGGCCTGTACGAAGCGAAGATCGTCGACAAGACGCTCGACACCCCCAACGCCGACCTGGCCAGCGGCGACTATGTACTGTCGGTCGAGCAGCGCCGCATCGACGATGTGCGCGCCATCGTGCAACCAAGCGTGGAAAACGACCGCAAGTTCGCCGCCGCGGCGCGTGTTTCGGAAGTCAACCTGTCGCTGTACCGCAGCTTCGTGCAGCCGTGGGTGCGTGCCGTGGTGACGCCGCAATCGGCGCGCATGCTGGAACTGATGCACCCGCTGCGCGTGTCCTACGAGCGCTGGAATGACCATAATCCGCTGGCCAGAATGGTCGCAAAAGAAGCCGACAAGGTGCGTGCCCACCGTACTCCGGTGGCTGCCGGCAATCCGCTGCTGGCGATGCAGGAAGCGTTCTCCAGCGCCATCACGGCGGGCCTGAACAGCTGGCGCGACCTGCGCGACGCCGCCACCGAGCAGACCTTTGACCTGGTGTATGGCAACCCGCTGGTGCAGGCGCTGGCAGGCCAGGGCGCCGGTGCCGTGCCCCGTCCGCATCCCGGCGTCACGCATGAACACAACGACGATGGCGCCAGCCTGGACGACGAGGTGTATCAGGGGGGGCTGGTGGACGCCGGCGTGCGCGCGCTGTTCTACGTCCACCGCCTGCGCACCGCCGCCGACGAGCGCCGCTTCAACCTGACCCTCAAATTGCTGCAGCCCCTGTTCGAGCAGGGCCTGCGCATGGATGACTTCCGCATCATCGTGCGCCGCCAGGCGAAATTGATGCAGCACGATTTCGAGGCCAGCATGGCGGCCCTGCCGGTGCTGCTGTCGCGCGCCCATCCCGAGGCGGTGCGCGAGATGGCCGCCGGCCTGGAACAGGTGGTGCTGATGCTCGACGCGCCCACGCCTGACGAAAAAGCCAGCCTGGCGCAGATGCTGGACGTCTTCGGCCAGGTCACGCAACAAGCCACCGCAACGAAACACGCGGCGTCCGGAAAGACGTCCGCCAAATCAGCGACCATCGCGTAAAGGCCCCAGATGAATCCTCATGATGAATTGAATATCGTGCGCAACCGCACGTTCGAACAGATCGCCATCGGCGACAGCGCCAGCATCCAGCGCACCCTGAGCGCCGACGATATCGCGCTGTTTGCCGTGATGTCCGGCGACGACAATCCGCAGCACCTGGACGCCGAATTCGGCGCCTCGTCGCGCTATCAGGGCGTGATTGCCCATGGCATGTGGGGCGCGGCCCTGATTTCGGCCGTGCTGGGCACGCGCCTGCCCGGCGCCGGCACCGTCTATACGGGCCAGACCCTGCGCTTCCTGCTGCCGGTGCGCGTCGGCGACACGCTCGATATCGGCGTGACCGTGACCGCGCGCGAAGCGGCCACGCGCAAGGTGACCCTGGCCTGCCGCTGCGTCAACCAGCATGGCGAGATCGTGCTCGACGGCGTGGCCGAAGTGATTGCACCGAACGAACAGATCGCACGCACGCGCGCCACCCTGCCCGAAGTGCGTCTGCACAATGGCGACGGCACGCGCCGCCTGGTGGAGCAGGCGCGCAGCAAGGGTCCGATCAAGGTGGCGGTGATCCACCCTTGCGATGAACTGAGCCTGGCCGGCGCTCTCGATGCGCATGCGGCCGGCCTGATCACGCCCATCCTGGTGGCGCCGCGCGCGCGCCTGGAAGCGGTGGCGGCGGCTGCTGGCCTGAGCCTGGCCGGCATCGCCATCGACGACGTGGAACACAGCCATGCGGCGGCCGCGCGCGGCGCCGAACTGGCAGGCAAGGGCGAAGTCGAAGCGCTGATGAAGGGCAGCCTGCATACGGACGAACTGATGTCGGCCGTGCTGGCGTCCAGCGCCGGCCTGCGCACCAAGCGCCGCGTCAGCCACTGCTTCCTGATGCAGACGCCGGCCTATCCACGCCCGTTCATCATCACCGACGCCGCCGTCAATATCGTGCCGACCCTGGAAATCAAGGCCGACATCGTGCGCAACGCGATCGACCTGGCGCACGTGATCGGCGTGGCCTGCCCGCGCGTGGCGATCCTGGCGGCGGTGGAAACCGTCAACCCCGCCATGCCGGCCACGGTCGATGCGGCGGCCCTGTGCAAGATGGCCGACCGTGGCCAGATCACCGGCGCCATCCTGGACGGCCCGCTGGCGTTCGATAACGCCGTCTCGATCGCGGCGGCCACCGTCAAGGGCATCGTCTCGGAAGTGGCGGGGCGCGCCGACATTTTGCTGGTGCCGGACCTGGAAAGCGGCAATATGCTGGCCAAGCAGCTCGAATACATGGGTGACGCGGACACGGCCGGCATCGTGCTGGGCGCCAAGATTCCCATCATCCTCACCAGCCGCGCCGACTCGCGCGCCAGCCGCATCGCGTCGTGCGCGCTGGCCGTGATGCTGGCCAGCCATTACCGGAGCACGCCACCATGAACGCAGCCATCAACTCAACTGACGGCGCGCTGATCCTGGTACTCAATTGCGGCTCGTCCAGCATCAAGTTCGCGCTGTTCGCGGCCAGCCACAGTGGCGTGGCGCAGCAGCCCGAATGGAGCGGCAAGGTCGAAGGCATCGGCCGTGAAAAAACGCTGTACCGCGCCGGCGGCCTGCCGGCTGAAACACTGGTGTTTGAACCGGAACAGGCGCACCACGAGGCGCTGGCGCATATCCGTGAAAAGGTGGTCGAACAGCTGGCGGGGCGGCGCTTGCACGCCGTGGCCCACCGCGTGGTCCACGGCGGCAGCAAGTATTTTGCGCCGGTGCGGATCGACGCGGCCGTGCTGGCCGACCTGAAGGCCTATGTGCCGCTGGCGCCGCTGCACCAGCCGTTCGCGCTGGAGGCGATCGAGGTGCTGCTCGAATCGAGGCCCGATATCGCACAGGTGGCGTGCTTCGACACGGCCTTCCACCACACGGTGCCGCAGGTCGAACAGATGCTGGCGCTGCCCTACGATGCCTGGGAACGTGGTCTGCGCCGCTATGGCTTTCATGGCCTGTCCTACGAATACCAGTCGCTGGTGCTGGAGCAGCGCTTCGGCAGCGTCGCGCGCGGCAAGGTGATCGTCGCGCATTTGGGCAGCGGCGCCAGCCTGTGCGCGATGGAGAACCTGGCCAGCGTCGGCACCACCATGGGCTTTTCGGCGCTCGACGGCCTGATGATGGGCACGCGCTGCGGCGCGCTCGATCCGGGCGCCGTGATCTACCTGATGGAGATCGAAAAGCTGTCGCTGGAAAAAGTGGCCCATGTGCTGTACCACGAGTCGGGTTTGCTGGGCATCTCGGGCGTGTCGGCCGATCCGCCGGTACTGCTGGCGCAGGAGGACCGGCAAGATGCCACGGGCGAGCGCATCTGCGCGGCGCTGGCGCTGTACGTGCGCCGCATCGTGCGCGAGATCGGCGCGCTGACGGCGGTGCTGGGCGGGCTGGACATGCTGGTATTTACGGCCGGTATCGGCGAGCACAGCGCAGTGCTGCGCCAGCGCATCTGCGACGAGCTGAAGTTTGTCGGCCCGGTGCTCGATGGCGAAGCGAATGCGCGCAACGCCAGCGTGATCTCGACGGCGGACAGCCGCATCGTGGTGGGCGTCGAGCCGGCGAACGAGGAATGGGTGGCGGCCCGCCATGCGGCAAGGGCGGTGTTGTCCTGAGAGGGTATTGCCTGTTTGCAGTGTTTACCCTCATGAGTGCGCTAGCGCACTGTGTGGTTTTTGATTGTTCTCTACTATGAAGTCATGCCACTGCGGTGTTTCACCAGAAACCAGCGCAGTGCTGGCAAATTTTGAACATTTTGCCCGCCTTTAGTCAGAATAATTTAAACCACTTGAAAGGTCACATCATGAACAAATTACTCGCCGCCCTGATCGCTACCGTATTTGCTACCGCAGCCATCGCTCAAACCACCACGCCAGTGGCCAATGCCCAGAATTCGGCGCAAAAAGACGTCAACAAGGCTGTGAACAAGGAAGCCAAGGTCGCTGCCGACGCTAACGAAGACGTCGCCAAGGCACAAGCCAAGGCTGATGAAAAGAAAGCCGACGCCCATAACAAGGCCGCCAAGACCAAAGCCAAGGCACACGACAATGTCGTTGACGCCGATCCGGAAGACAAGCTGAAAGCACAAGCCAAGGCCGACAAGAAAGACGCCAAAGCTGACGCCAAAGCCCACAAGGCTTCCGTCAAAGCCGACGAAAAACTGGCCAAGGAAAAAGTGGAAGCCAACGCTGACAAAGCCGTTGCCGCCACCAAGACCGCGGAAGTGAAAGCCAAGGCCGACGCTGACGTGAAAGCCGCGGCAGCCAAGTAATTGGCAGCATACGTCCGCAGGCCACTCCTGCGGTATGTAAGGAAAGAAAGACAGCTTCGGCTGTCTTTTTTTTTCGTCTGGACATTTTTCCCGGCTGCCTGCCAGCTTTGATCCGCATCAAATCCTCTCGTTTTCGCCATGCCATAGTGTTTTTCCGGACACACTGAAAGGGAAACATCATGGCCACCTCGAACCCCACTCCGCAAGTACGCCGCTGCGCCACCATGGACGTGCACCGCCGCCTGCTCAATGAGAGTCCGGCCTACGCCCTGGTGCGCGACGATATCGAAAACATGACCTTGCTGTACCAGGAGGGCCGCGGCATGGCCGGGCGCGCGGGCGTGACACACATTCCCGTGGTGGTGCACGTGGTGTGGAATACGGCCGCGCAGAATATCTCGGATGCGCAGATCGCCAGCCAGATCGATGTGCTGAACCGCGATTTCCGCCGCGCCAATCCCGATGTCGAGGCCACGCCGGCGCCGTTCCTGCCGTTCACGGCCGACGCGCGCGTGGAATTCGCGCTGGCCACCGTCGATCCGCATGGCGCCGCCACCACCGGCATCGAGCGGCGCCAGACCAGCGTGAGCGCGTTCGGCGCCGACGATGCCGTCAAATCGAACGCATCGGGCGGGCTCGATGCGTGGCCGGCCGTGTCCTACCTGAATATCTGGGTCTGCCAGCTGGGTGGCGGCCTGCTCGGCTATGCGCAGTTTCCCGGTGGCCCGGACGAGACCGACGGCGTGGTGATCCTGCAGTCGGCCTTCGGCACCGTCGGCACGGCCGCGCCGCCATTCCACCTGGGCCGCACGGCCACGCATGAAGTGGGGCACTGGCTGAACCTGAACCATATCTGGGGCGACGACGGCACCGGCTGCAGCGGCACCGACAATGTCGACGACACGCCCAACCAGGGCGGCGCGCACACGGGCCAGCCGCCGTTTCCTCAACTGTCATGCAATAACGGGCCGCACGGCGACATGTTCATGAACTATATGGACTATGTCGACGACCCGGCCATGTTCATGTTCACGGCCGGCCAGGTGACGCGCATGCAGGCTTGCCTCGACGGTCCGCGCGCCGCCATCGGCACCGTCGGTGGCGGCGCGCTGGCGCCGCGCCACAGTTCCTCGCCGGTGGTGGCCTGGGGCAGCAATCGGCTCGACGTTTTCGTGCCTGGCACCGACCATGCGTTGTACCACAAGGCCTGGGATGGCGCGGCCTGGCAGCCGTCCGTCACCGGCTTCGAAGCGCAAGGCGGCATCTGCCTGGGCGCGCCGCAGGCGGTGTCCTGGGGCGCCGACCGCCTCGATATTTTCGTTACCGGCACCGACAGCGCGCTGTATCACAAATGGTGGAACGGTTCGGCCTGGGGGCCGTCGCCGGACGGTTTCGAGTCCTTGGGTGGCCTGTGCGTGGGCGACCCGCGCGCGGTCAGCCGGGCACCGAATCGCCTCGACGTGTTCGTCGTCGGCACCGACCGTGCGCTGTACCACAAGTGGTGGGACGGCACGGCCTGGGGGCCATCCCTGAGCGGCTACGAAGCCATGGGCGGCGTCTGCCTGGGCCAGCCCGAAGTGGTGTCATGGGGCGAAAACCGGCTCGACATCTTTGTCATCGGCGTGGACCATGCGCTGTACCACAAGTGGTGGGACGGCGCCGCCTGGGGGCCATCGCTCACCGGCTATGAACGGCTGGGCGGCGTCTGCCTGTCGTCGCCACGCGCCGTCAGCTGGGGCCCGGACCGCCTCGACGTGTTTGTCACCGGCACCGATGGCGCGCTGTATCACAAATGGTGGGATGGCGCGCAGTGGGGGCCGTCCATCGACGGCTTCGAGCGTCTCGGCGGCGTCTGCGTGGGCGAGGTGGAAGCCGTCTCGTGGGCCGGCAACCGGCTCGACGTGTTCGTCATCGGCACCGACAGCGCCCTGTACCACAAGGCCTGGAATGGCACGGCGTGGACGCCATCGGGCGATGGTTTTGACAGCCTGGGCGGCGCCTGCACCTCGCGCCCGCGCGCGGCAAGCTGGGGTCCGGACCGCCTCGACGTTTTTGTGACGGGCACGAACGGCGCGCTGTGCCACAAGGCCTGGGCCGGCGGCGCCTGGCAGCCCGCCGCCGACGGTTTCGAGGACCTGGGTGGCGTCATCACACGGTTTTAAAGTGGAGAACAAGATGAACATAACGACGCAACAAGCGCTGCCGGTTGCGGGCAGCTGGACCCATTCCTTCGAAGAAGATGAAGCTGGCGTGCTCGTTTATCGTCCTACGCATGGCTACCCTTTCCCGCCGGCGCGGCGCGGCCGCGAAACCCTGGAGTTTGGCGAAGACGGCCAGTTGACGACGCTGATGGCCGGGCCCGATGACAGGCCGCTGGCCAGGCCGGTGGCGCAACTGAAAGCGATGGGCGGCAACCGCTATGCCCTGATGGACGAGGTGGTCAAGGTGCCGCAGCGCGTGATCGAAGTGATCGAAGCCACGCCCGAAGTACTGAAACTGGCCAGGCAATGACGCATCGACACCCGCCAGTTCAGCTTTCCCCGCGCAGCTTGCAGGCCAGCGCCGTGCGGTTCGCCACGTCGAGCTTCCGATACACGGCGTGCAACTGGTTGCGCACGGTGGCGGGCGACTTGCCCAGCACTTTGGCGATGGTTTTATACGCTGCGCCTTCGGCCGCCATGACGGCCACCTGCCGTTCGGCCGGCGTCAGGCTGGATGGGGAAGTGCTGGAAACTGCGATGGCCATGCCGGTTCTCCTGTCGATCTGCAGGCATGCCGATGTATGCCTTGCAGGGATAACGGGGAACGGCTGGGATTATGCAAAACTATTTGTGCAAAGACCGTAGGTCGGATTAGCGCGGCACAGCCGCGCGTAATCCGACAACATTGTTGACGCCGCCAACGGTGGTGTCGGATTAGCGCGGAGCGCTAATCCGACCTGCGCGGTAACAATCACCCGATCGCCGTCATTTTGACCGGCTTCAACTTCGATGCCAGCGCCTTGCCCTTCCTCGAACGCTTGCCGAAGTGGTCCGCCAGGCCGGTGGCGCCCAGCGACACATCCTGCGGCTTGGCACCACGGCCGATGCCGGACACCACCACGCCGCGCTGGGTGATCGGCTGCACGGCCAGCAGCTTGTCCTTGCCTTCCAGTTCGATCAGCTTGACGCCGGTGCCGCCCTTGGTCAGGGTCTTCATTTCATCGAGGCCGAACACCAGCAAGCGCGTGCCTTCGGTCAGGCAGGCCACGGCGCTGGCCGCCGCCGGAATGATTTTTGGTTCGAGCGGCACGTCGCCATCGTCCAGGGTGATAAAGGACTTGCCGCCTTTCAGGCGGCTGGCCATGTCGCCCGCCTTGGCCACGAAGCCGTAGCCGGCGCTGGTGGCCAGCAGCAGGTTGGTGGCGCCATTGCCCGCAAAGTAATGCAGGATGCGCACGGCATTGCCGGGCGTGCCGCCGCTCATGTCGCACAAGGTCGTGATCGGCACGCCGTCGCCGCGCGCGTTGGGCAGCGCCGACACCGGCACCGAGTAGATCTTGCCGTTGTTGCCGAAGCCGAGCAGGGTATCGACCGTACGGCACTCGAACGCGCCATGCAGGGCGTCGCCGGCCTTGAAGGTGAACTGGGCCGCGTCGTGGCCGATGCCGGTACGCGCGCGCACCCAGCCTTTTTCGGAAATGATCACGGTGACGGGCTCGTCGACCACCTTCTGTTCGGCCACGGCTTTCTGGGCTTCCTCGATCAGGGTGCGGCGCGCGTCGCCGAACTGCTTGGCGTCCGCTTCGATTTCGCGGATGATGGCGCGCTTCATCGAACCCGGGTTGTCGAGCAGGTCCTGCAAGGATTTTTCTTCCTTGCGCAGCTCGGCCAGTTCCTGCTGGATCTTGATGGTTTCCAGGCGCGCCAGCTGGCGCAGGCGGATTTCCAGGATATCGTCGGCCTGGCGTTCGGACAGCTTGAACGCTTCGATCAGGGCCGCTTTCGGCTCGTCCGAATTGCGGATGATGGAAATGACCTTGTCGATATTGAGCAGGATCGCTTCGCGTCCTTCCAGGATATGGATGCGGTCGCGCACCTTGCCCAGCTTGTAGCCGGTGCGGCGCGTGACGGTCTCGAAGCGGAAGGCGATCCATTCGCGCAGGATGTCGCCCAGCCCTTTTTGGCGCGGACGGCCATCGCCGCCTATCATCACCAGGTTGATCGAGGTCGACGATTCGAGCGAGGTATGGGCCAGCAGCATCAGCATGAACTCGGCCTGGTCCTGGTTCTTCGATTTCGGCTCGAACACCAGGCGCACGGGCGCGGCGCGGCCCGATTCGTCGCGGATGGTGTCGAGCGAATTGAGGATCAGGGCCTTCAGCGAGATCTGCTCCGGCGACAAGGCCTTCTTGCCCAGCTTGACTTTCGGATTGGTCAGCTCCTCGATCTCTTCCAGCACTTTTTGCGACGAGGTACCCGGCGGCAGTTCCGTCACCACGGCCTGCCACTGGCCGCGCGCCAGTTCTTCGATCTTCCAGCGCGCGCGCACCTTCATGCTGCCACGCCCGCTCGCATACATATCCTGGATCTGCGTGGCCGGTGTGATGATCTGGCCGCCGCCGGGAAAGTCCGGGCCCGGAATGATGGCCATCAGTTCGGCGTGCGTCATCTTCGGATCGCGGATCAGGGCCACCGCCGCTTTCGCCACTTCCGCCAGGTTGTGCGACGGGATCTCGGTGGCCAGGCCCACGGCAATGCCGGAAGCGCCATTGAGCAGCACCATCGGCAGGCGCGCCGGCAGCAGCTTCGGTTCTTCCGTCGAGCCATCGTAGTTGGGCTGGAAGTCGACCGTGCCCATGCCGATTTCATCCATCAGCAGCTTGGCGATCGGCGTCAATCGCGCCTCCGTGTAGCGCATGGCCGCGGCGCCGTCGCCGTCGCGCGAGCCGAAATTGCCCTGGCCGTCGATCAGCGGATAGCGCAGCGAAAAGTCCTGCGCCATGCGCACCAGCGCGTCGTACACCGACTGGTCGCCGTGCGGGTGCAGCTTGCCCAGCACATCGCCGACCACGGCGGCCGACTTGCGCGGCTTCGCGGTGGAATTGAGACCCAGCTCGTTCATCGCATACAGGATGCGGCGCTGCACCGGCTTCTGGCCGTCGCACACGTCGGGCAGGGCGCGGCCCTTGACCACCGAGATGGCGTAATCGAGGTAGGCGCGCTCGGCAAAGGTGGACAGGGTCAGCGCCTCGCCGTCGAACACCGGTTCATCGGGCACGGTCGGCTCGGGCTGGGCATCGTCAAATAAATTCGTTTGTGTGGACATGGTGCGGGCTTCAGTATTGAGTGATTGCGGTTGAATTCATGGGCTGATTATGACAGCCCGTTTTAAGATTTGGAGATCCTGTGCAGGCGATACAGGTGCAGCATGGTGAAATACAGCACGGCCAGCGCCAGCACGGCGCCCAGCCTGGTCATGGTGTGCGAGGCGTGCGATAGCGCGCCCGAGGGCTGGCCCGCCAGCAGCAAGCTGGCGATCGCCGGCGCCAGCACCAGCGGCCAGGAAAACCTCCAGCGCAGGTCGACGGGGGCGAACAGCATGCCCACGCAGGCCCAGGCGAACAGCAGGGCGCCCAGCACGTTCGCGTTCGCCGGCTGTACCTGGAGCGCCGTCAATCCGATGGCGCAGGCGATGACCCACGCCGCGCGCAAACGCGGCAGCATGGCTTCCGGCCAGCCGCATTGCGCATACAGGCCGTTGGCCGTGCGCAGCGCCAGCACCAGCAGGCAGAACACCAGCATCATGCTGTCGCTGATCGCCAGCCCGTGCGTCCCTTTGCCGCTCATGAAGATGCTGGCAAACAGCGACCCTCCCACCGCGTAGCCGAGCAGGCCTTGCAGCAGCGTGCGGTTGGCGGCGAACGCCAGCAAGGCCAGCACGCACAGCGCGCCGGCGGTGGCGATGCGCAGCGTCGGATCAGGAGCAGGCAGGAACAACAGCAGCGACACCAGCATGAACGGGACGATCCAGCCCAGTTGAGGCAGGCCGGGGCGCGCCTGCAGCATGCGCTGGTCGGCCCACTCCTTGACTGCCTGCAGCCTGTCGAACAGCGGCGCCGGCCAGCGGAAGGCCAGCAGGGCCATCAGCGCAAACGCCAGCGCCTGGAAGCCGAACAGGCTGATCTTGCTGCCAACGTCGTCGAGCTGCATACCGGCCACGCTGACCACGCCGGCCAGCATAAAGTGCAGCACGAAACCCAGGCCGGCCGACTGCAAGGCCGTCTGCTGGAAATAGCGCTTGGAAAAGACCGCATGCTCCCAGCGTTCGAACTGTTCGGTGTCGAGCTTGTAGGCCAGCATTTCACCGTGATGCCAGCGTATGGTGTACAGCAGTTCGCGCAACTGCCTGGTGAATTTTTCATCGAACAGCTGGCGCGCATAGGCCGATGGCGGCTTTTGCGACATGATGCAGTCCAGGCCAGGATAGTTCTGGCCGAAGTCGACGAAATGCATGAACGACTGGTCGGCCCGAAAACGCTGCACGGCGCTGCGTACCAGATCGCCATGGCTGCGCGCCAGGTAGGAAAAGTCGTGATTCCAGCCCAGCGCGGCAAACACGGCGTCGCGCAGCGCGATGTCGTAACCTTCGCTGGCGCAGTAGCGCAAGGCGCACAATTCGAATTCCTCGCGCACGTCGAGTTTCAGCAGGGCCTGGTCCTGCAGTGTGCCGGCGAGGACTGCTTCGGCGTCGGCCTGCTGCAGTTGGTCCAGGCAGGCCTGCCAGATACTGGCCGCTTCCTCGGCCGGGTCGATCTCGATGATGCCCCATAGTTCGGCAGGCGGCGGTGGCGGCGTGTCGATCACGCCCCACAGTTCGATTGGCGCCTGTTCCGTCACGGGGTCGACGATGCCCCACAATTCGGCTGGCGGCGCCTGTACCTCGGCCGCCGGCTCGGGCACTACAAGCGGCGCAGCTGGTGTCGCTACTTCCGCATCTTCCCGTAACTCCGCCAGTTCCTCGGCAAAGCGCGGCGCATGGTGCAGCGCATATTCATAGGCCTCGCGCAGCTCCTGGAACGCCTCCGGATCGTCTTCCGGGCGCGTGAGCTTCAGGCGTTTGGCATAGGCGCGCTTGATGGCGCGCTCGTCGCCGGTGGGCGCCGTGCCCAGGATCGCCCACAGGCTGCGCTGGCCGTTATGCAGGTCGCCATCCATCTACAGCAAACCTTCGTTCTCGGACGGCCGCGCTGCGTTGCCGGCCAGGCGCGCATTGCGTTTGGCAAAGACAGGCTGGTGATCAATCAATGAATGGCGGTAGATGGGCATGATAAGTAAGTTTTCGGGTTTGACGCTCGTTGGAACCGCCACTCAGGTATAGATATTTTTTTGCTGTGCCGCGTGATAGAGATTGCCCAGGATCAGAATGGCAATAAACAGCAACAACGCTTCCGGTAGTACCATGCGTGCGTCAGGCAATTCCTTGAAAAAAGACACGCCAGAAAAAAGGGCGAATTTCCCCAGGATCAGGGCCGGCCAGATCAAGTGCCTGGACAGGCCTGCCATCTTGAACTCGTATAAAGGCATGGCGGCCAGACACCACAGCCATGCGGCGATCACTGCCACGCTCGATGGCAGGATGGTGGTGGCAGTGATAAAAAACACGGCTGTTCCGCCGAGCAGCCATACGGTGCGCAAGCTGGCGCGCCATGGTTCCGGCAATGCTGTTGCCGCGTAGAGCTGCGGTCCGCTGCGCACCAGCATCAGCACAAGGCACAGGCTGAAGGCCAGGCGTGCAGCGAAGTGGAAATCTTCAAAACCCAGCTCTTGCATGCCATAGGCCAGCAGCAGCGACAGCGGAAGCAGCAGGACATAAGCCTCCGGCTTGAGCTGCACCGATGCCGAAAGTAATGCCAGCAGGGCACATGCGGCAAATGCCAAGGTCTCCGTGTACACCACGAATGGAGCAGGGTGCGGGACAAATAGCAGCAGCGATGCGGCGGCGTACAGAGCCAGCCAGCCGAATTGCCATTTCTTCTGATGGCGCTCATGCCGTAGCCAGTTGCCGAAGCGCGCTTCCTTGAACCGCTCCATGTGATCGAGCAGGGCGCTGGGGCGATGGAAGGCATAGGCGCCGAACAGGGCGAAGGAAATCGCTTGTGCCAGCAGGAAGGCGTTCAGATGCGGAAAGGCAAATTGAAACTCGCCGAGCTGGTGCATGAACAGGCATGACGCGTAGAGAGCGAGTCCGCCCAGTGCGGACATCTTGGCTGTCCTGGTAAAATATTTTTTTGCGCGCGCCTGCCGTTCCCACCAGGTGTAGGCCTCGGCGTTGATCTTGTAGGCCAGCAGATCCGGGTGCTGCCAGCGGATGAGATGGATCAGTTCCAGCAACTGGTGCGTCAATCCGGCATTCGCCAGAAGGCGGCTCGATGCCGGTGGTGGGGCCATCAACAGCGCAAGCGCGGTGTTGAAGCGCCCGCTGTCCTCCAAATGATGCAAGGAGCAGGTAGCGTGATGGCGTGCCAACATCTCTCTGGCGGCCTGTGCATCGATTGCATGCAGCTGCGCCACCCGCTCACCCCATTGAAAGTGGGCCATGAACTTGACACGCGTCTGGTCATGGCAGGCCGCAGTGGCGCAGTGGCGCAAGGCCATGCGCTCGAACTCCTCGCGGACGGAAAAATTGGCCATGACCGGCCGCGCTTCCAGCGTCTTCAAATGCAGCCCGCCAGCGGCGTTGAGCCACTCTTGCCAGAGGCTGGCTGCTTCTTTCAGCGGATCGGGGACGGCAAACCCGCTGTCATCAGGCGCCGTGGCTGACCGACGGCCGTCCATGTTGACCGCGGGAACCGCATCTTTTTTCCGCAACGCGATCATCGATGCCGCATCGGCGGCAGGTGCGGCGACGGCAGACGGTGTCGATGCCGCGTGCTGGTCATGCGCCGCCATCCGCAATGCCTCTTCGTAGGCGTCGCGCAGGCGCTGGAATGCCGCCGGATCATCCTCGGGACGGTTCAGCTTCAACTGACGCGCGTAGGCGCGCTTGATCTCGCGCTCGTCGCCGGTGCGCGCGATATTCAGGATATGCCAGGTGTCCGGGGCAGTACTGTTCATCAGAGAAAACTGTTGCTTTCTATTTCTTCGAGTACCGCTGAAAAAGCCGTGCGCGCCTTGCGGATGGTGGACGGGTCTTGCGACTCCAGCGCGGCCTGGAAGTTGGCCGTATGGGCGGCCAGGTACTGGCGCACGTCGCCCAGCGACTGTTCGTACAGGCGGTCGGCGCGCGTGACCAGGGTGCGGTTTTCAATCTGGTCGCGCGGGTGGATCTTCAGGTCGGCCAGTTCCGCGAAGCGCTGTTCGATCTGCTCCGGTGTCATCACGCCGGCGTTGTCGCTGATGACCATCTTGTGGCGTTCCTGGGTGGCCAGCACCGTCACTTCGGCTTCCAGCACGCCGCTGATATCGTAGGTAAAGCGCACGTCGATGCCCACTTCGCCGGCCTTCTTGACGGGGATCGGGAAGTTGATCTTGCCGAGGAAGACATTGTCGGCCACCAGGCGCGATTCGCCCTGGTAGATCGCCACATTGATTTCCTTCTGGTTGTCGTGGATGGTGACGATGTTTTCCGTGCGCGACACCGGCACCACCGAGTTGCGCTCGATAATCGGCAGGTAATGGCCGCCCTCATACTGGTTGGGGCCCACCTGGCGTGAAATGCCGATGCCCAGCGAATACGGCGCGACGTCCGTCATCACCACTTCGTCCAGCGCCGCGTCGCGCATTTTCAGGCCCGCCTGCACGGCCGCGCCCAGCGCGATCGCTTCGTCCGGATCGAGGTGGATGGCGGGGAAGCGGCCGAACATGCGCGACACCAGTTTGCGTACCAGCGGCATGCGCGTGGCGCCGCCGGCCAGGACAACTTCGTTCAGTTCGGCGGCGCGGATGGTGGCGTCGCGCAGCGCGCGCTCGACCGGCAGGCGCAGGCGCGCCAGCAGCGGCTCGCACAATTGCGCCAGCCTGTCTTCGCCGATTTCCCAGCTGTAGTCGGTGTTCTCGAAGCGCGTGTTCATGCGCACCGGGGATTGATCCGACAGCAGGCGCTTGACCCGTTCTGCCTCGTCGCGCAGCAACTGCTGCTGGCGCGGGTCGAACTGGCGGCTGCCCAGCGCAGTGCGCAAGCCGCTGTGCTCCACAAAGGCGTCGACCAGCACCGTGACAAAATCCTCGCCACCGAGGAAATTGTCGCCGGCCGAGGCGCGCACTTCCATCACGCCTTCGAACAGCTCCAGGATCGACACGTCAAACGTGCCGCCGCCCAGGTCGAAGACGAGGAATTTGCTTTCCTGTTCCTTGTCGCGGATGCCGTAGGCCAGCGCGGCGGCCGTCGGCTCGTTCAGCAGGCGCTCCACGCGCAGGCCCGCCAGCTGGCCGGCGATACGGGTTGCCTTGCGCTGTGCATCGCTGAAGTAGGCAGGCACGGTGATGATGGCTTCCTCGACCTTTTCGCCCAAAAACGCTTCGGCATCTTCCTTCAGGGCGCGCAGCACCATCGATGACAGTTCCTCGGGACGGAACTGCTGCGTGCCGAGGGTGATCTTCTTTTCGCTGCCCATGTAGCGCTTGAAGACCGATGCCGTCAATTGCGGGTGCGTCTGCAGGCGCTCGCGCGCGGCGCGGCCCACCAGCACGGTGCCGTCGTCGTCGATGCTGACGCACGACGGCGTCAGGTGCTCGCCCAGCGCATTGGGGATGATGGAAGCCTTGCCGTCGCGCCAGATGGCGACCAGGCTGTTGGTGGTGCCCAGGTCGATGCCGATGATCATCAGATGTCCGCCTCCGCTTCATTGCCGTGTTCTTCGATCCAGGCGCGGCGGCCGGCTGCTTCGCCTTTGCCCATCAACATATTGAAACGCGCGCTCGAATCCATATGGTCGACCGCACCCAGCATCACCGGCAGCAGGCGGCGCGTGTCCGGATTCATGGTGGTTTCCCACAGCTGCTCGGCATTCATCTCGCCCAGGCCCTTGAAGCGCGAGATCGCCCACGCGCCTTGCTTCACGCCTTCCTTGCGCAGCTTGTCTTCGATGGCCACCAGTTCGCCGTCGTCGAGCGCATAGATTTTCTGGATCGGCTTCTTGCCGCGCGCCGGCGCGTCCACGCGGTACAAAGGCGGGCGGGCGATGCAGATATGGCCCTTGGTAATCAGCGAGGGGAAGTGGCGGAAGAACAGGGTCAGCAGCAGTACCTGGATGTGCGAGCCGTCGACGTCCGCATCGGACAGGATGCAGATCTTGCCATAGCGCAGACCCGACAGGTCGGGGTTGTCGCCGGCGCTGTGCGGATCAACGCCGATGGCCACCGAAATGTCATGGATCTCGTTATTGGCGAACAGGCGGTCGCGGTCGGTCTCCCAGGAATTGAGCACCTTGCCGCGCAGCGGCAGGATGGCCTGGAACTCCTTGTCGCGGCCCATCTTGGCCGAGCCGCCGGCCGAGTCGCCCTCGACCAGGAACAGTTCATTGCGCGTGATGTCCGACGATTCGCAGTCGGTCAGCTTGCCCGGCAGGACGGCCACGCCCGACGATTTTTTCTTTTCCACTTTCTGCAGCGAGCGCTGGCGCGACTGCGCCTGCTTGATCACCAGTTCGGCCAGCTTCTTGCCGTAGTCGACGTGCTGGTTCAGCCACAGTTCCAGCGGCGGCTTGGTATAGGTCGAGACCAGCTTGACGGCGTCGCGCGAATTCAAGCGCTCCTTGATCTGGCCCTGGAATTGCGGGTCCAGCACTTTCGCCGACAGCACGAACGAGGCGCGCGCAAACACGTCTTCCGGCAGCAGCTTCACGCCTTTCGGCAGCAGCGAATGCATCTCGACGAAGTTTTTCACGGCGCCGAACAGGCCTTCGCGCAAGCCCGATTCGTGCGTGCCGCCATTCGAGGTGGGAATCAGGTTGACATACGATTCGCGCACGATGGCGCCTTCTTCCGTCCACGCCACCACCCAGGCCGCGCCTTCGCCTTCGGCAAAGCCTTCCGATTCGGAGCTTGCATACTGCGCGCCTTCGAACAGGGGGATCAGGGTTTCGCCATTCGATACCTGCGCCAGCGATTCGGTCAGGTAGCCGCGCAGGCCTTCCGCGTACAGCCAGGTCTGGGTGTCGCCGGTTTTCGCGTTGGTCAGCGTGACCGTCACGCCAGGCAGCAGCACGGCCTTCGAGCGCAGCAAACGCTGCAGCTCGGGCTGCGAGATATTCGGTGAGTCAAAGTATTTGGCGTTCGGCCAGGCGGTCACGCGCGTGCCCGATTTCTTGCCGTCGCGCGGCGCCGGGCGCGAGTTCAACGGTTCGATCACGTCGCCATCGGCAAACACCATGTGGTGCAGGCCATTGCCGTCGCTTTCCTTGCGCCAGACGGTGATTTCCAGGCGCGAGGACAGCGCATTGGTGACGGACACGCCGACGCCATGCAAGCCGCCCGAGAACGCGTAGGCGCCGCCCGAACCCTTGTCGAACTTGCCGCCCGCGTGCAGCCGCGTAAACACGATTTCCACGGTCGGCACGCCTTCTTCCGGGTGCATGCCGACGGGAATGCCGCGGCCATTGTCTTCGACCGTGATGCTGCCGTCGACGTTTTGCGTGACGGCGATATGCGTGCAATGGCCGCCCAGCGCCTCGTCGGAGGCATTGTCGATCACTTCCTGGATGATGTGCAGCGGATTTTCAGTGCGGGTGTACATCCCCGGGCGCTGCTTGACGGGTTCCAGTCCTTTCAGGACACGGATGGATGATTCGCTGTAGTCGGATGCTGGTTTTTTAGTGGCCATACGTGTTCAAGCTAAGTAAAGACAGTGGTGGGAACGCCAGGCGCGCTTGCTGTGCGGCGATTTGACAGAGTGACAGCGGTGGCGATAACTGTATAAATATACAGTATATCGCGCCTCGCGTCACTCTGGGAGCGCATTGCGGCAGGCCGGGCGTCCTTGTGCGGACGCTCGCGCATTCTATCGTGATCGGCGCGCAATGGCGCTACTCCTTGGCAACTATGGTGCGCCCGTCATGTGACGGCTAGATGGTAGTGCATGATTTTTACAGCTTGTTTACACCGCCCGCTCCAGTCTTTACGAATTTTTTAGACCCTTCTGGCTAAGCTTCCCTCTATCAAAACAAACCTGAATGAGGGTGGGAATGGATCTCGTATACCTGGGCCTGATGGCCGTCTTTTATGTCGTGGTGGCTGGCTTTGCCGGCGCCTGTGACAAGCTTGGGGGCGCGCAATGAACGCCTTTTATGTGCTGGGCGCCGTGGTGTCGGCCGGCCTGCTGGTATATCTGCTGGTGGCGCTGCTGAAAGCCGAGGAGCTGTGATGACGACGCAATCGATTTTATTGCTGGTGCTGTTCCTGGCCGTGCTGCTGGCCGCCGGCTATCCGCTGGGCCTGTACATGGCCAGGGTGGCGGGCGATGCCCCGATCCGTGGCCTGGGCTGGCTGCAACGCGGTGAAAATGTTCTTTACCGCCTGGCGGGCGTGAAAGCGGGTGCCGAGCGCTCCATGGGCTGGAAGCACTACGCCATCGCGCTGCTGGTGTTCAATACCGTCGGCGCCTTTTTTGTGTATGGCCTGCAGCGCCTGCAGGGCTTTTTGCCATTCAACCCGCAAGGCCTCGGTAACGTGGGTCCCGATTCCTCGTTCAATACGGCGGTGAGCTTTGTCGCCAACACCAACTGGCAGGGCTATTCTGGCGAGCAGACCATGAGCTACCTGACGCAGATGCTGGGCCTGGCCTGCCAGAACTTCTTTTCGGCCGCCACCGGCATTGCCGTGATCTTTGCGCTGGTGCGCGGCTTTTCGGCGCGCTCGAGCAAATCGATCGGCAATTTCTGGGTCGACCTGGTGCGCTCCACCCTGTACATCCTGCTGCCGCTGTCGCTGGCCCTGTCGGTGGTGTTCATGGGCGAAGGCGTGATCCAGAATTTTTCGCCATACAAGGAAGTGACCCTGCTCGACCAGGTACATTATGAAACACCGAAAACCGACGCCGCCGGCCAGGCCGTGCTGGACGCGGCCGGCAAGCCGGTGATGGAAGCGCAAGTGGCCGCCACGCAGACCATCGCCATGGGCCCGGTGGCATCTCAGGAAGCGATCAAGCTGCTGGGCACGAATGGCGGCGGCTTTTTCAATGCCAATTCCGCCCACCCGTATGAAAACCCGACGGTGCTGTCGAACTTCCTGCAGATGCTGGCCATCTTCATCATTCCCGCAGGTCTGTGCTTCACGTTTGGCCGCATGGCGGGCGACATGCGCCAGGGCTGGGCAGTGCTGGCCGCGATGACGCTGATCTTTGTGGTCATGACGGCCGGCGTATTCCAGGCCGAGCAGCAGGCCAATCCGGCCTTGCAGGCGCTGGGCGTCGACCAGCAGATGAGTACCTTGCAGGCGGGCGGCAATATGGAAGGCAAGGAAACGCGCTTCGGCATCAGTTCGTCGGCCCTGTTCGCGGCCGTGACGACTGCCGCCTCGTGCGGCGCCGTCAACTCCATGCACGACTCCTACATTCCCCTGGGCGGCATGGTGCCGCTGCTGTTGATGCAGTTCGGCGAAGTGGTGTTCGGCGGCGTGGGCACGGGCCTGTACGGCATGCTGATGTTTGCCATCCTGGCCGTCTTTATCGCCGGCCTGATGATAGGGCGCACGCCCGAATACCTGGGCAAGAAAATCCAGGCGCATGAAATGAAGATGGTGTCCCTGGCCATCCTGGTCACGCCCACCCTGGTGCTGGTCGGTACGGCGATCGCCGTCATGCTGGAACAGGGCACGGTGGGCGTGGCCAATCCGGGCGCCCACGGTTTCTCGGAAATCCTGTATGCCTTTACGTCGGCCGCCAACAACAACGGCAGCGCGTTCGCGGGGCTGTCGGCCAACACGCCGTTCTATAACGTGATGCTGGCGATTGCCATGTGGTTCGGGCGCTTTGCCGTGATCGTGCCGGTGCTGGCCGTCGCCGGTTCGCTGGCCGCCAAGCAGCGCCTGTCGGCCAACGCCGGCACCATGCCCACGCATGGCCCCATGTTCATTGGCTTACTGGTCGGCGTGGTGATACTGGTGGGTGTACTGAACTACGTTCCTGCGCTGGCCCTGGGCCCCGTCATCGAACACCTGCAACTCTTTACCCAACTGCCATGAAAACCAAGACATTGACCCTGTTCGACCCCGCCTTGCTGCTGCCCGCCATCGGCGACGCCTTCAAGAAACTCGACCCGCGCACGCAGTGGCGCAGCCCCGTGATGTTCGTCGTCTATGTGGGCAGCATCATCACGACCCTGCTGGCGATCCAGGCCCTGAATGGCCAGGGCGAAGCGCCGTTCGGCTTCATTCTGGCGATTGCGGTGTGGTTGTGGTTCACCGTGCTGTTCGCGAACTTTGCCGAAGCGCTGGCCGAAGGACGCAGCAAGGCGCAGGCGGCCTCGCTGCGCGCCCTGAAGCAGACCGTGATGGCCAAGAAAATGCAGGTGCCGAAATACGGCACCTCCTGGCTGCCGACACCGGCCACCGACCTGCGCCGTGGCATGACGGTGCTGGTCGAGGCGGGCGACGTGATCCCGGCCGACGGCGAAGTGACGGCTGGCGTGGCCTCGGTCGACGAGAGCGCGATCACCGGCGAATCGGCGCCCGTGATACGCGAGTCGGGCGGCGACTTTTCAGCTGTCACCGGCGGCACCCGCGTGCTGTCGGACTGGCTGCTGGTGCGCGTTTCCGTCAATCCCGGCGAGGCCTTTATCGACCGCATGATCGCCATGGTCGAAGGCGCCAAGCGCCAGAAGACGCCGAATGAAATCGCGCTCACCATTTTGCTGGTGGCCCTGTCGATCGTGTTCCTGATCGTCACCGTCACGCTGTTGCCGTATTCGCTGTTTGCGGTGGCGGCCGCCGGCAGCGGCACGCCGGTGACGATTACCGTGCTGATCGCGCTGCTGGTGTGCCTGATCCCGACCACCATCGGCGGCCTGCTGTCCGCCATCGGCGTGGCCGGCATGAGCCGCATGATGCAGGCCAATGTGATTGCCACCTCGGGCCGCGCGGTGGAAGCGGCCGGCGACGTCGACGTGCTGCTGCTCGATAAAACCGGCACCATCACGCTGGGCAACCGCCAGGCGTCCAGCTTTGTGCCGGCGCCGGGCGTGACGGAACAGCAGCTGGCCGATGCGGCGCAACTGGCCTCCCTGGCCGACGAAACCCCGGAAGGGCGCAGCATCGTGGTGCTGGCCAAGCAGCAGTTCAATATCCGCGAACGCGAGATGGCCAGCCTGAACGCGACGTTTGTCCCGTTTACGGCGCAGACGCGCATGAGCGGCGTCGATATCGCCGATAGACAGGTGCGCAAGGGCGCGGCCGATTCCGTCAAAAAATACGTGGAAGCGCTGGGCCAGCCGTATCCGGCCGACGTGGCGCGCGCCGTCGACGATATCGCGCGCCGCGGCAGCACGCCGCTGGTGGTGGTCGATGCGGGCCGGGTGATGGGCGTGGTGGAACTGAAGGATATCGTCAAGGGCGGCATCAAGGAGCGCTTTGCCGAACTGCGCCGCATGGGCATCAAGACGGTGATGATCACGGGCGACAACAAGCTGACGGCGGCGGCGATTGCGGCCGAAGCGGGCGTCGACGACTTCCTGGCCGAGGCGACGCCGGAAGACAAGCTCAAACTGATCCGCAGCTACCAGTCCGAAGGCCGGCTGGTGGCGATGACGGGCGACGGCACCAACGACGCGCCGGCGCTGGCCCAGGCCGACGTGGCGGTTGCCATGAACTCTGGCACGCAGGCGGCGAAAGAGGCGGGCAATATGGTCGATCTCGATTCGAACCCCACCAAGCTGCTGGAAATCGTCGAAATCGGCAAGCAGATGCTGATGACGCGCGGTTCGCTCACCACGTTCTCGATCTCGAACGATATCGCCAAGTATTTCGCCATCATCCCGGCGGCGTTTGTCGGCACCTATCCGCAACTGAAGGCGCTCGACATCATGCACCTGGCCAGCCCGTCGTCGGCCATCATGTCGGCCGTGATCTTCAATGCGCTGATCATCGTCGTGCTGATCCCGCTGGCCCTGAAGGGCGTGCAGTACCGCGCCATCGGCGCGGCCAGTCTGCTGCGCCGCAACCTGCTGGTGTATGGCCTGGGCGGCATCGTGCTGCCGTTTGTCGGCATCAAGCTGATCGACATGGCGCTGTCGGCACTGAACTTCATCTAAAGGAAATAGCATGAACACCATCGTACGTCCCGCCCTGGTCCTGTTTGCCGCGCTGACCGTGATTTGCGGCGTGGCCTATCCGCTGGCCACGGCCGGCATCGGGCAACTGGCTTTCAACCATGAAGTCAACGGCAGCATCGTCGAGCACGGTGGCAAGCCGGTCGGCTCGACCCTGATCGGCCAGTCGTTTACCTCGCCGAAATACTTCTGGGGCCGCCCGTCGGCCACGGCGCCGATGGCCAATAACGGCGTCGGCTCGGGCGGCTCGAACCAGGGGCCGACCAATCCGGCCTTGGTCGAGGCCGTCAAGGCGCGCATCGCCGCCTTGAAAGATGCCGACCCAGGCAATACGCGCGCGATTCCGGTCGACCTGGTCACGGCGTCCGGCAGCGGCCTGGACCCGGAAATCAGCCTGGCCGCCGCCATCTACCAGGCGCCGCGCGTGGCCCGCGTGCGCGGCCTGCCTTTGGCGCAAGTGGAAAACGCCATCGCCAAGGCGCAGAAAACCGCGTATATCGGCTTTTTCGGCGAGGCGCGCGTGAATGTGCTGGAACTGAATCTGGCGCTCGATGCGATGCAGAAGTAAGATGATCGGGGTCTGACCCCAGCCTTTCATTGAAAACCACCATGCCCTCCAACGACCAACGCCCCGACCCCGACGCCCTGCTGGCCCAGGTCCAGGCGCAGGAACACAAAGCCACGCGTGGCCGCTTGCGCATTTATTTCGGCGCTTCGGCCGGCGTCGGCAAGACCTATGCCATGCTGGCCGCGGCGCGCAAGCTGCTGGCCGAAGGTGTCGACGTGCTGGCGGGCGTGGTGGAAACGCATGGCCGCTCGGAGACGGCGGCCATGCTCGACGGCTTGCCGTGGCTGCCGGCAAAAAACCTGGAATACCGCGGCAAGACCTTGCCCGAATTCGACCTGGACGCGGCGCTGCTGCGTCACCCTGCCGTGATCCTGATCGACGAACTGGCGCATTCGAACGTGGCCGGTTCGCGCCATCCGAAGCGCTGGCACGATGTCGAGGAACTGCTGGCCGCCGGCATCGACGTGCTGACCACCGTCAACGTGCAGCACCTGGAAAGCCTCAACGATGTGGTGGGCGGGATTACCGGCGTGCGCGTGGCCGAGACCTTGCCCGACACGGTGTTCGACCGTGCCGACGAAGTGGTGCTGGTCGACATACCCGCCGACGAACTGCTGCTGCGCCTGAAAGCGGGCAAGGTCTACCAGCCGCAGCAGGCGCAGCGCGCGTCGCAGCATTTTTTCCGCAAGGGTAATCTGATCGCCCTGCGCGAGCTGGCGCTGCGCCGCACGGCCGACCGGGTGCAGGACGATGTGCAGGCCTACCGCCTTGAAAAATCGATCAACCCGGTGTGGAAGACGGGCGCGGCGCTGCTGGCCTGCGTGGGGCCGCACGCGGGCGGCGAACAGGTGGTGCGCAGCACGGCCCGCCTGGCCAGCCAGCTGAACGCCGAATGGCATGCGCTGTACGTGGAAACGCCAAGGCTGCAGCGCCTGCCGGCGCGCGAGCGCGAACGCATTCTGAACACCCTGAAACTGGCGCAGGACCTGGGCGCGCGCACCGCCATCGTGGCCGCCAGCGATATCGCCGCCGCCATCGTCGCCCATGCGCGCGGCGCCAATATCGCCAGGCTGGTGATGGGACGCCGCCAGGGCGGAGCGCTGGCGCGGCTGTGGCATGCGGCCAGCGCCGCGCGCATCGCCGGCCTGGCGCCCGATATCGACCTGATCGAAGTGGGCCAGCCGGCGCTGGACGCCGCGCCGCGCAAGGCGGCCGAAGAGGCCATCGTGCACCGGCCTGGGCGCCCCTGGCGCTATCTGCTGGCGGCCGCCGCCAGCCTGGCCACGGCCTGCGCCTCGGTGCCGCTGCTGCCGTATATCGACCTGGCCAATATCGCCATGCTCTCCTTGTTGACGGTGGTGCTGGTGGCCGTGCGGCTGGGGCGCGGGCCGGCCGCGCTGGCCAGCCTGGTGGGCGTGGCCAGCTTTGATTTTGCCTTCGTGCCGCCGCGTTTTTCGTTTGCGGTGGGCGACTTTCAATATGTGATCACGTTTGGCGTGATGCTGGCCGTGGGCCTGATCACCGGCCACCTGACGGCCGGCCTGCGCTTCCAGGCGCGGGTCGCCACGCACCGCGAAGCGCGTGCCCGCGCCCTGTACGAATTTTCGCGCGAGCTGTCGGGCGTGCTGCAGACCGAAGAGATTTTCGACATCACGCGGCGCGCCATCGAGCGGGCCTTCCGCGCCCGCGCCACCTTGCTGCTGCCCGATGACGAGGGCCGCCTGAAGGCGCCGGTTGATGGCGGCCAGCTGGACCTGGGCATCGCGCAATGGGCCTTCGACCGCGCGCAGGCGGCCGGCACCGGTACCGACACCTTGCCCGGCTCCGATATTTTTTATTTGCCGCTGATCGCGCCGATGCGCACGCGCGGCCTGCTGGCGCTGCTGCCGCTCGATTCGCCCCAGCACCGGCACTGGCTGCTGGTGCCGGAACAGCGCCAGCAGCTCGACACCTTTGCCGCGCTGGCGGCGATTGCGCTGGAACGCGTGCACTATATCGACGTGGCGCAGGGCGCGCTGGTGCAGATGGAGTCGGAACGGCTGCGCAATTCGCTGCTGGCGGCGCTGTCGCACGACCTGCGCACGCCATTGACCTCGCTGGTGGGCCTGGCCGAATCGCTGGCGCGCTCAACCCCGGCCTTGTCCGGCGCGCAGCTGGAGATGGCGCGCTCGCTGCAGTCCGAGACGGTACGCATGAGCGCGCTGGTGGCCAACCTGCTCGACATGGCGCGCATCGAAAGCGGCCATGTGCGGCTGAACCTGCAATGGCAGGCGCTGGAAGAGGTGGTGGGCAGTTCCCTGCGCGTAAGCGCCCCGCAACTGGTGCGGCATGCACTGCGCACCCAGCTCGCGCCCGGCCTGCCGTTGGTGCGCTACGACGCCGTGCTGATCGAGCGCGTGCTGTGCAACCTGCTGGAAAACGCCGCCAAATACACGCCGCCTGGCAGCACCATCACGATTGCCGCCGGCGTGCATGGCCAGTGGCTGCGGGTGACGGTGAGCGACGACGGTCCGGGCCTGCCGCCCGGGCGCGAAGAAGCGATCTTTGAAAAATTCACGCGCGGCGAACGCGAGTCGAACCTGCCCGGCGTGGGCCTGGGGCTGGCGATCTGCCGCGCCATCGTCGAAGCGCATGGCGGCACCATCGCCGCGCAAGTGCCGCTGCCCGCGCATGGCGCCGCCTTTGTATTGACGCTGCCTCTGGGGACGCCGCCGGTGCCGCCTGAAGAACTGGACAGCGAATTGACTGACACTGGAACACCATCATGAATGACGCTAATGCCACCGGCAACACCACTTCCCCGACCGCACTGCTGGTCGAGGACGAACCGCAGATCCGCCGCTTCGTGCGCGCCGCGCTGGAAGCCGAAGGCTGGCAGGTGCACGAATCGGCCACCCTGCAGCGCGGCCTGATCGACGCCGGCACGCGCCGCCCCGACCTGGTGGTGCTGGATCTGGGCCTGCCCGACGGCGACGGCATCGATTTTCTGGGCGACCTGCGCAAATGGTCGGCCGTGCCCGTGATCGTGCTGTCGGCGCGCGTCGGCGAAGACGAAAAAATCCGCGCGCTCGACGCCGGCGCCGACGACTATTTGACCAAGCCGTTCGGCGTGGGCGAACTGCTGGCCCGCGTGCGCGCCACCTTGCGCCGCCAGCGCCAGCCGGCCGCACCTGATGATGGCGTGGTGCGCTTCGGCGATGTGTCGGTCGACGTGCAGAACCGCCTGGTGATGCGCGACAAGCAGCTGGTGCATGTGACGCCGACCGAATTCCGCTTGCTGTCGGTGCTGGTGAAAAACGCCGGCAGGGTGGTCACCAATCCGCAGCTGCTGCGCGAAGTGTGGGGGCCGTCGAACCTGGAGAACGGCCACTACCTGCGCATCTACATGGGCCACTTGCGCCAGAAGCTGGAAGCCGATCCGGCCCAGCCGCAATACCTGCTGACGGAAACGGCGGTCGGCTACCGATTGCTGCTGCCACTCTAAGTCTTTCTATCCCCCGGTTTTGAAAACAGGCGCCGCGCGCGCCAGGGGAGCGTTTTACCCGAAATTTTGCAGCAAGGGGCCAGCTGCGCCATCCCGGCAAAGGCCCAACCCACCAATGAAGAAGTACATACCATGAACAAAATCGTATTTGCCATCGCCGCCATTCTTGCCTCGGGCGTATTGCACGCGCAGGAAGCGAAACCGGACAATGAAGTCAGCTTCAACGTTGCCGGTGTTTCCGACTACCGCTACCGCGGCATGTCGCAAACGCGCTTGAAACCGGCGCTGCAGGGCGGTGCCGACTATGTCAATAACCCCACCGGCCTGTACGCGGGCGCCTGGGCCTCGACCATCAAGTGGACCAAGGACGCGGGCGGCGGTGGCGACGTGGAAGTGGACCTGTATGCGGGCAAGCGCGGCCAGTTGACTGACGATATCGGCTACGACGCCGGCGTGCTGGCCTATGTGTATGCCGACAACGGCCTGAAACACCTGGCCGGCTTTGCCGATGCGGATACCCAGGAAGTCTACGGCCAGCTGTCGTACGGCCCGGCGTATATCAAGTATGCGCACGCCGTCTCCAACCTGTTCGGCATCGTCAACAGCAAGAACAGCGGCTACCTCGACATCGGCGCGAATATCGACTTGACAAATGGCTGGACCGGCAACCTGCATGCGGGCCACCAGAAGGTGCGCAACAACGATGCGTCGAGCTACACCGACTGGAAAGTGGGCGTGACGCGCGACTTTGGCGTGCTCACCGGCGCACTGGCCGTGATCGGCACCAATGGCAGCAAGACCGCCTACGCCTCGCCCGTGAATGGCAAATTCATGGGCAAGACGGCCTTGATCCTGACAGTCAGCAAGGTGTTTTAAACGACGCGCCGCCAGCGCGGTAGCGCGGCAGCGCCAGCAATGATTCCAGCGCCAGCGCCAGTTTTTGCTGGCCGGCGCCGGACATGGGCGTCATCGGCAAGCGCAGTTCATCGCGCAGCTTGCCCTGCATGGCCAGCGCCGCCTTGATGGGGCCGGGGTTCGGTTCGGCGAACAGCAGCCGTATGGCAGGCAGCATGGTCTCGAACAGGGCGCCGGCGTCGGCGTGGCGATTCGATTGCACCAGGTCGAACAGCTGGGCATACAGGTCGGGTCGCACCTGGGCGGCGGCCGACATGGCGCCATGTGCGCCCAGCGCCAGGCTGGCCAGCAGCAGCGCATCGTCGCCGCACAGCACGTCGAGGTGGGTGTCGCGCAGCAGCTGGCCGAACTGGTCCAGCTGCCCGCCCGCCTCCTTGATGGCGACAAAGTGCGAGTCGCGCGCCAGCAGCGCCGCCGTCGCCGTCGTGATGTGCACGCCGGTGCGGGCCGGCACGTTGTACAGCACGATGGAGTGATCTGTGGCGGCGGCAATCGCCTGGAAATGGCGCACGATGCCCTCCTGCGACGGCCGCACATAGGCGGGCGCGGAGATCAGCAGGCCGGCCAGCGGGTGGTCGTGATAGCGTTGCACGGCGGCCGTGACGGCGCGCGTGTCGCTGCCGGCTATGCCCATCACGACGGGAAAGCGCGGGCCGGCCGCTTCCAGCACGCTAGCCAACAGCATGCCCTGTTCGGCCTCGCTCAGCATGGCCGCCTCGCCGGTGGTGCCGCACACCACCAGGCCATTGACGCCGCTGCCGGCCAATTCGACAGCCAGCCGCTGTGCGGCGCCGAAGTCGATCGCGCCGTCGCGAAACGGCGTGACCATCGGCACCCAGATGCCCTGGAAGTGGGCCGTGATGCGCTCGCAGGACATCGCGTGTTCGCACGCGTACTGGTTCATCGTGTACCACCGTGGCGTGGATGATCCTGGCAAATCCGGCCAAACTCCGCCGGCAGCCAGCGCATCACGGCGTCCATCGTCAGGCGCAGCGCCGGTTCGGTCACGCACAGGTCCACCCTCATGCGTTCGGCATGGTCGACCGCCTCGATCCGCATGAACGACAGCATCGCGCCGCAGGTCCTGAACACCAGCTGGCGCAGCGCCGACAGGCAGTCTTTATCGACCGTGATATGGATAAGAAAAGTGGCTTGGCGCAAGGAAGTGTCCATGGCGATGGTGCTTTGCAGCGGTGGTTGAGATGCAATCGAGATTAGCAGCGAGCATGTAAAGATGGTCTAAAAAGCGCGGTGGCGGACGTAAACGCGGCGTATTTTTGGCAGGCGCCGCCATGCGCGCCAGGCCCGGCCTGTTGCGTTTTTGCCCCGTAAGCCGGGCATGCGTATGCTTTTGTTACAAAATTGAATCGTGCTTTCGGGAACGGAGGTTTATATTGAAACCGTCTCCGCCATCCAGCAAGTCACGCCATGTCAGACGAAAAAATCCCGCCCAGTGTTTCTCCCGCCCCGCCTGCTGCGCCGGTCCGTCCCGACCGCGTCGGCCGCGCCTCCGACGCCGATGAGCGCGACCGCCGCTCGCGCGAGGCACCGCCGCGCTACCTGAAGGATAACGACACGCCGTTCGCGCTGGCCTGGCGCGTGCTGACGTCGCGCTACCGCTCGATGCGCGACAAGGCGGGGCGCGACTTCATGCGGCGCACTTTGCGCATCGGTATTTCGGCGCGCATTTTTCATCCGGAACCCGGCGCCACGGGCCTGCGCAGCAAGAATCTGCAATACCTGGAGGAGTCGATCGCGCAGTGGGTCATGTCGCGCGATGTGCTGGTGTTCATGATCCCGACGGTCAATACCAGCGGCCTGCTACACCCGAGTAACATCACCTTGCGCCACTATGCGCGCCACCTCGATGGCCTGGTGCTGCAGGGCGGGGCGGACGTGTCGCCGCAGACGTATTCGGAGGCGGCCACGCGGCCTGAATGGAGCGGCGACCGCGCGCGCGACCTGTATGAGCTGGAACTGCTGCACGAATTCGTCGACGCGGGCAAACCGGTGCTGGGCATCTGCCGCGGCTGCCAGCTGATCAACGTGGGCTTCGGTGGCACCTTGTACCAGGATATCGCCTCGGACGTGGAAGGGGCTTCGTCCCACGTCAATGACCTGTATGACCGCCACCGCCACACCATCGTGTTCCCGAAAGGCTCGACCCTGGCCGGCCTGTTTCCGAAGGCGGGAGAGTCGCTGGTCAATTCGATCCACCATCAGTCGGTGAAGGACCTGGGGCGCGATATCACGGTGGAAGCGTATTCGCATGGCGACAATATCGTCGAGGCGATCCGCTACCAGCGCGCGCGCTTCGTGATGGGCTTGCAGTGGCACCCGGAATTCCATTCGGCCGGTGGCGTCGAGCTGCTCGATTGCACGCCCATCCTCGATAATTTTTTGCGCGCCGCGCGCGAGACCCGCTTTTGATTACCCGGCGCGCGGTGCTGACCGGTTTGCTGGCCTTGCCGTTTGCCGGCGTGCGCGCGGCCTCTGCTGCCACCACGCTGCCGTTTGCGCTGACATCGCCGTCGCATGCGGCTGGCCTGAAAACGCGGGTGCCGGCCAGGGTGGCCGCGCAAGTGATCCGCGCGGCGCAAAAAGCCGTGGGCCGGCCCGTGCATCTGATGGCCGAAGTGCGCACGGGTGGCCTGCTCGACGGCGAAGGCGGGCGTGCGCAAAGCCAGCAGGCGCAGGAAGACTGGCGCCAGGCGCGGCTGCAGGCGCTGGCATGGCGGCTGTCTGGCGAGGCGGCTTTCCTGGACAATGCGCGCAAGCTGGCGCTGGCCTGGAGCCGCGGCTACCAGCCCTCGTTCAGCCCCGTCGACGAAACGGAACTGGCCAGCCTGTTGATGGGCGTGGACCTGATCCAGGAGCGGCTCGGTACCAGTGAACGCAAGCAGTTGCAGGCATTCTGCCGCACCCTGGCCAGCGGCTACCTGAGCGATCGGATCAAGGTGGGCGGGCCGTCGACGGCGCGCAATAACTGGCATAGCCACCGCATCAAGATTGGCACGGCAGCCGCCTATCTGTCGGGCGACGCGGCGCTGGTCGCGCGTGCAAAAGAGCGCTTTATGTCCCATGTGCCGCGCAATATCGGTGCAGGCGGCGTGCCGTTCGACTTCGAACAGCGCGACGCCCTGCATTACACCACCTACAGCCTGGAGCCCTTGCTCACCGCCGCGCTGATGGCGCAACAGCATGGCGACGACTGGTATGGCGCGCCGGAAGCGCGGCGCTTGAAAGAAGCGCTGGCCTGGCTGGCGCCGTACGCCCAGGGCAAGCAGACCCACGTGGAGTTCGCGAAAAGCGCGGTGCCGTTCGACCGCAAGCGCGTGGCCGCCGGCCAGAAGGGTTTTACGGGCAACTGGGAACGCGCGGGCGCGGCCAATGTGTATCTGCTGGCGTCGCGCTTCGATCCCGCCTATGCGCCGCTGGCGCAGGAACTGCAGCCGCCGGCCTGGGCGCTGGCGCTGTTCTCGGCCTGAGCTACAGTCCCGGCAGCCGGATGCTGACAATCAGTCCGCTGCGCCGGCCGTTTTCATCCATATCATCACCTTCGCCACGGTTGCGCGCGGCCATGCCGCCGCCGTGGCGCGCCACCATGGTGGCGGCGATCGTCAGGCCCAGGCCCGCGCCGTCGCCATCCTGCTGGGCGTCGCCGCCGGCGCGGTAAAACGGCTGGAACAGCCGCGCCAGTTCGTCTTCCTGCACGCCACGGCCATGGTCGCCGATTTCCACCACGATGTCGCCGTCCTCGCGCCAGGCGCGCAGCCTGATGGCCGAGTCTTCGGGCGCGTGGCGCAAGGCATTCCTCAGCACGTTTTCCAGCACGCTGCGCAGCAGCAGCGGCACGCCCAGCATCGTCAGGGGCAGCGGCGGCGCCGTCCACGCCACGCGGCGCCTGGCCGCCTGCGCCTCGAAGCGCGCGTCGCCCACCACCTGGCTGATGATCACGGCCAGGTCCAGCGGCTCGGGCATGTCGCTGGGCGCGCCGCGCAGCCGCGCCAGGTGCAGCAGTTGGCCCACCATCTGGTCCAGGTGGGCGCATTCCTGCTCGATGCGGTCAAAGCGCTTGTCCAGCGCCAGCCCGGCGCCGGCGTCGCGCCGCGCCAGTTCCAGTCCCAGGCGCAGGCGCGCCAGCGGCGAGCGCAGTTCGTGCGACACGTCGCGCAGCAGGTTTTCCTTCGATGCCAGCAGCTCGGCCACGTTTTCGGCCATGTCGTCGAAGGCGCGCGCCAGGGCGCCGAATTCGTCGCGCCGCGCCAGCAGCGCGCCATCGAGGCGCAGCTTGGCGTCACCGTCGCCAAACGCCTGCGCGCCCCGTTCCAGCTCGCGCACGGGTCGGCTGATATGGCGCGCCAGCAGCCAGCAGATGGGGGCGCTGAGGGCAAACGCGGCCAGCAGCAGCAGGGGCAGGTCGGAGTCGCCCAGCGCTTCCAGGTGCGGTGGATCGAAGGGCAAAAAGCCCAGTTCATAATGGTCGCCGTCTGGCGAGACCAGATCGTGTATGTCCCACCATGACACCGGCTTGCCAGGCAGGGGGCCGGGCAGCGGCGTGCCGTTGGCGGCGGCGAAATCGCCTTCCTCGATATGCGCGCCCAGGCGGTCTTCCAGCCGCGGCTGCAGGCGGCGCCCCAGGATGTCTTGCACGCCATGGTCGACCACATAGATCTTCAAGGTGGCGTACCGCGCTTCGCTGGCGCGTATCCATTGCCGCAGCGCGCCCACGCCGCCCAGCGCCATCTGCGCGCGCGCTTCGCGCACCAGCGCGGCCGGCTCGACGCCGTCGAGCGCATTGTGGCGCGCCGCGCCGACCACCGTGGTGATCACCATGCCGGCCGCCACGATCATGCAGGTGGCCAGCCAGAACCAGATGAAGATGCGCAGGAACAGCGAGCTGCCTGGCGCGGCGCGGCTCAAGCGGCGTCGCCCGCGCTCATGGCCAGCAGATAGCCCTGGCCACGCACGCTGCGCAGTTCGGGCCGGCCGTCAGGCGATGGCCCCAGGCCCAGTTTGCGCCGCAAATTGCTGGCATGCGTATCGAGGCTGCGGTCGTCCGCCTGCAGCTTGCGCCCCAGCGCCCATTGCGTCAGCTGTTCACGGCCTATCATGCGCCCTTCCGAGCGCATCAGGATTTCCAGGATGCGCGCCTCGGTGCCCGTCAGGCGCACCATGCCGCCGCCGACGCTGGCCTCCAGGCTGCGCGGCAGGTAGCGCAGGGTGCCCACGCACAGGGCGGGGTCGGGCGGTGGCGCGACGGGTGTGGCCGGGCCGTCGTCGCGGCGGCGCAGCACGGCGCGGATGCGGGCCGTCAGTTCGCGCGGATTGAAGGGCTTGGGCAGGTAGTCGTCGGCGCCCAGTTCCAGCCCCAGGATGCGGTCGCTCTCGCTGCCGCGCGCCGTCAGCATGATCACCGGCAGGTTCGATTCCTGGCGCAGCCGCCGGAGGATCTCGAAGCCGTTCTGGCCCGGCAGGGTGACGTCGAGGATTACCAAGTCCAGGCCATGGCCGGCCGCCTGCAGCAGCTGGTGCGCCTGCCAGCCGTCATGCGCGACCTGCAGATGGATATGCTCGGCCGTCAGGTATTCCTCCAGCATGCGCGCCATCTTGACGTCGTCGTCGACCAGCAGCACCGAGAAATGCAAAGAATTCATAAGACTGCCTTTAACGTTGCCGATACGCAAAAATCGCTGATTATAATGCGAATCGTTCTTATTCTCAATTGTGTAACAGGGCGCTTGCCGCTGCGCCGACTACCTGAAAGTCCCCATGAAAAAGCTCTCCGTGGCGCCGTGCGCCCGTTTCCTGTTGCCCTGCGCCTTGAGCGCCGCCGTCGGCGCCGCCTGGGCGCAAGCGCCTGCCGCAACCGCAGCGGCGGCCGTGCCGACCGTGGTGGTGACGGCCTCCGGCGCGCCGGTCGACATCAAGGATGCGCCGGCCAGCATCAGCGTCATCACGCGCGAAGAGATCGAGCGCCAGCCCGTGTACGACCTCAATACCCTGCTGCGCCGCATCCCCGGCGTGACCGGCGGCACCAGCGCCACCGGCGAGCAGTCGAAGATCAAGCTGCGCGGCTTGCCCGAAAAATACACCCTGATCCTGGTCGATGGCAAGCGCCAGGGCAGTTCCACCGACACCGCCTACCGTCCCGACCAGAGCCGGCAGGACCTGAACTGGATCACGCCCGACATGATCGAACGCATCGAAGTGGTGCGCGGCCCGATGTCGTCGCTGTACGGTTCCGACGCGATGGGCGGCGTGATCAACATCATCACGCGCAAGGTGCCGCGCCAGTGGGGCGGTTCGGCCACCCTGAACTATACCGCCGCCGAGGAATCGGGCCGTGGCGACGCGCACCAGGCCAGCGTCAACCTGGCCGGCCCGCTGTCGCAGGCTGTCGGTATCCGCCTGGGCGCCAGCAAGACGCGCCAGGTCGCCGATTCCGTCAGCACCGGCAACCGCGCATTCGGCGGCGTGGGCGGCGAGCGCAATGACAATTTCACGGGCCAGCTGAACTGGAAGATCGCCGAGCGCCAGAGCATGTCGGTCGATGTCGCCTACGGCAAACAGCAAGCCAGCGGCGGCGGTGGCCTGGGCGCCACCGGCGTGCCGGTGATCGAGGCCTTCGGCGCCAGCGAACTGACGCGCAAGAGCGCCGGCATCGGCCATGAAGGGCGCTGGGGCTTCGGCAAGACCAAGGTCAACTTGTATCACAATGCCTACGACAGCAAGATCAGCGGCCACACGGCGAAATCGAAAGATACCTTGCTCGACGCGACTTTGGAAAAACCGTTCAAGTTCGGCGTCGACCATCTGCTGACCCTGGGCGGCCAGTGGAAGGACGAAGAGCTGACCAATACCCGCACCATCGGCACCGTGCCCACCGATTACCTGGGCAATGTGGCGAACGGCTCGACCCTGTCGGTGACCACCGCCGCCGTGTTTGCCGAAGACCAGATCTTCCTGCGCGAAGACCTGACGGCCACCGTCGGCGCGCGCCTCGATCACCATGAAAAATTCGGCAATAACACCAGCCCGCGGCTGTACCTGGTGTATCGCCCGGCCGAAGCGTGGACGGTGCGCGGCGGTATCTCGAAGGGATTTCGCGCGCCGAGCCTGAAGGAAAATGCGCCGAACGCGGTAACCAGTTCGCGCGGCAACGGCTGCGCGGGGCTGCGTCCGTTCGGCTATGTCACCGGCGTGTGCTACATGGCCGGCAACCCGGACCTGAAACCGGAAACGAGCACCAGCGCGGAACTGGGCGTGGCGTTCGAGCGCGCCGGCTGGGATGCGGGGCTGACCTTCTTCCACACCGATTTCAAGAACAAGATCGACTACGCGCCGCTGGGCTTTTACCAGGGTCTGTGGTGGACCATGATGGAAAACATCCAGAAGGCGCGCACGCGCGGCCTGGAGGGTAACTTGGCCATCCCGCTCAGCAAAAGCCTCACCTTGCGCAACAACCTGACCTACATGATCGAGGCGAAGAACCTGTCCACCGGCGCGAGCTTGCTGAACACGCCGAAGGTGTCGCTGTTCTCGGCCCTGGGCTGGCAGGCCAATGACAAGGTCTATGCCGAACTGTCGGCCCAGCACACGGGCAAGCAGCTGGGCGGCGGCGCCATCTACACCAAGAAATACACGATCACCGATGCGACGGTTTCCTACCGCATGAACGACAAGCTGACCGTGCGCGGCGGCGTGCAGAACCTGTTCGAGGAAGGCCCGGAAACCGTGGGCGTGGCCGACAACTATGTGCAGGGCCGCCGCTTCTTCGCCGGCCTGACCGCGCGTTTTTAAACTGAACTGGACTGGATACCATCATGATGAATTTTTCTGCACACACCAAACGCCGCTCGCTCGGCATGCTGCTGGCCGGCGCGCTGGCGCTGGCCGTCCTGCCGGCCCAGGCCCAGGAGACCCGGAAGATCAGCCACGCCAAGGGTGAAACGGTGATCCCGGCCGCGCCGAAAAGCGTGCTGGTATTCGACCTGGCCACGCTCGACACGCTACAGGCGCTGGGCGTGGACGTGAAAGGCGTGCCGACCGTGAAAATGCCGGCCCACCTGGCGCAGTATGCGGACGCGAAATACGTCAAGATCGGCAGCCTGTTCGAACCCGACCTGGAAGCGGTACACGGCGCCAAACCGGATCTGATCATCACCGGCGGGCGCTCGGCGGCCAAGTATGCGGAACTGGCAAAGATCGCGCCGACCATCGACCTGACCGTCGACGCGAAGAATTTCCTGCCCAGCGTGTACCGCAACGCCGAGACCCTGGGCACCATCTTCGGCAAGCCAGCCCAGGCCCAGGCGCTGGTCAGGCAGAACCAGGACGCCATCGCCGCCCTGAAAACGGTGGCGGCGAAAGGCGGCAAGGGGCTGATGATACTGACCAACGGCGGCAAGATGAGCGCCTACGGCCCCGGCTCGCGCTTCGGCGTGCTGCATGACGGCTTCGGCATCGTGCCGGCGCAAACCAATCTGGCGCAATCGAACCACGGCCAGGCGATCTCGTTCGAGTTCCTGCTGCAGACCAATCCGGACTGGCTGTTCGTGCTGGACCGCGACGCCGCCATCGGCCGCGAGGGATCGGCCGCCCAGCGCCTGCTGGACAATGAACTGGTGCGCAAGACCACCGCCTGGAACAAGAAGCAGGTGGTCTACCTGGACGCCGCCAACTGGTATTTGCTCGGCAGCGCCGGCCAGGGTGCGCTGCGCGCCAATATCGCGCAGATCAGCAAGGCCATGGGTGCCGCCGCTCCCGCTGCTCCCGCCACTGCCGCCAAGTGAGTCGATAGATGGTGTTGAGTAGTCCGAAGTCGGGCGGCGCCGGCTGGCTGGTGTTGCTGGCGCTGCTGGTGCTTGTGCTGGCTGTCGCCAGCGTGCTGGTGGGCGCCAGCGATGTGTCGATGCTGGCCCTGCTGGGCATCGGCGGCGCACCGGCCGACCCGATGGCCTCGCAACTGCTGTTCGCCAGCCGGGTGCCGCGCACCGTGGCCTTGATCCTGTCGGGCATGGCGATGGCGGTGGCCGGCATGATCATGCAGATGCTGGCGCGTAACCGCTTTGTCGAACCGTCGACGGCCGGCACGGTCGAATCGGCCAGCCTGGGCGTGCTGGCCGTGGCCCTGTTCGCGCCGGAGCTGCCCCTGTTCGGCAAGATGGTCGTCAGCGCCGGATTCGCGCTGGCCGGCAGCCTGCTGTTCCTGGCGATCCTGCGCCGCATTCCGCAGCGCTCGTCGCTGATCGTGCCGCTGGTGGGCCTGGTGCTGGGCGGCGTGATCAGCGCCGTCACCACTTTTTTTGCGCACCGCCACGACATGCTGCAATCGCTGCACGCCTGGTCGACCGGCGACTTCTCGGCCGTGCTGCGCGGCCGCTACGAGCTGCTGTGGATCGGCTTTGGCCTGACCCTGCTGGCCTGGCATACCGCGCACCGCTTCACGGTGGCCGGCATGGGCCGCGATTTCAGCGCCAACCTGGGCCTGCGGCATGGCCGCATGGTGGCGCTGGGGCTGTTGATCGTCGCCACCGTCACGGCGGTGGTGGTGGTCACCTCGGGCATGGTGCCCTTCCTGGGGCTGATCGTTCCCAACCTGGTCAGCCTGATGTTGGGCGACAATGTGCGCCGCGCCGTGCCTTGGGTGGGGCTGCTGGGCGCGGCGTTCGTGCTGGCCTGCGATATCGCCGGGCGCCTGCTGCTGCATCCGTATGAAGTCCCGATCGGCACCGTGGTCGGCATCGTCGGCAGCGCGCTGTTTTTGTTTTTGCTGCTGCGCACGCGGGCGAGGGTGGGTTGATGGTTTTTTCATTGTCTCCCGCCGCGCGATTGTCGCTTTTGCTGGCACTGGCCGTGCTGTCGATGGTAGCCTTTATGACCATCGGCGCCAACGGCAACTGGGCCTTCGTGCTGCCGCACCGGGGCGCCAGGCTGGCCGCCATGCTGCTGGTGGCGTATGCCATCGGCGTGGCCACGGTGCTGTTCCAGACGATTACCCACAACCGCATCCTGACGCCGGCCGTGATGGGTTTCGACGCCCTGTATGTGCTGATCCAGACCATCCTGGTGTTCACGCTGGGGCTGGAACGGCTGGGCGGGGTCGACGTGCGCCTGAAATTCGGCCTGGAACTGCTGCTGATGGTGGGCCTGGCTTGCCTGCTGTTTCGCTGGCTGTTTTTGGGCGGTACCCAGCGCAGCCTGCACCTGATGATGCTGGTCGGGATCGTCTTCGGCCTGCTGTTTCGCAGCGTGACCAGTTTCATGGTGCGCATCATCGATCCGAACGAATTCGTGGTGCTGCAGGACCGCATGTTCGCCAGCTTCAACCTGGTGGCGCAGGACCTGCTGGCCGTCTCCGCGCTGGTGGTGCTGGCCGCCAGCGTGGCCGGCTGGCGCATGTGGCGCGCGCTCGACACCCTGGCGCTGGGGCGCGAACTGGCCATCAACCTGGGACTCGATTACCGCAAGCTGGTGATGCGCGTGCTGGTGCTGGTGGCCGTGCTGGTGTCGGTATCGACCGCGCTGGTCGGGCCGGTGACCTTCTTTGGCCTGCTGGTGGCCAACCTGGCCTACCAGCTGATGGGCAGCGACAAGCACCGCCTGGTGCTGCCGGCGGCCATTCTGCTGGGCGCCACCATGCTGGTCGGCGGCCAGGTGATCCTCGAGCGCGTGTTCGGCTTTGCCACCGCGCTGTCGGTGGTGATTGAATTTTTGGGAGGACTGATGTTCATCTTTATTCTGCTGCGCCGGAAGGCCGCATGATCGCCGCCGATGCGGTATCCAAACGCTACGGCGACACGCTGGTGGTCGACAATGTCACGCTGGCGATTCCGGCCGGCGGCGTGACGGCCATTATCGGCCCGAACGGCGCCGGCAAATCGACCATGCTGGCCATGATCAGCCGCTTGTCTCCCATGTCGGCCGGCAGCGTGACGGTCGATGGGCTCGATGTGACAACCACGCCGGGCGAGGTGCTGGCCAGGCGCCTGGCCATCCTGCGCCAGGACAATCATTTGACCCTGCGCCTGACGGTGCGCGAACTGGTCGCCTTTGGCCGCTACCCCCATTCGGCCGGGCGGCTGACGGAGAACGACCGCGTGCATGTGGAGCAGGCGCTGGGCTACCTGGGCCTGGAGGCGCTGGCCGAACGCTTCCTCGATGAATTGTCGGGCGGGCAGCGGCAACGGGCCTTTGTCGCGATGGTGCTGTGCCAGGACACCGATTACGTGCTGCTGGACGAACCGCTCAACAGCCTCGACATGCGCCACGCGGTGGCGATGATGAAGCTGCTGCGGCGCGCCGCCGACGAGTTGCACAAGACGGTGGTGCTGGTGCTGCACGATATCAATTTCGCCTCCTGCTATGCCGACCATATCATCGCCATGCGCGACGGCAAACTGGCGGCGCAGGGCACGCCGCAGGAGCTGATCCAGCCCGAGGTGCTGCGCGATCTCTACCAGGTCGAGGTGAAGGTGCACCAGATCGACGGCCAGCGCATCAGCGTTTTTTATACGTGAAGGAGCGGTCCATGACCACCGATGAAATGGCCGGCGCGCTGGTGCAGGCCGGCCTGAAGGCGACGCCGCCGCGGCTGCTGATCTTGCAGCTGTTTCATGAGTCGCATGAAAAGCATCTGACGGCGGAAGATGTGTTCCGGCGCCTGATGACGGGCGAGAAAAACGCCAGCGTGGCCACCATCTACCGCGCGCTGATGCAGTTTGCCGATGCGGGTTTGCTCGAGCGCAGCCATTTCGACAATGGCGCGGCGATCTTTGAACTGGGCAGCGGCGAGCGCCACGGCCACCTGGTGTGCAAGGGCTGCGGCAAGGTGACGGAATTCGTCGACGCCGCCATCGAACAGCAGCAGCGGGTGGTGGCGGCCGAACACGGATTCGTGCTGTACCGCCAGTCGCCGCTGCTGTATGGCCTGTGCGGCGGCTGCGCCAGCAGCCATGCGGCGCTGGCGGTGCAGCCGGCCGATGTCATACCCTAAAACTTCGTGCGCAAGGTCAGCATGATATTGCGCGGCTCGCCGTAGAAGCCTGTTTCGAACAGGCCCAGGCCCGTCAGGTATTGTTTGTCCAGCAGGTTGTTCACATTCAGGCTGGCCGTGACGTGCTTGCCGATCTCGTAGCGCGCCATCAGGTTGACCAGCGCGTAGCTGCCCTGGGCGATGCGCACATAGTCTGCGGCCGCCGGGTTCCACAGCTTGCCGTAGTAGCTGCTTTGCCAGTTCACGCCGCCGCCGACGGTGATTTTTTCCAGCCCGGCCGGCAAGCGCCAGCTGCCCTGCACGCGCAGCAGATGGGCCGGCTGCGTGGTTTGCAGCATGGTGGAAAACACGTCCTCGCCATCCTTGTCGCGGCTGTGCGTGTAGGTGTAGCCGGCGCTCAGTTTCACGTCCTTTGCCACTTCCCCCGTCACTTCCATTTCCAGGCCGCGGCTGGTGATGCCGTCGATCGCCTCGTACGCTTCCTCGCCGTTGACGGCGCCCACGTAATTGGCCACATTGCCCTGGCGGATCTGGAACAGCGCGGCGCTGGCGTTGACCCTGCCCTGCAGGTATTCGGCTTTGACACCGGCTTCAAAGCCCTTGCCGCGCACGGGCGCCAGGAAGTTGCGGTTGATATCGCGGTTGCTCTGCGGCGCAAAGATGCTGGTGTAACTGCCGAATACGGAGTACGTCCGGTCGAGGTCATATACCACGCCCGCATACGGCGTGACGACATTGTTTTCCTCGATGCGCGCGACGATGGGGGCGGTGGCTGCGTCGATAAAGGTGCGCTGCTGGTCCTGCCGGTAGCGGCTGACGCGCGCGCCAACAATCACCGACAGGGCGTCGGCGGGACGCAGGCGCGCGGCGCCATACAGGCCGCTCTGGCGCGTGCTGTCGTTGTCGTTGCCCAGGCGCGTAAAGGCCGGCTGCGCATACTGGCCGCGCCAGTCAAAGTAGCTGCCCGCGACGGGCGGGTAGACCGATTCATGGACGGGGCCGTGCTGTTTCGCCGTCGAGGACGAATAGCCGAACATCGCCTCATGCTGGCGGCCAAAGGCCGTGAACGGGCCATTGAGGTCGAGGTTGACGGTGCCCTGGCGGCGCTTGCCCGCATACTGTCCCATGAAGAAATAGGCGCCTTCGCCGGTGACGGGGTCGGGATTGCCGCCGCTGGCCGACCCGAGCACGCTGTCATGCTCGCTGCGCAGCATATTGGCGCTGAACTTGAGCTTCCACTCGCTGGCAAAAGTGTGTTCCAGCGCGCTGAACAAGGTGGTATTTTTCATGTCGCGCCGGCTCCAGCCGGTGGCCGGATTCCACGAGGTGGGGAAGTCGGTGCGCGTGCCGTTTGCCAGCAGCACCGGAAAGCCGGTCCAGGTCGAGCCGCGCGGCTTGTAGTCCTGGTGGGTGAAACCGGCCGTGAGCAAGGTGAGGGGCGTGAGGTCCGCTTCGATGACGCCGTAGGCGACCGATTTCCGCTGCTGGTAGCGGTCCAGGTAGGAATGCTTGTCCTGGTACGCGCCGACCAGGCGCGCGCGCACCGTGCGGCTTTCGTTCAGCGCGCCCGATACATCGGCTTCGGCGCGGTAGTTGTCCCACGAGCCGGCGCCCACCGTGGCCGAACCGGTGAAGTCGGCGGTGGGGCGCTTGCGCACCATGTTGACGGTGGCCGACGGGTCGCCCGCGCCGCTCATCAGGCCGGTGGCGCCTTTCAGCACTTCGATGCGGTCGTAGATCGCCATGTCGCTGTTGGTGGTGCCCCAGTCGTACACGCCGTCGTAGATGGCCGACACGCCGTCGTACTGGAAATTGGTGACGGCAAAGCCGCGCGCCCAGAAGCTCCATCGGTCGCTGTCGTAGTTCTGCACATTGACGCCGTTGACGTTTTTCATGACGTCGGACACCGCATTGCTGTTCTGGTCATCCATCTGCTGGCGCGTGACGATGGTCAGCGACTGCGGCGTTTCGCGCTGCGTCAGGGCCAGGCCGGTGGCGCCGCTGGCCGGGCCACCGGAGTAGCTGCCGGTGCCGCCGGTGACGGCGCTGCGTTCCTGCGCCGCCACCACCGTCACGCCGCTCATCACGGCCATGCCACGGCTGTCGGCGCCGGCTGCCGGCGTGCCGGCCGGGATCTTTTGCAGCAGATAGCCGCCATTGGGCTGCGCCACCGCCTGCAGGCCGCTGCCGGCGAGCAGAATACGGAAACCGTCCTGCAGGCTGTGACTGCCCTGCAAACCGGCGCTGCGCAAGCCCTGCGTGGCCTCTCCGGAGAACGACAATAAAATCGCGCTGTCGCTGCCGAAGCGCGTCAGCACGTCGCCCAGCGCCCCGGCGGGAATGCTGTAGCTGCGCAGCTGCTGCGCCTGGGCTTGCGCGTGGGCGGGAAGAACCAGCGCCATGCCGATCTGCGACAGGGCGCAGGCGAGGACGGTGCGGACCAGGAGTGAGCGTGGGGCGTGACGAGATGCTGGAAACATGTAAAACCTTTCGTGGATGCGCAAGATGGAGACTGCCTGTACTCCAGGTCACGCGAACACGCTTGAACAGCTCACTTTCATGAAAATATTTTTTAACGGGCCGCCAGTTGGACCTTGGCCACCTGCCGTCCCCAGAAACGCGTGACGGTGTCGCGCCGCAATTGCAGGCTGGCGCAGACGGCGTCGAGGATGGCGTCCAGGTCGGCCAGCGGGTAGGAACCGGACACGCGCAGGCCGGCCACCGCCGGCGTACAGGCCAGCGGATGCTCGCTGTAGCGCGACAGCTCGGCCAGGAAGGCGTCGAGGCGCATGTCGCGCGCCACCAGCATGCCGTTCATCCAGGCGCCGCCATACGGCGTTAGCGCCACGCGGTGCAGGCTCGCCGGCGTGAAGTGGGCCGCTTCGCCGGGGCGCAGCACCAGGCGCTGGCCGCCGGCTTCGTCCAGCACGGCCACCGCGCCTTCGAGCACGCCGGCGCTGGCGTACCGGTCGTGCACGCGCACCGTAAAGCGCGTGCCCAGCGCCTGCAGGTCGCCATATGGCGTGGTGACGAAGAACGGCCGCTGTGCCGCGTCCCTGGCGGTGGCGATAAAGATTTCACCGGCCAGCAGCGTGATGCGGCGGTGCGCGCCGCTGTAATCGATATTCACGGCGCTGGCGGTATTGAGCGTGAGCTCGGTGCCATCGGCCAGCGTGATCAGGCGGCGCCGGTTGACGCCAGTACTGTAGTCGGCCATCCAGCCGCGCCAGGCCGTGCCGCGCTCGATCATGCAGAAGCCGGCGCCACCGGCCAGCAGCAAACATAGCGAGGCCAGGGCCTGGCGCCGTGCCGCGCGCGGCTGGGCGCATGCGCGCAGCAGGGCCGCGCGCATGGCGGGATCGACGCCGGCGTGCTGCGTTTGCAGCTGCCGCCAGGCCTGCGCCGCAGTGGCCGCGCGCAGCAGATGGCGCTTGACGGTGGCCAGCGAGATGCCGAGCTGGCGCGCGATATCTTCCTGTGGCAGTTCATCGAGCTGGCGCAATAAAAAGGCGCGCTTGACGGTGGGCGGCAGGGCGTCGAGCGCGCGGTCCAGGTCCAGCAGGGTCGCCAGCAGCAGTGTCTGTTCCTCGGGCGAGGGCGCATGCAGGGGCGGCAGCTGGGCCAGCAGGTCCAGGTAGGCGCGTTCCAGCTTTTCGCGGCGGTAGTGGTTGAACAGCACGCGTTGGGCGACGGTGACGAGAAACGCGCGCGGTTCGCGTGCGGCCACCGCATCGTCGCGGTCCAGCAGGCGCACAAAGGTATCGTGGGCCACGTCCGCCGCGCCGGCCGGGCTGCCCATCTTCTTGCGCAGCCAGCCCTGCAGCCAGCCGTGGTGGTCGGCATACAGTGTCGCGATTTCCTGGCGTTCCAGCGGCTCTGCCAGCGGCATCGCGTTCCCCTTGCAAGCGCGACCGACCAGCCGGATCGATTTAGTTAATAGGAATCATTCTCAACTATTGTAGCAAGCGGGGGAGGGGGTGTAAATGTGGGGTGTGGTTTTTTGGCGTGTTGTTGGCGTTCGATTGAACCCCAAAAGCAAGATCCGGGGTCAGAACCGCCGGGTCCGACCCCAGCCGTTCCAGGGTCAAAGGGTAAAGCCGGCCTTCAGTAATTCATGGGCTCACCGCGAAAACATCTGATCGCCGAATCGACCATGCCCTCGGCGCTGCCCTGCAGGTTGTACTGCTTGCGCAGGTACTGCGCGTCGCTCCACTGCTTGGCCACATCGGACAGGTGTTTCAAGGCCTGCGTGCTGCCCAGCGCTTCGCCGTGCGGTTCCATCTTGCGCAGGGTGGTCATGATGTCTTCGCGCAGCGACATGGTCTCGTAGGTCTTCGGGTGCGTGATGGCGCCGTCCAGGCCGAAGCGGCAGGCCTGGAAGCGGTTGTAGTTGTACACCAGGTAATCGTCTTCCACCGGTGGCGTTTCTTTGCGCTCGAGCAGGTAGCGGCACAGCGCCTGCAGGTAGGCGGCCAGCGCGGCGGCCCGTTCCACCGTCAGCGGGGTGTCGCATACGCGCAGTTCGATGGTGCCGAATTCCGGCTTGGGACGGATGTCCCAGTAAAAGTCCTTCATGCTCTTGATGATGCCGGTGTTTTCCATCTTGGCGAAGTACTCGTTCGAGAACTGGTCCCAGCTCAAGGTGAACGGCGCGCGTCCGCTCATCGGAAACGCGAACACGGAATTCAGACGGGCCGAATCGAACAGCGTGTCGCGTCCCTGCACATACGGCGAAGACGCCGACAGGGCGATAAAGTGCGGGATGTAGCGGTTCAGCGAGTGCAGCAAAAACATGGCGTCGTCGCCCGAGGCGCAGCCGATATGCACGTGCTGGCCGAAGATGGTGAACTGCTTGGCCAGGTAGCCGTACAGTTCCGAGATCTCCTGGAAGCGCGCCTTGGAAAAGATCTTTTGCGACGACCATTGCTGGAACGGGTGGGTGCCGCCGCCGGCGATGCCGATATTGAGCTTGTCGCCGGCCGTGATCAGGGTGTCGCGGATTTCCTGCAGCTGCGCCAGCAGCGGTTCATGGTGGGTGTGCACGCTCGAATTAATCTCGATCATGCTTTCGGTGATTTCGGGCGTCACATTGCCGGGAAACGGTTTTTTTCCCAGCAAATGCAGCAGGTCGGGGCTGGCCGCCGTCAGGTCGTAATCCGACAGGTTGACCAGTTGCAGTTCGAGTTCGACGCCGAAGGTCAGCGCGGCCGATTGGCCAAAGGGTTCCAGCGGCATTTAGCGCTCCTTGATTTCATGGGTTTCTTTTGCCACCATCAGCACGCGCTGCACCAGCACGGGGCCGAGCAGTTCGAGCATCAGCGTGATGGCGGCCAGCGCATTCAATTCGTCGCCGAAGTTCACGCCCAGCTGGCGTGCGTGTTCCAGCAGCAGGATGATGAAGACCGAGACGGGTGTCAGCGCCACGCCGGTCAGGATGCCCTTGCGCCACGAGATGCCGCTGACATGCGAGAACGCCGCCACGCCCACCACCTTGGTCAGCAGGCGGCCTGCGATCACGGCGCCGGCCAGCGCCGCGCCGGCCGTCACGCTGGACCATTCCAGAGTCGAGGCGGCGTACACGAACAGCAGCACGGTCAGCAGTTCGCCCAGCGCGCCGAAATTGCGCTGCGCCTGGCTGAAGGCCACGCGGCGGTGGCGCGCCACCAGGCCGAAGGTGAGGGTGGCCAGCAGCGGCGACAGGCTGGTGGTGTAGGTCAGCGCGACCAGCAGCATCACGGACAAGGCAAACGCCACGGTGGCGTCCTGCGCCATATTGCCCAGGCGGCGCAGCATGGCCGGCACCACGATGCCGAACACGGTGCCGGCGGCCACCGAGGCGGCCAGCACGGCGGCGCTGCTGCTGGTCGCCTCGATCAGGTCGGTCGAGCTGTGGAACATCCAGAAGCCAACGATGATATTGAAGGTGAACACGGCCAGCACGCAGTTGAGCGCCGTCAGGTGCACCAGGCGCTCCGTCACCTGACCCGAGCTGCGTTCCTCGTTAATTACGCGCATGATGGTGGCCGGCGAGGTCGACATCGACAGGGAGGCCAGCAGCAGCGCCGTCATGCGCGAGGTGTCGAATTCGAGCGCGATGAAATACACGATGGCGAAGGTGCCCAGCGCTTCGACCAGGCCGGCCACGGCGATCCAGGGATTGTTCTTCAGCCAGCGCAAATTGATGCGGTAGCCGACCTCGAACAGGATCAGGCCAAAGGCCACGTCGGCCAGCACCAGCATCGGGCCGGCGTCCGTCTGTGGCAGGATGCCGACCTGCGCCTGGGCCAGGATAAAGCCGATCACGCCATAAAAGCTGATGCGCGGCAGGCCGGTCCAGCGGTGGCCGAATTCGCCGATGACCCAGGCCACCGTGATGGCGAACGGCCAGGACAGGTCGGCGGCGATAGCGAGAAGACTTTGCATGCTGATTCCTTTGTAGTAGCGCCGTCACCGGCCGGCAGCGTCAAGGCTGGCGCGGCAAAAACATGGTGCAGCGGTAGTGCATGTGTTGCGCAGACGTTAATGCGTACTTCCTGATGCGCCGATTCTACCGGAGCAGGAAGCGCGCGCGATGTTCGCAATCGAACGGTGAGGCGGCCATGGCGGCCGCGCACGGGGTGCTGCATGGGGGCGGAAACAGGTCCGCCCGGTGATGTCGTGCAGCAGTGTACGGCATGGCGGCCCGCTACCGCCATGGACTTTTTGTTATACGGCTTTGGTGACTTGTTTATTTACTGAGCAATCGCATGCCCCGTTCCAGGCCGTCGATCGACAGCGGGAACATGCGGTCGTTCATCAGCTGGCGCATCACGCCGATCGACTGGCGGTACTGCCACAGGCCTTCCTGCTCCGGATTGAGCCAGATGAATTTCGGGAACGCGGCCGTGAATCGCGCCAGCCAGGTGGAACCCGCTTCCTCGTTGTTGTACTCGACCGAGCCGCCCGGGTGCAGGATTTCATAAGGGCTCATGGTGGCGTCGCCGACGAAAATGAGCTTGGTGTCGGCCGGGTATTTGCGCAGCACGTCCCAGGTGGGGAAACGCTCGGCATTGCGGCGCCGGTTGTTCTTCCACAGATAATCGTAGACGCAATTATGGAAGTAGTAGAACTCCATGTTCTTGAATTCCGTCTTCGCCGCCGAGAACAGTTCCTCGGTGCGCTCGATATGGTCGTCCATGCTGCCGCCCACGTCGAACAGCATCAGCACCTTGATGCGGTTCTTGCGCTCGGCCCGCATGCGGATGTCGAGGTAGCCGGCGTTGTTGGCGGTGGCGGCGATGGTGGCGTCCAGCGCCAGTTCGACCTGTGCGCCCTCGCGCGCGAACTTGCGCAAGCGCCGCAATGCCACCTTCAGGTTGCGCGTGCCCAGTTCGCGCTCGCCGTCGTAATCCTTGTAGCTGCGCGCCTCCCACACTTTCACCGCCGTGCGGTTGCCGCCCTTGCCGCCGATGCGGATGCCTTCCGGGTTGGTGCCGCCATTGCCGAACGGCGAAGTGCCGCCCGTGCCTATCCATTTGCTGCCGCCTTCGTGGCGCTCCTTCTGCTCCTTCAGCAGTTCATTGAGGCGGTCCATCAGCTTGTCGTAGCCGAATTTTTCCAGCTGGGCCTTCTGTTCATCCGTCAGCTCGCGCTGCATGCGTTTGAGCAGCCAGTCGAGCGGAATCGCCGCATTCGTCTCGAAGGCCGCGTTGATGCCCTTGAAGTACTGCGCAAAGGCGCGGTCGAACTTGTCGAAATGGGCTTCGTCCTTGACCAGGGTCAGGCGCGCCAGATAATAAAAATCGTCCATCGACGCGTCGATCACGTTCTTTTGCAGCGCCTCGAGCAGTGTCAGGAATTCCTTGATCGAGACGGGAATCTTCGCGTCCTTGAGGGTGAAAAAGAAGTCGATCAGCACGGCGCCTCTCCCGCGCGGGGCAGCGCCACGATGGGCCGCTGCGCCAGCTTGTAGCGCAGGTGCGCCGCGATTTCCGGCCATTCGCCGCGCGTGATGCTGTACATGACGGTGTCGCGCACGGTGCCGTCGCGCCGCAGCGCATGGTGGCGCAGCACGCCGTCCTTTTTCGCGCCCAGGCGTTCGATGGCGGCCTGCGACGCATGGTTGAAGTTGTCGGTGCGCAGGCCCACCAGCGCGCAGTCGAGCGTGTCGAAGGCGTGCGCGAGCAGCAGCAGTTTGCAGCTGGTATTGACATGGCTGCGCTGGCATCGCTTGGCGTACCAGGTATAGCCGATCTCCACCCGGCCCACCTCGGGCAGCACGTCGTGGTAGCTGGTGCTGCCCAGCACCTCGCCGCTGGCGATATCGACCACCGCAAAGGCGAAGCGCGAGGGGCGCATTTCGATGGCCTTGAAGATGTACTGCTCGACCTGGTCCGGCTCCGGTACCGAGGTGACGCGCAACTGCCACAGCTGGCCGTCGCTTGCCGCCGCGCGCAAGCCTTCGGCGTGGTGCGGCGCCAGCGGTTCGAGGCGGATGCCGTTCAATTCAAGGCTGACGGGAGCGATATCTTTCACGGCCACTCCTTAGCGGTTGGTGCGCGACATGAACATCAGGCGCTCGAACAGATTCACGTCCTGCTCGTTTTTCAGCAGCGCGCCATGCAGCGGCGGCACCACGGTTTTCTGGTCGCCGCTGCGCAGCGCCTCGGCCGGGATATCTTCGGCCAGCAGCAGTTTGAGCCAGTCGAGAAATTCCGAGGTCGACGGCTTTTTCTTCAGGCCCGGCACGTCGCGCACGGCGTAAAAGGTCTGCAGCGCCTGCGCCAGCAATTCCTGTTTCAGGTTCGGGTAGTGGACGGCGACGATCTGCTCCATCGTGTCCTTGTCCGGGAATTTGATGTAGTGGAAGAAGCAGCGGCGCAAGAAGGCGTCCGGCAGTTCCTTCTCGTTGTTCGAGGTGATGATGACCAGCGGACGGTGGCGCGCGGTGACCATTTCGCGCGTTTCATAGACATAGAATTCCATGCGGTCCAGTTCGCGTAGCAGGTCGTTGGGAAATTCGATATCGGCCTTGTCGATCTCGTCGATCAGCAGCACCACCGGTTCCGGCGCCGTGAAGGCCTGCCACAGCACGCCCTTGACGATGTAGTTCTGGATATCGCGCACGCGCTCGTCGCCCAGCTGCGAGTCGCGCAGGCGCGATACGGCGTCGTATTCGTACAGGCCCTGCTGGGCCTTGGTGGTCGATTTGATATGCCACTGCATCAAGGGCATGTTCAGCGCGGCCGCCACTTCTTCGGCCAGCATGGTCTTGCCGGTGCCAGGCTCGCCCTTGATCAGCAGCGGGCGCTGCAGGGTCAATGCCGCATTCACGGCCAGTTTCAGGTCGGCGGTGGCGACGTAGTTATCGGAGCCTTCGAAGCGGTGGCCTTGCTGTGGGTGCGGTGCTTGCATGAGCGGTTCTGCCGGACGGTTGAAAGGATTCGAGTATAAACAGAACTGTGGCGGACTGCCACGCCGGCGGCCTGTACCCAGGCTGCACACGCGCTGTTTATGTAGGTGGACTTGCAAGATTATCTTGGTTAGAATCGGCAACTACCAGCCGTCAATACATAAAATCAAAAAAAACCAGCCTTCGCGTTTCTCCGATTACCTTTGTTCACTTTGTGCCAATATGAAAAAAATAATTGCACTCCTCTTGCTTGCAGGCATCGCCAATGCCGTCACAGCAGCTGACATCGTAGGAAACGCCAAGGCCGGGACAGCCAAGGTGGAAATGTGTATCGGATGCCACGGCATCCCCGGCTACAAAGCCACTTTTCCTGAAGTCTTCCAGGTGCCGATGATAGGCGGGCAACCCGCCAAATATATCGAAAACGCGCTGAAAGCGTATCAGAAGGGCGACCGCAAGCACCCCACCATGAAGGGCATCGCCGCCAGCCTGTCGGACCAGGATATCGCCGACGTGGCGGCCTATTATTCGCAACAAGCCAAGCCCAACTGAGGACCAGCCAGATGAAAAGACTACTCGCCGCCCTGTTGTGCTCGGTAATATCCTGCGCGGCTGTCGCCGCCGGCAATATCAATACGGGCAAGGCCCTGGCCGAAAAATACAGCTGCGCCACCTGCCACGGCAAGGACTACGCCTCGCCGATCGACCCTTCCTATCCCAAGCTGGCCGGCCAGCACCGCGACTACCTGGAACATGCGCTGACCGCCTACAAGCGCGGCGATAGCGCCAATGGCCGCAACAACGCCATCATGACGGGCCAGGTCAAGCCGCTGAGCAACCAGGATATCAAGGACCTGGCCGCCTACTTCCACAGCCTGCCGAAAAGCCTGGTGCTGCGCCGCTAAGGTTTTATCCCCACTCTGCGCGCCAGCTTGTGCAGATTGCTGGCGTCCAGCCCCAGCTGGCGCGCGCTGGCGGCCCAGTTGCCCTGATGCTGGCGCAAGGCCTGGCGGATCGCCTGGCGCTGGCTCGCTTCCACGATCTGCTGCATGGTGGCCGGCTGGCCGTCTGACGGCGGCGGCGGTGGTGCTTCATCTGCGCCGCCAGGCATCTCCACGCCGTCCAGGTCCAGCATGTCCGGCTCCAGGGTCACGATCTGCTTGCGGTCCGCGCCGCGTATCACCGCTTTCAGCGCGGCGCGGCTGATCACATGTTCCAGTTCGCGCACATTGCCGGGCCAGCGGTAGTGGCGCAGCGCGTCTTCGGCGGCGTTCGACAGCCGCAGGCTGCGCAGACCCAGGCGCGCGCGGTTCAGCTCCAGGAAGCGCCCGGCCAGCAGCAGCACGTCGTGGCCCCGTTCGCGCAGCGGCGGAATCGGCACCGGATACACCGACAGCCGGTGATACAGGTCGGCGCGAAACGTGCCGTCGCGCACATGGTCGCGCAGGCTGCGGTTGGTGGCGGCGATCACGCGCACGTTCACGCGCCGCGGCTGGTCGGCGCCCAGGCGCTGGATCTCGCCGTTCTGCAGGGTGCGCAGCAGCTTGGCCTGTATCGACAGCGGCAATTCCCCCACTTCATCGAGGAACAGGGTACCGCCTTCGGCCGCCTCGAAACGGCCCGGCCGGTCGCTGACGGCGCCCGAAAACGCGCCGCGCGCATGGCCGAATAATTCGCTTTCGGCCAGCGACTCGGGCAGTGCGGCGCAGTTGACGTGCACCAGCGGCTTGGCCGAGCGGCGTGACAGCCGGTGCAGCCGGTGCGCACACAATTCCTTGCCGACGCCTGTTTCGCCCAGCAGCAGCACCGGCAGTTCCGAGTCGGCCACCACTTCCAGTTCATGCAGCAGCTGGATGATGGCCGCGCTCTGGCCCAGGAAATCGCTGTCTTCGCGTACCGCTCCGGTGCTGGCCTGGGCGGCGGCGCCGGACACGCGCAGGGCGCGGATTTCCGCTTCCAGCCGCGTCACGCGCACGGCGGCCTCGATGGCGCAGGCCAGCTCGCCCAGCTCGCGCTGCGCCTGGCCGTCAAAGGCGCCCACCTGCAGCGCATCGAGGGTCACCACGCCCCAGCGCTCGCCTTCCAGGTGCAGCGCCATGCCCATGCAGTCGTGCACCGGCAGCGGCACACCTGGCCGGTCGGCGATCAGGCCGTCGTAAGGATCGGGCATGGCGCTGTCGTGATGAAAGCAGGTCACGCCGCGCCGGCGCAAGATGGTCGCCAGGCGCGGATGGTCCTTGACCAGGAAGCGGCGCCCCAGGGTGTCGCTGACCAGGCCGTCCATGGCCACCGGCCGCAAATGCTCGCCGTCCAGTTTCAAGAGGGCCACCGCGCCGCAGCCGAAGTGGGCGCGCAGGCTGACGACCAGGCGCTGCAGGCGCACGGCCACCGGCAGGTCGGCCACCAGGTCGGTCAGCAACAGCAAATGGGTCGTGGTAATGGTCATGATCACCACGCAGGGTACATCCGACCGTTTACCGGCACGGTCATTGCGACCCTGTGTTTTTCAATTCCTTGATTTGAAACGGGTTTTTCCTGGCATGCGAGTTGCGTTATTACAACTGCCAACTCGGCATACAAGACCAAGGATCGTTTCATGAAACCGACTCTCCCCCTTTGCGCCATCGCCGCCGCCCTGTGCCTGCTGTCGCTCGATGCACCGGCGCTGGCCGCCGCAGCCGCCCCCATCGCCAAGGCCGCCGCCAGCGCGCCCGTCACGCGCCGCCATGAACTGCAAACCAATATCGTCGACGGCAAGATGGTGTTTGTCGATGCCAAGGGCCAGGTCAACCCCGTGTTGACGGCCAATACGGGCGACACCATCGAGCTGGTACTGAAAAGCGGCGAGGGCGCCGAGCATGACCTGGTGATCCCCGAACTCAATGTCGCCTCCGCCAAGTTCAGCACCGGCAGCGGCAAGATCACCGTGCGCTTCAAGGTGACCAAAGCTGGCAGCTTTACCTATTACTGCTCGATTCCCGGCCATCGCCAGATCGGCATGGAAGGCAAATTGCAGGTCAGCGGCCCGACCCTGGCCGACGCTGGTGCCGCTGCCGCGCCGGCCACCAGCACCGGCGGCGACGCCAGTTCGGCCGCGCTGGCGCTGTACACGCCGGCGCCGTCGCCGATGCGCGGACCGGACCCCGCGGCCGTCAGCGTGGCGGCCAATCCGGCGCAGGTGCCGGCGGCCATCGGTGCGCGCGCGCCGCAGCTGCTCAAGTACCGCATGGAGACGGTGGAATTGCCCGGCAAGCTCGATGACGGCACCACGTTTACTTATTGGACCTTCAACCGGCAGGTGCCCGGCCCCATGCTGCGCGCCCGCGTCGGCGACACGGTGGAGCTGACCCTGTTCAACGCCAGCGACAGCAAGATGATCCACTCGATTGACCTGCACGCGGTGACGGGCGGCCATGGCGGCGGCCAGCACACGCAAGTTGCGCCGGGCCAGGAAAAAAACATCACATTCAAGGCGCTCAATCCGGGCCTGTATGTGTACCACTGCGCGACGCCCTTGGTGCCGCAGCATATCGCGGCCGGCATGTACGGCATGATCCTGGTGGAACCGGAAGGCGGCCTGTCGAAAGTCGACCGCGAGTACTACGTGATGCAGGGCGAGATGTACACGGGCCGCCCGCACGGCGCGCCCGTGCACCAGGAAGCGAACCTGGAAAAAATGGCCAACGAGCTGCCCGATTACTACGTCTTCAATGGCGAAGTGGGCGCGCTCAGCAAGACCCACAAGCTGCAGGCGAAAGTCGGCGAGACCGTGCGCATCTACTTTGGCGTCGGCGGCCCGAACAAGATTTCATCGTTCCACATCATCGGCGAGATCTTCGACAAGGTCTACAGCGAAGGCTCGATCAGCAGTCCGAAACACGACGTGCAGACCACGCTGGTGGCGCCGGGCGGGGCGACCATCGTCGAGTTGAAAGTCCAGCACCCGGGCAGCTACCTGCTGGTCGACCATGCCCTGTCGCGCGCCGGCAAGGGCGCGGTCGGCGTGCTGGAGGTCACCGGCGAACCCGTTCCCGGTGTATTCCACGCCGGCGCCCATCAATAACCTACACTTTCAAGGAGCAATCATGGATTTCATCGACCAGTCCCTGGGCCAGCTGGCCCGCCGCATTCCGGGCGCAACGCGCCTGTTCGACGCCCACCATCTCGATTTTTGCTGCGGCGGCAACAAGACCCTGCGCGCGGCGGCGGCTGCCGCCGGTGTCGACACGCAGCCCATTGTCGACGAACTGCAAGTGCTGCTGGAACGCGGCGACGCGTCCGGCGAAGGCGAATGGCAGGATGCCTCTGCCGCTGAACTGGTGGCGCATGTGCTGGCGCGCTACCACGCCGTGCACCGCGAGCAGCTGCCTGAGCTGATACGGCTGGCGCGCAAGGTCGAGCAGGTGCATGGCGACCGGGCCGACTGTCCGCATGGCCTGGCCGATCAATTGTCAAGCATGGCGCAGGAGCTGGAAAGCCATATGCGCAAGGAAGAAAACGTGCTGTTCCCGATGATCGCCGGTGGCCATGGGGCGATGGCGGGCGGGCCGATCAGCGTGATGCGCATGGAGCACGACGACCATGGCGTGGCCCTGCGCGCGATCGAGCAGCTGACGAACGGCATCGTGGCGCCAGCCGGCGCCTGCACCACCTGGCGCGCGCTGTACACGGGATTGCGGACCTTCCGCGAAGACCTGATGGCGCATATCCACACTGAAAACAATATCCTGTTCGAGCGCTTTGCGCCGGCCATGGTGCATTGACGAAGAAAGACGATGATGGGGCAATATAAAAAACTCTGGTTCACCTTGATCGGCGTGCTGATCGTGACCTTTTCGCTGCTGGGATACTATGGCGCCGAAGTGTACCGGCAGGCGCCGCCGATTCCTGCGCAGGTCACCGCGCCGGGCGGCAAGCTGCTGTTCGACCGCGAAGGCATCCTCGACGGCCAGACGGCCTGGCAATCGGTGGGCGGCATGCAGCTCGGCTCCATCTGGGGCCACGGCGCCTACCAGGCGCCCGACTGGACGGCCGACTGGCTGCACCGCGAACTGATGGCCTGGCTGGAACTGGCCGCGCAGGACCGGCACGGCAAGGCCTACGCGGCGCTGGATGGCCCGGCGCAGGCGGCGCTGCGCGAAGCGCTCAGGCTCGAATACCGCGGCAATGGCGTCGATGCGGCGCAGGCGCTGCATCTGTCGGCGCGCCGGGTCGAGGCGATCCGCGTCACCGCCAGCTACTATGACCAGCTGTTCTCGGACGCGCCCGCGCTGCGCACCAGCCGCGAACACTACGCCATGAAGGAAAACACCCTGCCCAGCGCCGAACGGCGCCAGCAGATGACGCAGTTCTTTTTCTGGACCGCGTGGGCCGCCGCCACCGAGCGCCCCGGCCTTGACGTCACCTATACCAACAACTGGCCGCACGAACCGCTGATCGGCAACCACCCCAGCGGCGAGAACGTGGTGTGGTCGGTCGCCAGCGTGGTGGTGCTGCTGGCCGGCGTCGGCTTCCTGGTATGGGGCTGGGCCTTCTTGCGCGACCATGACGAGCCCTTGCCGGCGCCCGGAGCGCGCGACCCCTTGACGACGTTTGCCCTGACGGCTTCGCAGCGGGGACTGGGCAAATACCTGTTCCTGGTGGTGGCGTTGTTCATCTTCCAGGTATTCATCGGCGGCTTCACGGCCCACTATACGGTGGAGGGACAAACCTTTTATGGCATCGACGTTTCGCGCTGGTTCCCGTACGCGCTGACACGCACCTGGCATATCCAGGCTGCGCTGTTCTGGATCGCCACCGGCTTCCTGGCCGCCGGCCTGTTCCTGGCGCCGCTGATCAATGGCGGCAAGGATCCGGCTTGGCAGCGGCTTGGGGTCGATGTGCTGTTCTGGGCGCTGGTGGTCGTCGTCGTCGGTTCGTTCATTGGCAACTACCTGGCGATCGCGCAGGTGATGCCGCCCGAATGGAATTTCTGGCTGGGCCACCAGGGGTATGAATACGTGGACCTGGGCCGTTTGTGGCAGATCGGCAAATACGTCGGCATCCTGCTGTGGCTGGCCCTGATGCTGCGCGGCGTGGTGCCGGCGCTGCTGGTCAAGGGCGGTGACAAGAACCTGCTGGCGCTGCTGACCGCTTCGGTGGGCGCGATCGGCCTGTTTTATGGCGCCGGCCTGTTCTACGGCGAGCGCACGCATTTGTCGGTGATGGAGTACTGGCGCTGGTGGGTGGTGCACCTGTGGGTCGAGGGTTTCTTCGAAGTGTTCGCCACCACGGCGCTGGCCTTTATCTTTTCCACCCTGGGCCTGGTGTCGGTGCGCATGGCCACGGCGGCCAGCCTGGCCTCGGCCTCGCTGTTCATGCTCGGTGGCATACCGGGTACCTTCCACCACCTGTACTTTGCCGGCACCACCACGCCGGTGATGGCCATCGGCGCCAGCTTCAGTGCGCTCGAAGTGGTGCCGCTGATCGTGCTCGGTCACGAAGCGTGGGAAAACTGGCGCCTCAAGGATCGTGCAGCCTGGATGGAAAACCTGCGCTGGCCATTGATGTGCTTTGTCGCGGTGGCCTTCTGGAACATGCTGGGCGCGGGCGTGTTCGGCTTCATGATCAATCCGCCGATGGCGCTGTACTACATCCAGGGCCTGAACACCACTCCGGTGCACGCCCATGCGGCGCTGTTCGGCGTGTACGGTTTCCTGGCGCTGGGCTTTACCCTGCTGGTGCTGCGCTATCTGCGGCCTGACTATCGCTACAGCAAGGGGCTGATGAGGACGGCCTTCTGGGGCCTGAACGCGGGCCTGGTGCTGATGATCTTTACCAGCCTGCTGCCGATCGGCATCATCCAGTTCCACGCCAGCGTGACCGAAGGCCTGTGGTATGCACGCAGCGAGGCATTCATGCAGCAGCCCTTGCTGCAGAATCTGCGCTGGGTGCGTACGTTTGGCGACGTGGTGTTTATCGTCGGCGCGGTGGCCATGGCGCTGCAGGTGGTGCTGGGGTTGCTGGGCAAGGCGAAGGCGCCCGCGCTGCCGCAGGCGGTAAGGCCAGCTTGACTAGTTATCCATCTGCCGAAGCCACGCTAGCCGTGGCTTTTCTCCTGCAGGGCCAGGAAGACCAGGCCGGCGACCAGAGGAATGTTTTTCGTCAGCGGCCCGAAAGGGTGGATCAAAAATTCCGGCAGGAAGACGGCGATCACCAGCGTATAGCCCGCCACCTGCGCGCACTGCGTCCACCAGAGCCAGGCCCTGGCATGGACCAGCGAGGCGATGCCCATGGCCAGGTCGGCCAGGCAGGAGGCGGCAAACACCTGTTCCGTATGCAGCGTGATGCCGCTGCGGCGCAGCCAAGCGAGCGATTCGGCATGCGGATACAGATACCAGGACACAAACGCCGTCCATAGCCAGATAAAGGCCATGCCGAGGCGCATGGCCCAGTACAGCCGCTGCAGGTGCGCCGGCGTCATGGCGCGGGCTTGGCCACCATCAGCCAGTAGACCAGCATCAGCGCGGCAAATGCCGGCACGCCGAGCCAGAACCAGCAGCGCGCATAGGTCCAGTACAGGCGCGGCAGAGGCGTGCCCGCGTCGTCCGCCAGGCGGGCCAGGTCGCGCATGCGGATCTGCAGCCACACCACGGGCAGCCAGCAGGCGCCGGCCAGCGTATACAGCAGCATCGAGGCGAAGACCCAGCCGGACAGGATGGGATAGCCGGCCAGGTGCGCCAGCGCCAGTCCGGACAGCGGCTGGATGATGACGGCCGGCGTGGTGAACAGCCAGTCGGCCAGCACGGTCTTTTCGGCCGACAGGCGGATCGCCCGCACCTCGCCGCCCCGGTCGTTGATCCACTTGAAGAAAGCGATGCCGATGCCGGTGCCAAACAGGATCGTGGCGCTGAGGATGTGCAGCCATTTGACGAACAGGTACCAGCTCATGCCGGCACCTCGGTCACGTCGTAGCCTTGCAGCGCGGCCAGGTAATTTTCCACCGTGAGCAGGCCGACGCAGGGCATGGCACCGCGCGGCAGCGGCGCATCATCGCTGCCGGCGCCGGCCAGGCGGTTCGCCAGCGCGATCGCCGCGCCGCACGGGATATGCGGGCCGTGGTTTTGCGCCGCCAGCAATTGCCATGTCAGTATCAACGGCAGGCCATCGAGGCCCGTGCCTTGCAGCGTCACGAACATCGCGCCCTTGTCGCTGACCAGCGGCTCCACCCGGTGGCTGATGGCGTGCAGCGGCCTGACCAGCGGCAGCAGGCTGCGCAACAGGCCCAGGCGCACCAGTTGCGCGGCGGCCCAGACAAGCAGATGGCCGGGCGCACCGGCAAAACCGGCGTGAAACGTGACGGTGTCCAGGCCCGGATAGCGTTGCGGGAACAGCGCCAGGTCGGGCACGTCGCAGCTGCCCAGCAAGCGCCGTCCCACGGGCGCGGCAAAGCGGTGGCGGTGCAGGTCGAGCCAGCCGTGCGTGGTCTGCTGGCTGCCGCCAACCAGGCGCTGGAACGGTTTGCCGCAGTACGAGAAGATGCCGGTCATGGTGGCGATGCCCGGTGCGCGGGCGCCCGAGGCGATGCCGTGGCGGATCGATGTGAGCTGGCGAAAGCGTGGCAGGTAGCGGTCGACCACGGCCGAGGACAGGGCCGGCAGCGAGCTGGCGCCGCTGGTGACGAAGACGCCGCGCTGGCGCGCCAGGTCGTCGAGGCTGGCGATGCCGGCGACAAAATCGCGGCCGTCCGCCAGGTCGATATAGTTGGCGCCGGCCTCGATCGCGGCACGGGCGACGCGGTAATCCTGGCCCTGGAACGGGCCGGCGGTATGGATCAGCGTATCGACGCCCAGTGCGGCCAGGCGCCGCGCCAGATCAGGCACAGCGGCATCGAGCGCCAGCGCCTGCTGCTGCGGCAAGCCCAGTTGCGCCGTCAATGCCGTGGCACGGGCCACGTCGCGCCCGGCCACCAGCAGATGGATAGCCTGGTTGCCGGCCAGCGCCGCGCAAATGCGCGTGCCGAAAAAACCGTAACCGCCGAGTACCAGTATGGTGTGATGGGCCAAGATATCCTTCAGTGGATGAGTTTCTTGGCAACATGATACTACCTGGTCAGCGGCGCCGCACGCAGTCGATATACGCGTCCGTATCGGGCGGCAGGCCGGAACGCTGCGAGGCCCAGATCATCTGGCCCAGGCATTCCATCACTTCGTGCTGGGCCGCGTGGGCCGAATCGAGGCGCTGGGCCAGCTGCTGCACGGCCGTGCGGATGCCGCGCGGCTGGTCGACCTGCACCTGTTCCGTGATCGACAAATGCATGGACAGGTGCAGAAACGGATTGGCCTGGCCGCCTTCGACCGAATAGTCGCGCGCCAGCGCCGCTTCGACGTCACTCAATTCGTTTTCATATTCGGGATGCTCGAGGATCCAGTCGATCGCGATCGCTTCCATCGGCGACAGGATTTCACGGGCGCGGTGCTTGCGCAGGGTGTCGCAAAAGAAGCGGCGCACATCGTCGGAAGAGGGATTGAACATCGTTTTGGCTTGAGGCTGAAAAGGGCAGGCGATATTGTACCGCGTACCTGGAATGCCTACTTGCGCCCCTCCTTCATGCCCGGTCGATGCGGCCCGCGTAGCAACCGCGCCTGGCGTTATGCACGTGGAGATAGCGCACAGCCGGATCGTCAAACAGCCGTGCTATCACGGCTTCGATGGCCATTCCCTCCACCACATCGGCGTCGAGCATCATGCCCTGGTCATCATAGGCGCGCAGCGACAGCAGGCGGATGCGCAGCGAGTCCGGCACCTGGTCGATGGCATCGTAGGCCTGCGTCGCCCCTTCGCGGATAAAAATCGCGTGCGAGGCGCGGTAGGGCGTGTCGGCGCTCTGGCAGACGTGATTGAGCAGCAGTACCGTCTGCCCCGGCTCGGCATCCTCCATGGTGATACGGTCGGGAAAGCCAGGCTTTGCATCGACCAGATACCGTATGACACCCAGTTGTTTCAGTTCGGCCTCGGGCAGGCCATACAAGTGTTGAAATGGCAGCGGCGACAGGCCGGAGATGCGGAAATGCATGCTGGACTCCTGTGGGGAAAGCCGCATCAGACCACTTTCCCGGCATGCCGGCCATCCGCTTCTTGCTATGCAATCCGGAAGCCGGCCACGATGCGCGCCGCGTCGCGCGCCGGCGGCAGGCCAAACTCCCGCGCATATTCGCGGCTGAACTGGGTCGCGCTTTCATAGCCCACATCGAACGCGGCGGCCGTGACGCTCTTGCCGGCGGCCGTCAGCAGGGTGCGCGCGCGCAGCAGCCGGATGCGTTTCTGGTACTGCAAGGGGCTCATGGCGGTGACGGCCTTGAAGTGGCGGTGGAAGGCCGACACGCTCATCATGGCCTGTTCGGCCAGTGTTTCCACCGGCAGCGGCTGGTCGAAGTCGCGCCGGATCACGGTAATCGCGCGGCTCACGCGGGCCATCGCCGTGTCGGGCGTGGCGATCTCGCGCAGCATGGCGCCATGCGGCCCTTGCAGCACGCGGTACAGGATTTCGCGCTCATAGGCGGGCGCCAGCGCGGCGATATCCAAGGGCTTGTCCATCAGGCGCAGCATGCGCACCCAGGCGTCCATCAGTTCTTCGGTCACGGCCGCCACCGAAAATCCGGCCACCGCGCGTTCCGTCCGGGCAGGTTCAGGCAAGTTCTCGGCCAGATCAGCCAGCAGGCCGGCAATGATGGCGGGATCGAGCGTCAGCGCCACGGCCAGGTAGGGTTCGCCCGTGGCGGCCGGCCAGATGGTGCCGATGGCCGGCAAATCGACCGACATCACGAAATAATTCGCGGGACAGTAGTGCAGCACTTTTTCGCCGACCGTCATCGACTTGCTGCCTTGCAGGATCAGGTTGACCATCGGTTGATACACGGCCGCCAGCTCATGTTCGGGGATGGCGCCCTGCACCATGGCCACGCGCGGGATGCCGGTTTCCGTCAGCCGGTTCTGCGCCCTGGCGGCCAGGGTCCTGAGTTCGTTCAATTGGGTATCCATGGCGCCATCTAATCGCAAACCGGACAAGTGCACAAGCACAGAAACCAGCGAAAAGCAGGATCGGGCAGGTTTGCGGCAGGAAGCGGCACGCAAGACCTTCTGCTGAAGCCTACGATGGTGGCACTACCTCACACCTCAAGGAGCTCCAAATGAACATCATCGTGATTACCGGCGGCAGCCGCGGCATCGGCGCCAGCACCGCACTGCAGTGCGCCAGCAAGGGCATGGGCGTGGTCGTGACCTATAACAGCCATGCGGCCGGCGCCGACGCCGTGGTGCGGCAGATTGTCGCTGCGGGCGGCAAGGCCGTGGCGCTGGCGCTGGACGTCAGCAATATCGCGTCATTCGCCGGCTTTCGCGACCAGCTGGCTACCGCACTGCACGCGACCTGGGGCCGCGACAGCTTCGATGGCCTGGTCAACAATGCCGGCTATGGCAACTTCAACGCCATCGAGTCCGTCACCGAAGCCGAGTTCGACGGCCTGCTGAACGTGCACCTGAAAGGGCCGTTCTTCCTGACCCAGGCCTTGTTGCCGCTGCTGGCCGACGGCGGCCATATTGTCAACATGACCAGTGCCACCACCCGCGTGGCCACGCCCGGCGCCGCGCCGTATGCGGCCTTCAAGGGTGGGCTGGAAGTGCTGACGCGGTATATGGCGAAGGAATTCGGTGCGCGCGGCATCCGCGCCAACGCCATTTCGCCGGGCGCGATCCGCACCGACATGACCAGCGGGGCGTTTGACCAGAGCCCGGAATTTGTCACCATGCTGGCCGGCCAGACGGCGCTGGGCCGGATCGGCGCGGCCGACGACGTGGGCAAGGTGATCGCCAGCCTGCTGTCAAGCGATAATGGCTGGGTCAATGCGCAGACGATCGAAGTCGGCGGTGGCTATAACATTTAAAAAAGGAGCTGTGCCATGCTCGACCATGTCTTTATCAGTGTTGCGGATTTCGACCGTTCCATCGCGTTCTACAGCGCCGTGTTCCAGCCGCTCGGCATCACGGCCCGCGTCGACTACGACGGCAAGGATGGCCCGCCCGGCCATCCCGACCTGAAAGGTTTCGGCGCCAACGGCCGCATCTTTTTCTGGCTGCGGCAGGGTATGGTCGATGCGCGCGCGGCCCATGTCGGCTTCGTGGCCAACAGCTGCGCCGAGGTCGATGCGGCGTACGCGGCGGCGATGAAAGCGGGCGCCACCGACAATGGCGCACCAGGCGCGCGCCTGTATTACGACCCGCGCTACCATGCCGCCAGTTTCTTCGACCCCGATGGCTACAGCATTGAAATCGTCTATAAAAGCTGGCAGCATCCGCAATAGCCTGCGCATTTTCGCCCCTCCCCGGCAGCGGTTTACACGCTGCCGGTGCCTCTTCAACCTCGCTTTGTTAACGTCCTGTTACTCCCAAATTAATACCTCAAAGTAAGTGTTATCCACGATCCTGGCGGCCCGGCAAGGGCAAATAACGGTGATAAAATCGCTGTTCTTGATATTTGCTATGGACATCGCCGTCTATTTGTTGTGATTTTGGCCCCGCGCGAGGGCCGAAACAGCAGCGGCGCCGTGTTTTCCTTGTCCGCACCATCGCCACCCGATCGCTGCCGCCACCTGCGGCGCGGCGGCAGCATGCTTGCTTCATCACCATCGATATCTGACTATCCGGCCGCTGTTGACGCTGGAGGGATAGCTGTTTTCCGATGGTCTTGCGCTTGCCGCCTGGTGGCCTGGAAGAGCCAACCCATTCATAACGGAGTAACCCATGCGTAAATCGCTATTAGTTTTGATGTCGTGCCTGATCCTGGCGGCATGTGACAAGACGCCGCCGGCGTCGACGGACAAGCCGCTCGACGTGCTGCTGGTGGGCGCCGGCACCATGAGCGCCACCCTGGGCAGCATGCTCAAGGAACTCGATCCGTCGCTGACGATGGAAATGGTCGAACGCCTGGATTCCGTGTCGGCCGAGAGCTCGGACGCGATGAACAATGCGGGCACCGGCCACTCGGCATTCGCCGAACTGAACTACACCCCGGAAGCGGCCGACGGCAGCATCGAAACCAGGAAAGCCGTTGCCATCAACGAGCAGTTCGAAGTGTCGAAGCAGTTCTGGGCCTACCAGGTCGCCAGCAAGCACCTGGGCGCGCCGCAGACCTTCATCAACAATGTGCCGCACATGAGCTTTGTGTGGGGCGACGACAATATCGCTTTCCTGAAGAAGCGCTATGCCGCGCTGCAAAAGGAAAACCTGTTCAAGGGCATGCTGTTCTCGGAAGATTTCAACCAGATCGAACAGTGGGCGCCGCTGGTCATGCAAGGCCGTGACAAGAACCAGAAAGTGGCGGCAACCCGCATGGACATCGGTACCGACGTCAATTTCGGCAACCTGACACGTGGCCTGGTGAAATACCTGACCGACAGCCATGGCATGACCCTGCACCTGCGTCACCAGGTGGAAGACATCAAGCGCGGCGCCGATGGCGTGTGGAACGTCACCGTCAAGAACCTGGCCGATGGCACTGAAAAGAATGTGCGCGCCAAGTTCGTGTTTATCGGCGCCGGCGGCGGTTCGCTGCCATTGCTGGAAAAATCGGGTATTCCTGAAGCCAAGGGCTTCGGCGGCGTGCCGGTCGGCGGCCAATGGCTGGTGACCACCAATCCGGCCCTGGTCGAAGCCCATGCGGCCAAGGTCTACGGCAAAGCCTCGGTCGGTTCGCCGCCGATGTCGGTGCCGCACCTGGACACCCGCATTATCGATGGCAAGAAAGCGCTGCTGTTTGGCCCGTTCGCCACCTTCTCGACCAAGTTCCTGAAAAACGGTTCGTGGATCGACCTGCCGGCGTCTATCGGCACCGGCAACATCAAGCCGATGTTCCAGGCCGGCTACGACAATATCCCGCTGACCAAATACCTGGTGCAGCAAGTGATGAACTCGCCGGAAGACCGCCTGGCCACCTTGCGCGAATACCTGCCAAACGCCAAGATGGAAGACTGGACCCTGCAGAACGCCGGCCAGCGCGTGCAGATCGTCAAGGATGATCCTGTAAAAGGTGGCTTGCTGCAGTTCGGCACCGAAGTCGTCGGCGCCGCCGATGGCAGCATCGTGGCCCTGCTGGGTGCCTCGCCAGGCGCCTCGACCGCGCCGCCGATCATGATCAAGGTGCTGCAAACGGCCTTCAAGGACCGCCTGGCCACGCCGCAATGGCAAGCCAAGATGCTGGAAATGGTGCCGTCGTATGGCCAGAAGCTCAACAGCGACCCGGCGCTGGCGAACAAGATCCGCCATTACAGCAGCGACATCCTGGGCCTGAAAGCGTTTACGCTGGACGTACCAAACGCTGCTGCCGCGCCAGCGGTCGCCGCAGCAAACTAAGTCAGAAACTGGCCGGTCGCAGTTTGGCCGGCAATAAAAAAGGGGCAGCCTTCACAGGCTGCCCCTTTTTTGCGTGGAGTGATGTCCGGGCTAGGTTTTGCCGGGCAGAATCAATTCCGGCGTGCAGTTGTCACTATTACCGTCCTCGCAGGCCTTGGCCGGTGCCCCTGCCTCTTGCGCACGGGGCGCATGGGGCTGGCGCAAATAGCGCGAGGTATGGCGGTGCGGCTGCTGCGTGTTGCCATGCACGGGCCAGGTCAGGAAGCGCGACAGCTCCTGCAAGGCGCGCTGGTAGACATCACGCTTGAATTCAATCACGACATCGAGCGGGACCCAGTACTCATGCCAGCGCCAGGCGTCGAACTCGGGATGGTCGGTCAGGCGCAGATTGACGTCGTTATCGCGCGCGCACATTCTCAGCAGAAACCAAATCTGCTTCTGGCCACGGTAATGGCCACGAATCTCGCGCTTGATGAAGTGATCCGGCACTTCATAGCGCAGCCAGTCGCGGGTGCGGCCGACAATTTTGACGTGTTCCTGTCTGAGTCCGATTTCCTCTTCAAGTTCGCGAAACATGGCTTGTTCCGGTGTTTCGCCATATTTGATACCGCCTTGCGGAAACTGCCATGAGTGCTCGCGCACCCGCTTGCCCCACCACACCTCGTTCTGGGCGTTTAGCAGGATGATGCCGACGTTGGGCCGAAACCCTTCACGGTCGAGCATAAAACACCTCAAACTTTCTGCGACAGCGCGTCTTTTTTTACATAAATGCCCACAACTCCGCGTGCCAGTGGTCTTTTCGGGGTGCGAAAAGGGCTGGAATCGCACCAATTGAGCGCATTTGTATAAAGTATGGACGCATCAGCCAGCTAATCCTTTAAAATTAGGTTGATTATAACCCTCTCTTTTTAAAAAGAATTCACCGTTATGCGCGCCTCCCGTTTTTTTATCTCGACACTCAAAGATGCCCCTTCTGACGCGGAAATCGTCAGCCACCAATTGATGATGCGTGCAGGCATGATCAAACGCCTCGGTTCCGGCATCTATACCTACATGCCGATGGGCCTGCGCGTGATCCGCAAAGTGGAAGCCATCGTGCGCGAGGAGATGAACCAGGCCGCCGCCATCGAGCTGCTGATGCCGCTCGTGCAGCCGGCCGAACTGTGGCAGGAGACGGGCCGCTGGGACAAGATGGGCGCCGAACTGATGCGCGTGAAAGACCGCCATGGCCGCGAATACGCGATCCAGCCGACCTCGGAAGAAGTCATCACCGACGTGGTGCGCACGGAAATCAAGTCCTACCGCCAGCTGCCACTCAATTTTTATCATATCCAGACCAAGTTCCGCGACGAGCGCCGTCCGCGCTTCGGCCTGATGCGTGGCCGCGAATTCACCATGAAGGACGCCTACTCGTTCGACCGCGACCTGGCCGGCATGCAGGCCTCGTACAAGGTCATGTTCGACGCCTATACGCGCATCTTCACGCGCTTCGGCCTGAAGTTCCGCGCGGTGGCGGCCGACAACGGCGCCATCGGCGGCTCCGGTTCGCATGAATTCCACGTGATCGCCCATACCGGCGAAGACGCGCTGGTGTACTGCCCGACCTCCGACTACGCGGCCAACATGGAAGCGGCCGAAGCGCTGCCGTTGACGGGCGAGCGCCCGGCCGCCACCCAGGCACTGACGAAAACGGCGACCCCGGGCACCGTCAAGTGCGAGACCGTGGCCGCCTTGCTGGGCCTGGACCTGGCGCAGACCGTGAAAACCATCGCCCTGACGGCCGAAACGGAAAAAGACGGCAAGGTCACGAAACAGCATTTCGTGCTGCTGCTGCGCGGCGACCATGAACTGAACGAGATCAAGGTCGGCAAGGTCGCCGGCCTGGCCGGGCACCGCTTCACGACGGAAGAAGAGCTGCTGGAAGTGTATGGCTCGATCCCTGGCTACCTGGGCCCGATCGGCACCAAACTGCCGGTCACCGTGGTGGCCGACCGCACCGTCGCCCAGATGAGCGATTTTGTCTGCGGCGCGAATGAAGCCGATTTCCACTACACGGGCGCCAACTGGGGCCGCGACCTGCCGGAGCCAAGCATTGTTGCCGACCTGCGCAACGTGGTCGCCGGCGACGCCTCGCCGGACGGCAAGGGCGTACTGGCGATCGAGCGCGGCATCGAAGTCGGTCACGTGTTCCAGCTGGGCACGGCCTACTCGGAAAGCATGAAAGCCACCTTCCTCGACGAAAATGGCAAGCCTGCACCGCTGCAGATGGGCTGCTACGGCATCGGCATCACGCGCATCCTGGGCGCCGCCATCGAACAGAACTTCGATGACAAGGGCATTATCTGGCCGGCCTCGATTGCGCCATTCGAAGTGGTGCTGTGCCCGATGGGCATGGACCGCAGTGAACTGGTCAAGGAACAGACGGAACAGATCTACGCAGCCCTGCAAGGCGCTGGCGTCGACGTCATCCTCGATGACCGTGGCCAGCGCCCTGGCGCCATGTTCGCCGACTGGGAGCTGATCGGCGTGCCGCACCGCATCGTGATCGGCGAGCGTGGCCTGAAAGAAGGCAAGCTGGAATACCAGGGCCGCCGCGATGCGGAAGCCACCGGCGTGGCACCAAGCGACATCGTCGCCTTTATCCAGGCCAAAATGGCGCAGTGATCCGCGTGCCTGTACTGAAAACGGCCGGCGCGCTCGCGCTGGCCGCCTGCCTGGCCTGCGCCCCGCTTGCGCAGGCCGGCAACCAGAAGGAAGAGGCGCTGGCCGACTCGGTCCGCCTGGCGCTGTCGCATGCCATCCGCGACGAGCGTCCGCCGCAACCCACTTTTTCCAATCCCGAACAGTTACAGCGCTACCGGCAATGGCTGGCGCAGATGTCGCAGCGCCTGCAGCGCAAACTGCCGGACGCCCAGCTGCGCACGGAATTTTTGGAAACCGTCTGGTACGAGTCGCGCCGCGCGGGCCTGGAGCCGGCGCTGGTGCTGGGCCTGATCCAGGTGGAGTCAAGCTACCGCAAGTACGCGGTGTCCCTGGCCGGCGCGCGCGGCTACATGCAGGTCATGCCCTTCTGGACCGGCGTGATCGGCGACCATGACCGCAGCAAGCTGTTTCACATGCAGACCAATCTGCGCTATGGCTGCGCGATTTTGCGCATGTACCTGGACATGGAAAAAGGCGATTTGTATCTGGCGCTGGGGCGGTATAACGGCAGCCGCGGGCGGCCCGAGTATCCGAATGCGGTGCGGGCGGCGTGGGTGCAGTGGGAGCTCAGATAGGCTGTCTGACGTATTGGAAGACGCAAAGCTTAAAAATGGCGGGCCGGAGACGCGAGCCCGAGAAAATGCCGATGGCGGCGTTGCAGCTCCTCGCCGTACATGCGTACTGTCTTCGTCGCTGCGCCTTGCCCTCGACATTTTTCAGGCCCGCTTGGCCCGATGCACCTGTGCGGGCGCCTGGGCTGTTGACCTTTTGCTGGTGTGCTTGTGAAGCAGGGGCGCTAACTTGACGGCATCAGGGTCTGACCCCAAAAAAATACCCCGCTCGCAGTAAAGCGGCGGGGCACTCGCTCGGCGAAAGTGCCGGCGGGTAGCTGATTATTTCAAATGATCGGAGATGAGCTTCGTCATTTCAAACATGGAGACTTGGGCCTTGCCGCCAAAAACGGCTTTCAGTTTGTCGTCGGCATTGATCATGCGGCGGTTGGCCGGATCTTGCAGGTCGAGTTTTTTGATGTAATCCCAGACCTTCTTGGTCACTTCAGTGCGCGGCAAAGGTGCTGCGCCAACGACGGCTGCCAGTTCGGTGGACGGCGTCATTTCTTTCATGAAGGCTGCGTTTGGCTTGCGTGGTGTTGCCGGTGCTGCCGCTTTCTTCGCCGCTGCCGGTTTCGCAGCCGGCTTGGCTGCGGGTTTTGCCGCTGGTGCGGCTTTGGCTGCGGGTGCTGCTTTCTTGGCGGCTGCAGGTTTGGCTGCTGCTGCCTTGGCTGGCGCTGCTACTGGGGTTTTTTTGGCTGTTGCCATCTTCGAGCCTCCTTAACAAACACATGGGAAATTGCGCAATTAATCGCACGGCTAATATTGGTGGGGATTTACACAGTATGCAAGCGATTTTCACGTTTTCACGAGGAAAAAGCAGCGAAATCCTCCCTCTGTCGCCCGGGCGCAGCGTGGAAGGGCGTGGAAGGGTGTTTTTGCCTGAAAACGGCATGGTTGCTGGCTATGCGGGGAGGGCACAATGCCGGGCTGAGGAAAATGCTGCCCGGCATTATTTAACATACTGTTTTGCTGCTTTTGGCGGTCGCAAAACACCTTCCGGACCGTCGGTCCGGAAGGCTCGATACCTTACTTCAGACCGGGCATCATGCCTTTCATACTGCGCATCATCTTCATCATGCCGCCGCCCGACAGTTTTTTCATCATCGTCTGCATCTGCTCGAACTGGTTCAGCATGCGATTGACTTCCTGCACCTGCACGCCGGCGCCGGCCGCGATGCGGCGCTTGCGGGTGGCCTTGATCAGTTCAGGCTTGGCGCGCTCCTGCGGCGTCATCGAGTCGATGATGCCGCACATGCGGCGCACCTGCTTGTCCGCCTGGTCCATGTTCTTGCCGCCGGCGGCCTGCTGGAACTGGGCTGGCAGCTTGTCCATCAGGTTGGCCATGCCGCCCATTTTCTTCATTTGACCCAGTTGCGCCTTGAAGTCGTTCATGTCGAACTTGCCGCCGACCTTCATCTTCTGCGCCAGGTCGGCCGCCGCCTTGCTGTCGACGCCCTTGCGCGCTTCTTCGACCAGCGCCAGGATGTCGCCCATGCCCAGGATGCGGTTGGCCATGCGGGTCGGGTCGAACGCTTCCAGGCCGTCCAGTTTTTCCGAGACGCCGGCAAACTTGATCGGCTTGCCCGTGATATGGCGTACCGACAGGGCCGCACCGCCGCGCGCATCGCCATCGAGCTTGGTCAGCACGATGCCGGTCAGCGGCAGCGCGTCGTTGAAGGCCTTGGCCGTGTTGATGGCGTCCTGGCCCAGCATGGCGTCGACCACGAACAGGGTTTCAATCGGTTTCACGGCCGCGTGGACGGCGGCGATTTCGCGCATCATCTCTTCGTCGATACCGAGACGGCCGGCCGTATCGATGATCAGCACATCGTGATAGTGCTTTTTCGCCCAGTCCAGCGCGGCCAGGGCGATATCGACCGGCTTGTCGGTGGCGGTGGACGGGAAGAAGTCGGCGCCGACCTGGCTGGTCACCGATTGCAACTGGGCGATTGCGGCGGGACGGTACACGTCGGCCGAGACGGTCAGCACTTTCTTCTTCTTTTCTTCCTTCAGGTATTTCGCCAGCTTGCCGACGGTGGTGGTTTTACCCACACCCTGCAGACCGGCCATCAGGATGATGGCGGGCGGCTGCTGCGCAAAACTGATCTGCGACGCTTCGGGGCCGAGGTCGGCGCCCATGATGGCGGCCAGCTCGCGCTGCACCACGCCGACCAGGGCCTGGCCCGGCGACAGCGAGGAAATGACTTCCTCGCCCATGGATTTTTCCTTGACGCGGGCGATGAATTCGCGCACGGCGGGCAGCGCGACGTCGGCCTCGAGCAGCGCCAGGCGCACTTCGCGCAGCATTTCGGCGGTATTGGCTTCGGTCAGGCGCGCCTCGCCGCGCATGGTCTTGACGACTTTGGCAAGCCGTTGGGTAAGATTATCTAGCATGATCAACCTGCAGTGGAAAGCTTGGGAGTGGGCGGCGCGTGGCCGGACGATGGCCGCCATTTTACTCTATCGCGTGGCGGTGACGGTCTGGCGCAGAGATCGTTTCGTTGGCATTTATGGCAATGCCATGATTGCATGCAGGGCTATTTCAAGGTTAAAATGAGAATAATTCTTATTTACATGGATAGTATGGCGGCCGCCGATTTTGCCCAGCAACAGGAACTGCACGCGCTCTACAGCAGCCATCACGGCTGGCTGCAGGGCTGGCTGCGGCATAAGCTGGGCAATGCTGGCGAGGCGGCCGACCTGGCGCAGGATACCTTTGTCAGCGTATTGACCAGCGGCACGGCGCCGCAGATCCGCGAGGCGCGGCCGTTCCTGGCCACCATCGCGCGCCGCCTGGTGGCGCACCGCTATCGGCGCCAGGTGCTGGAAGACGCCTACCTGGCGGCGCTGGCCTGTTTGCCGCCGGCCGTGGCGCCCGCGCCCGAAGAGCGGCTGCTGGCGCTGGAGGCCCTGCAGGAAATCGATGCGGCCCTCGACGGCTTGCCGATTCCCGTGCGCACGGCGTTCCTGCTGGCCCAGCTCGAAGGCCTGAGCTACGCCGAGATCGCCGAACGCCTCAATGTTTCAGCCAGCTCGGTGAAACAGTATCTGACGCGCGCCAACCGGCACGTGTTTTTTGCGCTGCCGTCGTGAGCGGGGCAAAGGTGCCAGCCATCAGCGAGGCCGTGGCGCAGCAGGCGGCCGACTGGCTGACCGTGCTGATGTCGGACGAGGCGGGCGAGCAGGAGCGCCGCGACTGGCTGCGCTGGCGCGAGATGGATCCTGAGCATGCGCGGGCCTGGGCCCATATCGAAGCGTTTTCGCAGCGCTTTGGCAGCGTGCACAAGGGCGCCGCCGTGCAGGCGCTGGCTGGCGCGGCCAGGCGCCCGGCCAGCGGCAAGCGCCGCCAGTTGCTGGCCTGGCTGGGCGTGGCCGGCGGCGCCGGCCTGCTGGCCGCGCAGGGCGGCGCCCGCGATGGCGCGCGCACCCTGCTTGCCGACTATCGCACGGCCACCGGCGAGCGGCGCGACATTGCGCTGGCCGACGGTGGCATGGTCAGCCTGAATACGGCGTCGGCCGTCAACCTGCGCTTCGATGGCCGGCAGCGACGGATCGAACTGCTGGCCGGCGAAATCATGATCGTCAGCGGCCATGGCGCCGGCAGCGATCGGGTTGGCAACGATGCGCCGCTGGTGGTGGCCACCCGCGAAGGCCTGGTGCGCGCGCTCGGTACCCGCTTTTCCGTGCGCCAGCTCGATGGCGAGAGCCGCGTGGCCGTGTTTGAAAGCGCGGTCGAGATCCGGCCGCTCGATGGCGCTGGCGCTCCCTTGCTGCTGCCCGCCGGGCGCAGCGCGACGTTTACGCGCCAGTACGCCGCTGCGCCGCAGGCCGTCGAGGCCTATGCGGACGCCTGGTCGCGCGGGCAGATGATCGTCGACGACGTGACCCTGGGCGAATTCCTGGCCGACCTGTCGCGCTACCGCCCCGGCCTGATCCACTGCGCGCCGGAAGTGGTCCGGCTGCGCCTGTCGGGCGTGTTTCCGCTGTTCGATACGGAGCGCATCCTCAACATGCTGCCCAATTCGCTGCCGGTGCAGGTGCGCAGCCGCACGCGCTACTGGGTTTCGGTCGAGCCGGCGCCATAGCGGCGTCCCCCTCAAAAAAATATTTTGCGGCAGGACTGCCCGTTTCGGATTCTCGCGGCACCTGTCTTTGAGGGATGCAGTTTTCATCAAAATTACAGGCTTGCCGACAGGACGATCCGGGACGGCCGCCGCCATTATCCATTTGACGGAGAGACGCAGTGATGCAACAGAAACAAACAATCCATGGAGTACCACAGCCATGAAGCCGGTCCACATGCTGTTGTTGTCGCGCGTGCTGGCCGCCATCTTCGGCGGCTATGCCTTGACTTCCGGCGTGGCGGTGCTGCTGTCGGCCATGCTGCCCTTGTCGCGCGTGGAAGCCGTGCAGACGGCCACCCTGAGCGCCTTTGCCGTGTATACCTGCGCCGTGATCTGGGTGTTTTCGGTGCAGGACCTGCGGCGCGCCTGGCTCGGCATGCTGCTGCCGGCGATACTGTGCGCCGGCATCGGCATGCTGCTGTCGCGGGGTGCCGCATGAGTACCAGGCTGGAAAAAGCCGTCAAGTCGCCGCAGTCGGGCGGCTTGCGCCAGGCCATGGCCTGGCTGCATACCTGGAGCGGCCTGTGGATTTCGTGGCTGCTGTTCGCCATCTTCCTGACCGGCACCCTGTCGGTGTTCGAGGAACCGATCGGCCACTGGATGCAGCCAGAGCACGCTTTGGAAGAAGCGGCGCACGCCAGCGAGCCGCCGCCGGCCAAGGTGACCGACCGCGCGCAGCGCCTGGCGCTGGCGCTCGACTTCATGGCCAAGAGCCATCCGAAGGCCGACATGTGGGAAATCTGGCCGGTGCAGCGCCCCGGGCAGGGCCTGTCGGCCTACTGGTTCCAGCCGCAGGGCGGCTATGGTTCGGCCGATCTCGATCCGTTGACGGGCAAGGAGATCCAGCATGGTCACGCGGGCGTGCAGCGCGCCACTCAGGGCGGCCACCATTTCGTCGATTTTCACTACGAGCTGCACGCTGGCCGCATCGGCGTGTGGATCGTCGGCATCACCACCATGATCATGCTGGTGGCGCTGGTCAGCGGCGTGATCACGCACAAGCGCATTTTCAAGGACTTCTTTACCTTCCGCCCGGCCAAGGGCCAGCGTTCCTGGCTCGACGCGCACAATGCGGTGGCGGTGCTGACCCTGCCGTTCCAGTTCATGATCGCCTATACGGGCCTGGTGTTTTATGCCGACGACTATGTGCCGGCGCCGGTGGTGGCGCAGTACGGCGCGGATCATGCCAAGAAATCGTTCCTGGCCGACTGGAACGATGTCGGCAAACCGGCGCGCACCGGCCAGCCGCTGGCCATACCAGACCTGGAGCAGTTCGCGCTGCGCGCCGAGCAGGCCATCGGCCAGGAAATCCGCGCCGTGGTGCTGGACAATCCGAACGACGCCTCCATGCGCGTGTGCATGTATGGCTGGAACGAGGACAGCGAACTGCTCGAGCGCATCAGCGCCAATACGGGCCGCGCCTGTTATGCGCTGGCGACCGGCCTGGAAACCGCCGTGCGCCAGCCTGGTGGTTCGGACACGGGTGGTGCGGCGCTGACGCGCAATGTCATGTCCAACCTGCATATGGTGGGTTTTGGCGGCATCCCGATGCGCTGGCTGTATTTCCTGTGCGGCCTGGCCGGCACCGCCATGATGGGCACCGGCGCGGTCCTGTTCCTGGTCAAGCGGCGCCAGAAGTCGCTCGGCGAATTCGGCGCCGCCACGCCGCGCGTGTACCGCCTGGTGGCCTGCCTGAATATCGCCGCGATCGCCGGCCTGGCGATCGCCTGCATCGGCTTCCTGTGGGCGAATCGCCTGATCCCGGTCGGGCTGGAACAGCGCGCCGGCTGGGAAGTAAAAGCCTTTTTCGGCGTCTGGCTATTGACCCTGCTGCACGCCTGCCTGCGCCAGGAAAAACGCGCCTGGATCGAACAACTAGGCGTGCTGGCCGCTTTATGCCTGCTGCTGCCGGTACTCAATGTGCTGAGCACGGGCGACAATCTGGCGGCGCAGCTCGCGCGCGGCGACCTGGAAAGCGCCGGCGTGGAACTGTGCGCCATCGCCTTTGGCCTGCTTGCGGCCTGGGGCGCCTGGAAAGTCGCCACGCGCAAGGAAAAACCCGCTGCCACCGCCAGGAAAAACCTGCCGGCCAGTGCCAACACATCAACCACCATGGAGAACAACGCATGATCAATACCATCCTGTGCGCACTGGGCCTGTCGTATGCGGGCATGGCCAGCCTGTCGCTGGCGATGGACCGCCACCACGGCCAGGTGTTCGGCCGCGACGCGGCGCCTTCGGTGCGGCGCGCGCTGCAACTGGCCGGCAGCCTGCTGCTGGCGCTGGCCATCTGGCCTTGCGTGGCCGGCTGGAGCGCGTCGGTCGGCGTGGTCGCCTGGCTGGGCTTTTTATCGGCCGGCGCGCTGGGCGTGGCCCTGCTGCTGCCCTATGCCCCCACAGTGCTGTTTCGTAGTTCCCTGCTGGCAGCCGTCGCCGCGCTGGCAGGTCTGGTAACCCTGCTGCAGTAATCTTCTTCAAGGACAGACCGATGCACGTTTCACCCAAGGCGACACCGTTTCATACTTCCCGCCGCGCGGCCATTCTTGGCGCCGTGGCCCTGCTGGCGCTGCTTGGCGCCGGCGCCCTGTGGGCCACGCGTGGCCCGGCCACCATCTTCGAGACCACCCCCGTCAAGCGCGGCAGCATCGAGGCCAGCGTGACGGCCATCGGCACCCTGCAGCCGCAGACCTATGTCGACGTGGGCGCCCAGGTATCGGGCCAGATCACGCGCCTGCACGTGCAACCGGGCACGGTGGTGGAAAAAGGCCAGCTGCTGGCCGAGATCGACCCCAGCGTGCAGCAGGCCACCGTGGACGCGGGCCGCGCCGCGCTGGCCGGCCTGCGCGCGCAACTGGCGGATCAACAGGCGCAGCACCGCCTGGCCGGCCGGCAGCATGTGCGCCAGACGCAGATGGCCAAGTTCGATTCCACCCCGCTGGCCGAGCTGGAGCTGGCCGAAGCCACCTTGGCCTCGGCCGCCGCCAAGATCGACCACCTGAAGGCGCAGATAGACCAGACCCAGGCCAGCCTGAAGGCCGATGAGGCGCGCCTGGGCTATACCCGCATCTACGCGCCGATGGCCGGTAGCGTGGTGGGCCTGGACGCGAAAGAAGGGCAGACCCTGAACGCGACCTACCAGACGCCGAATATCCTGCGCATCGCGGACCTCTCCGCCATGACCGTATGGACCGAAGTGTCGGAGGCCGACGTGCGCCGCGTGCGCGCCGAGATGCCGGTGTATTTCACCACGCTCGGCGGCGACCAGCGGCGCTGGAGCGGCAAGGTGCGGCAGGTGCTGCCGGCGCCGCCGGTGCCGGGCGGCACCAGCGCCGGCACGGCCCTGGCGCCGTCGACCAGCAAGGTGATCCTGTATACCGTGCTGTTCGACGTCGACAACGCCGACGGCGAACTGATGCCGCAGATGACGGCGCAGGTGGTGTTCGTCACGGCGGCGGCCAATAATGTGCTGGCCGTGCCGCTGCCGGCCCTGAAACCGTCCAGCGCCGAAGGAGCGAAGAGCGGGGAGTTTACGGCGCGCGTGATGGGGGCGGACGGCAAGGTCGGCGAGCGCGAAGTGACGGTGGGCGTGCGCAACCGCCTCAGCGCCGAAGTGCTGAAAGGCCTGAAGGAAGGCGAACTGCTGGTGACGGGCGAGCAGCCGGCCGGCAATGGCCCGAGCAGGTTCCAGTTATGAGCGGGGTTGACAACACTGCGCCTTTGATCGAGCTGCACGGCATCCGCAAGCGCTATGGCGGCCATGACGGCGCGCCGGCCGTCGAGGTGCTGCGCGGCGTCACCTTGTCCATCGGCGCCGGCGAATTCGTCGCCATCGTCGGCGCGTCCGGCTCCGGCAAGTCGACCCTGATGCACTTGCTCGGTTGTCTGGACCGCCCCAGCGACGGCACGTACCACTTTGCCGGCCAGGACGTGGCCAGTTTGAATCCCGACGAACTGGCCTGGCTGCGGCGCGAAGCGTTCGGCTTCGTGTTCCAGGGTTATCACCTGATCGCCACCGAATCGGCGCGCGAAAACGTCGAAGTGCCGGCCCTGTATGCGGGCATGCCGGCCGCCGCCCGCCACGCACGTTCCGCCGCGCTGCTGCAACGCCTGGGACTGGGCGAGCGGTTTGACCATCGCCCGAATCAATTGTCCGGCGGGCAGCAGCAGCGCGTGTCGATCGCGCGCGCGCTGATGAACGGCGGGCGCATTATCCTGGCCGATGAACCGACCGGCGCCCTGGATACCACCAGCGGCGCCGAAGTGATGGCTCTGCTGGGCGAGCTGGCCGACGCCGGCCACACCATCATCCTGATTACCCATGACCGCAAGGTGGCGGCCCAGGCGCGCCGCGTGATCGAGATCCGCGACGGCGAGCTTATCGAAGACTCGGGCGCGGTGGCCATTCCCGCCACGGCCGCCGCGCTGCCGCCGCTCGACATGTCGCGCGCCGCGCATGACACGGGGGCTTCGTTGGGCACCGAACTGCTGGACGCCGCGCGCGCCGCCTGGCGCGTCCTGTGGATCAACCGCTTCCGCACCGGGCTGACCCTGCTCGGCATCGTGATCGGTGTCGCCTCCGTGATCGTCATGCTGGCCATAGGCCTTGGCACGCGCCAGCAGGTGATGGCGCAGCTGGGCGCGTTCGGCTCCAACCTGCTGTACATGGCCTCGCGCGGCGAAAGCTCGCGCATTCCGGGGCGCAGCATCACCCTGGGCGACCTGGAAGCGCTGAAGGACGTGCCGGGTATTTCGCACGTGCTGCCGAATGTCACCGGCAACAAGGTGATCCGCCATGGCAATATCGACGTGCAGACCTATGTGCGCGGCACCGGGCCGGCGCTGCCGCAGATCCAGACCTGGCCAGTGGCCAGGGGCGGCTTCTTTACCGAACAGGACGAGCGCGAGATGGCGACAGTCGCCGTGCTGGGCGCGCGCCTGGCTGAAAAACTGATGCCGGACGTGCCCAATCCGGTCGGGCAGACCATCCTGATCGGCAACGTGCCGTTCCAGGTGATCGGCGTGATGAGTTCCAAGGGCGCGCTGACGGGCGAAAAAGACGAGGACGACGTGCTGCTGCTGCCGTTTTCCACGGCCGGCATCCGCGTCTTTGGCCAGCGCGAGCCGACCTACACGGTGCTGGCGGCGGCGGACGTCAAACGCGTGACGGAAGTCGAGGCGGCGGTCGACGCCGTGCTGTTCGAGCGCCACCGCATCCGCGACTACGGCATCAGCAACGCGGCCGCCTCGATCGCGGCGGAAGCGAAAACGCAGGACAACATGACCATGATGCTCAGCCTGATCGCCGCTGTGTCGCTGGTGGTGGGCGGCATCGGCGTGATGAACGTGATGCTGATGACGGTGCGCGAGCGCACGCGCGAAATCGGCATCCGCATGGCCACCGGCGCGCGCCGGCGCGACATCCTGCGCCAGTTCCTGACCGAGGCGGTGCTGGTGTCGGTGGTGGGCGGCGTGGCCGGCATCGTGGTCGGCATCGCCTTCGCGGGGCTGCTGCTGGTGTGGGAAGTGCCGGTGATCTTTTCGCTGAGCGCCATCGGCGGCGCCTTTGCCTGCGCCGTGGTGACGGGACTGGTGTTCGGCTTTATGCCGGCGCGCAAGGCGTCGGGACTCGATCCGGTGGTGGCGCTGGCGGGGCAGTAACGGCGCCGTCGCGATGCTCTACAGCATTGCGCGGTAGCGCCCCGGCGTCTGCCCCAGCACCTTGCGGAAAGCGACACCCATGTGCGACTGATGGGTAAATCCGCAATCGGCGGCGATGATGGCCAGCGGCGCCTTGTCACGCCGCATGCTGGCGCGCGCTGCCTGCACGCGCGTCTCGACGATGTAGGCGTGCGGGGTCATCCCTGTCATCCTGGTAAATTCTCTTAAAAAAGCCAGCGGTGTCCGGTCCACGGACGCCGCCAGTTGCACGATGGTCAGTGCTTGATCGAACTCGCTTGCGATCCGGTCCAGCACGCGCCCGTATTTTGCGCGCAGTTGCTGATCAAGCGTGGTCGTTTTTTTCTAGGGCGGCACATTCTGCTTACCTCTCCCGCGGGCACTATTGAAGCGCGTTGCTGTCCAAGGTCGCAT
>NZ_JAFCTQ010000013.1:0-177361 GCF_049896105.1 Janthinobacterium sp. PSPC3-1 | reverse complement strand
GTTGTTGAGCGTGTCATAAGTTCTCCAGTTGGTGAAGTTTACCAAACTAGAGTGTCCGAAAAAGTCAGGGTACCTCAAACAGTCTGCTTAGTTAGGTGAGCCGAGTTAATTAGCCCATACGGTCCCCGCAGTAATGAGCCGATCACGACTGCATCCCCTGAGCTGTTCCCCAAGCGTATGTTTTTAATCTCATCGCCAGAGAGTGTTGGACGAGCCGCGTAGCCGCGAAGCAAGTTACGCTTCTTGCGATCTCTGATCTTTCCGACCAGTTTATGGAAAGCCAAAGGGCGATTTATGCCAAATTTTGGGGTATGTATTTTCGCCAATTTGCACTAACAAAGGAATTAATGTGGCACTAAGTATAAGACATTTCCCCATTGGAAATTGGAATTTATTTCATGAATTCCCCGGCAATCCTCTCATTTTTAGAGGGCGCTAAAAATAGAGGTTAAGCGGCCAAGGCAAGCTTCTGTTTTGGTGTGATGCCGCTAAGTGCCATGTTGGGCTGGTCGCGATTGTAAGTCCACAGCCAGCGGGTTGCAAAATACTAGATATCATCGAACGTTTCAAACAGGTGATGGGCAACCATTCTTAGCGCACCGTGCGGTTATAGCGCTCGACATAAGCATTCTGCTGCGGCTGGCTAGGCTGAATGAAGTCGATGCAAATGCCGCGTTTGGCGGCCCAAGCCCACGTCACAGCGCTGATGTATTCCGGACCGTTATCGCAGCAATTGACTTGGAGTTTGATGATCCTGTCGAGGGACGTTAGGACGCCAAGGAGAAATCAACCTCGATGCCGAGACCCTCACAGTTGTAATCGACAATCACCTTGAAGGAGGACATGGACTAATGCATTAGACGCCGTAAAAGCATGCTCAGTCGATACCTAATTACAGCCACGGACGCGCGCCGCAGGCGCGCAGCGGCATAGGGGCACCAAATTTCAGCAACGCCCGATAGATACGATGGCTGTGCTGCCATTGTTTGAGCTGTATTGCCCGCGACCGGTGCCTGAGCCATTCATCGAGTCGCCACCAGATACTTGGTGCCTATGCCAATCGAACGCATCCTCGCCATCAATTCTATATCCGTCGGCTTCTATCACTGCAAGCGTATTCAGTACTGGGCAATCTGCCGCCCTCTGCCTACGAACAGCAATGGCAGAGCGTGAACCTATCGTTGTATCCGAAATTACTTGACCACCGCGCCAAGGAGCAACGATTAGATATTTTTAGCCCATGGAGCGAGGTCCGCCATTCAGACACGGACTCATGCATCGGCCGCCGCAGAAGCACACACGCCAAGCATCGCCTCAACCCTGGCCAGCATGCACCACATCTGACGGTGCGGTAGCAAGTTCTATCCCGGCACGTCTCCGTCCGACCCGCGCCGTTCCTGCACTGACGCGTCGATGAGGTTGCTGCGCAGCCTGACGATCGCTTTTTGCAAGATGCGAAATTCTTCCGGCGACAGGCCAGCCGCTTTCGCCGTCACCTCTCGATACGCAAACGCTTTTTCCCGCACGCTGCGGCCTGCATCGGTCAACGCCACGCGCACACTGCGCTCATCCTTGCTGTCGCGCTCGCGCCGCACAAAGCCCATCGCCTCCAGCCGCTTCAGCATGGGCGTCATCGTGCTCGCTTCCACGAACAGCTTCTCGCTCAGGCCCTTGACGGTCTGGTTGTCTTCTTCCCACAGGCAAATGATGGTGATGTACTGGGGGTAGGTCAAACCCAGCTGTTCCAGCACGGGCTTGTACACGCGCGAGTAAGCGAGGTTGGTCGAGTACACCGCGAAACACATGAAGTCGCCAAAGCGCACGGCTTCCTTGTCGCTCTCTGCTTTCTTGTCCATATGACAACCCCCCATTCAATTATCACGATAATCATTATTGTACTTGATCTTTCCAGGCCTACCGCATATGATTATCTTCATATTCATTATCAAGATAATTAATTTACTGTAACGGCATCGTGCCAGCCCTGGAGAATCATGTGAAAAAGACTTACTGTGATCGTGCCCGCTTTCTTGCCCTGGCTGTGTTGTCGCTGGCCAGTTTGTCGGGAGCTGTGCAAGCGCAGCCGACCGGCGCAACACCCGCCATCAGCGCGACTGCCAGCCTGGCGCTGCCGGTTTTTCAGCACATCCGGCAGATCAAGGCCGGCGTGCTCGATGTTGGCTACGTGGACGAGGGGCCGTCGAATGGGCCGGTGGTCATCCTGCTGCATGGCTGGCCGTACGATATTCATAGTTATATCGACGTCGTGCCGATGCTGGCCAAGGCCGGTTACCGCGTCATCGTGCCGCACCTGCGCGGCTATGGCACGACGCGCTTCCTCGATCCGCACGCACTGCGCAACGGCCAACCTGCGGCGCTTGCTTCCGACGTGATCGCCTTGATGGATGCGCTGAAAATCGACCAGGCCACTGTCGCAGGATATGACTGGGGCGCGCGCACGGCGGATATCGTCGCGGCATTGTGGCCGGAGCGGGTGCGCGCACTGGTGTCCGTCAGCGGGTATTTGATCGGCAGCCAGGACGCTGGCAAGCAACCGTTATCGCCAGCTGCCGAGCAGCAATGGTGGTACCAGTTCTACTTCGCCACGGAGCGCGGCCGCGCCGGTTATGAAAAAAACCATCGCGACTTTGCGAAACTGATCTGGAAGACCGCGTCGCCGCAATGGCACTTCGACGACCGTACGTTCGCGCGCAGCGCCGCGGCCCTGGACAATCCCGACCATGTCGCCATCACGGTACATAACTACCGCTGGCGGCTCGGCCTGGAAAAAGGCGAAGCCAGATATGACGCACTCGAAGCACGCCTGGCGCAATTGCCAGTGATCACCGTACCGACCATCACGCTGGAAGGGGACGCCAATGGCGCGCCACACCCGGAGCCGGCGGCCTATGCGCAGCGCTTCACCGGCAAGTACCGGCATCAACTGATTGGCGGTGGCGCGGGTCACAACCTGCCACAAGAAGCGCCGCGCGCGTTTGCCGATGCCGTCATCGCGGCAGATCAGCTCTGATCACGCTCATTTCTACCTCATCGAAAGGAAACCATGAACAATATCGACAAAGTCCTGTACACCGGCAAAACGCATACCACCGGCGGCCGTGACGGCGCCGCACACAGCGACGATGGCCGCCTGCAGATCCGCTTGTCGCCCCCAGGCGGCAACGGCGAAGGCACCAATCCCGAACAGCTGTTTGCCGCCGGCTGGTCGGCCTGCTTCATCGGTGCAATGGGGCGCGCCGCGAAGGAGAAAAACATTGTTTTGCCGCCTGACGTGGCCGTCGATGCGGAGGTGAACCTGGGGTCGGGAGAAGGTGGCTTTTTCCTGCAGGCGCGACTTCGCATCAGCCTGCCTGGACTGCCGCGCGAGCAGGGGCAAGCGCTGATCGAGGCGGCGCACCAGCTGTGTCCGTATTCCCGTATGTCGAGGGGAAACATCGATGTCACCCTTTCCCTGGCCTGAAGGAGCAGCGTTCATCATGGTATCTACTCCCCTCTCGCGGCTGCGCCGCTGCCTGGCGCTTGCGCTGTTTGCCGGCGCGGCCATCGTGCACATTGCGCCAAGTGCCGCCGCCGGACCCAGCGGCTTGCCGTCCCTCGGCGCGCTTCCTGCACTGACCGGCGCGACCACCTGGCTGAACTCCGCGCCGCTGACCCCGGCGCAGTTGCGTGGCAAAGTCGTCCTGGTCGACTTCTGGACCTACTCCTGCATTAACTGTATTCGCACCCTGCCTCATGTACGCGCGTGGGCGGAAAAATACCGCAGCCAGGGCCTGGTCGTGATTGGCGTGCACACCCCGGAATTCGGCTTCGAGAAGGATGCCGCTAACATCAACAAGGCAATTGAGCGCTTCAAGATCGATTACCCGATTGCGGTGGACAGCAACCACCAGATCTGGAATGCCTTTCATAACAATGCATGGCCGGCGTTCTATCTCGCCGACACCATAGGGCAGATCAGGGCGCGTCTATCGGGCGAAGGCAATTACGAAAAAACCGAGAAGGCCATTCAGGCGCTGCTTGCCGAAGCAGGCAGACTTCAGCCGATGGGTGCGCTCGCCACGCCTCAAGGCAGCGCTGAACAGGCTGCGCCGGACATCGCCAACCTGCGCTCGGGGGAGGCATATGTCGGCTATGCGCAAGCGTCGAACGATGTGACGCGCAGCGGCTTGAAGCGGGACGTCGCCCACGATTACACGACGACAGCGCCTGGCCTGAACCAATGGGGCTTGTCGGGCAACTGGACGGTAGGCGCTGAACACGCCAACCTGAATCAACCCGGCGGCACAATCGTCTACCGTTTCAATGCGCGCGACTTGCACCTGGTATTACGGCCCCGCGCCGATGGCAAACCGGTACGTTTTCAGGTCAGGATCAATGGCAGCACACCCGGGAAAAACCATGGCGCGGATACCGATGCGCAAGGCAATGGCAGCGTCACCGATACCCGCCTGTACCAGTTGGTGCGGCAGGCCGGCGGCGTCAGGGAAAGCACTTTCGAGATTCGCTTTCTTGACGCGCGTGTGGGGGCGTTTGCGTTTACTTTTGGGTGATTGGATGCCGGGGTCACATGCATTGGGCGCTTTGGAAGCATGCTGAGTCGAAACCTGATTAGAACCACGAACGCGCGCCGCAGGCGCGCGAGGCTGCCGCGCAGCGGCAGCAGTTGGCCGATTCGGAAAGGGCCGGGCCAGTAGGCCCGACCCTTCGAATCCCCCGCGCAGGGCGCGCAGGCGCCCTGCTTCTCTCCGCCTGCAGACGAAAAAAAAGCTACCCGAGGGTAGCTTTCTTTTTTTCGTCTTTGGCGGAGAGAGGGGGATTCGAACCCCCGATAGAGTATTACCCTATACACGCTTTCCAGGCGTGCGCCTTCAGCCGCTCAGCCATCTCTCCTGCATGCAATGCTGGCGTACTACTTGCATTGCTACTGTTTCCGCTTGTCGCGAAGCCGCAGATTATAGCAAGGAATCCACATTCTGCCAAAGATATTTACCCTAGAGTAAAAGTAACCCTGGATCTTGGCTTGGGGTTCAGGCAGCTACCAAACCACGCATCCGATTACGACGCCTCTTTCAGCTGATCCAGGATGGCCGGATTTTCCAGGGTGGAGACGTCCTGCGTGATCGTCTCGCCCTTGGCCAGCACGCGCAGCAGGCGGCGCATGATTTTGCCGGAGCGGGTTTTGGGCAGGTTGTCGCCGAAGCGGATCTCTTTCGGTTTCGCGATCGGGCCGATTTCCTTGCCGACCCAGTTGCGCAGCTCCAGGGCCAGCTTCTTCGCTTCTTCGCCGGTCGGGCGGGCTTGCTTCAGGACCACGAAGGCGCAGATCGATTCGCCCGTCGTGTCGTCCGGGCGGCCCACCACCGCCGCTTCGGCGACCAGCGGGTTGGCGACCAGGGCCGATTCGATTTCCATCGTGCCCATGCGGTGGCCGGAGACGTTCAGCACGTCATCGATGCGGCCGGTGATCGTGAAGTAGCCGGTATCCTTGTTGCGGATCGCGCCGTCGCCGGCCAGGTACATCTTGCCGCCCAGCTCTTCCGGGAAGTAGCTGGACTTGAAGCGGTCCGGGTTGTTCCAGATGGTGCGGATCATCGATGGCCATGGGCGTTTCACGACCAGGATGCCGCCCTGCCCGTTCGGCACGTCCTGGCCCGCTTCGTCGACGATGGCGGCCATGATGCCTGGCAGTGGCAGGGTGCAGGAACCCGGCACCATCGGCGTCGCGCCCGGCAGCGGCGTGATCATGTGGCCGCCGGTTTCGGTTTGCCAGAAGGTGTCGACGATCGGGCATTTTTCGCCGCCGATGTTTTTGTAGTACCACATCCACGCTTCAGGGTTGATCGGCTCGCCGACCGTACCCAGCAGGCGCAGGCTGGACAGGTCGTAGTGTTGCGGATGGACTTTCGGGTCCACGTCGGCCGCCTTGATCAGCGAGCGGATGGCCGTCGGTGCGGTATAAAAAATGCTGACGTTGTGTTTCTTGATGGTTTCCCAGAAGCGGCCCGCGTTCGGGTAGGTCGGGATACCTTCGAACACCACTTGCGTGGCGCCGACGGCCATCGGGCCATACGCGATGTAGCTGTGGCCGGTGACCCAGCCGATGTCGGCGGTGCACCAGAACACGTCGTCGGGCTTGATGTCGAAGCTCCACTTCATGGTCAGCGCGGCCCACAGCAGGTAGCCGCCGCTCGAATGCTGCACGCCTTTCGGGGTGCCGGTCGAGCCGGAGGTGTAAAGAATAAACAGTGGATGCTCGGCATCGACCCATTCCGGCTCGCACTGCGCGCTCTGGCCTTCGACCAGGTCGTGCAGCCAGGTATCGCGGCCTGCCACCATCGGCAGGTCGCTGCCGGTGCGTTTGTAGACAATGACGTTTTTCACGGACTCGCAGCCGCCCAGCGCCAGTGCTTCGTCGACGATGGATTTCAAGGGCAGCTTCTTGCCGCCGCGCAGTTGTTCGTCACCCGTGATCACGGCCACGGCGCCGGCGTCGATAATGCGTTCTTGCAAGGATTTGGCTGAGAAGCCGCCGAACACCACCGAGTGGGTGGCGCCGATGCGCGCGCAGGCTTGCATGGCGGCCACGCCTTCGACCGACATCGACATGTAGATGATCACGCGGTCGCCCTTGGCGATGCCCTTGGCCTTCAGGCCGTTGGCGAACTTGCAGACTTTTTCGTGCAGCTGGCTATACGTGGCTTTGGTGACGGTGCCGTCGTCCGCTTCGAAGATGATGGCGGTCTTGTCGCCCAGGCCATTTTCGATATTGCGGTCGAGGCAGTTGTACGAGACATTCAGCTGGCCGTCTTCGAACCATTTGTAGAACGGCGCGTTGTCTTCGTTGAGGGTGCGGGTGAACGGTTTTTTCCAGCTCAGGTTTTCGCGGGCCAGCTTGGCCCAGAAGCCTTCGTAGTCGCGCTCGGCTTCAAGCACCATGGCCTGGTAGGCGTCCATGCCCGAAATGGTTGCCTGCGCAGCGAATTGCTGGGAAGGTTCAAAGATGCGGGACTCTTCCGGTCCCTGCTGCTGCGTGCCTTGGTTTTCTGTCGTGGCCATGCTGATCTCCAGTGTAGTAATTGTTTGCTAATACCATATTCCCAGCGTCTTACGGACGCCTTACAGCCTGGTTTTTTTCATGCTCCTGCTCTTACCATACTCGCCCGCATTGATGAGCGTCAAGCACGTGACGCCCCATATAGTGGCCCGAAAAGATCTGACTGTCTGTTTATCTTGGGCCTGCTTGTGTTTCATCAAGACCAAGAACTCGACATGGGGGCATGCGCAGTGACTATCAGCAAGTGTAAAATGTCGGCATGCCAAAAAATGGGCATTAATCCCAGGACTCTCCACATGATCGACCACTCAAACAAGCCCTCACACACCAAGCTGCACCCCTTGTCTGCTTTCATCTTCATGTCGCGCTGGCTGCAATTGCCGCTGTACCTGGGCCTGATCCTGGCGCAATGCGTGTATGTATTTCATTTCTGGGTGGAACTGTCCGACCTGATCGGCGCCGTGTTCGGCAATGATGCGGCCCTGCAGCACATCCTCACCGCCGTCGCCGTGCCCGGCAATCCGCTGCCGACCAAGCTCAACGAAGCGACCATCATGCTGGTGGTGCTGGGCCTGATCGACGTGGTGATGATCTCGAACCTGTTGATCATGGTGATTATTGGCGGCTACGAAACCTTTGTGTCGCGCATGCACTTGGACGACCATCCGGACCAGCCGGAATGGCTGTCGCACGTAAATGCGTCGGTGCTGAAAACCAAGCTGGCGATGGCCATCATCGGCATCTCGTCGATCCACCTGCTGAAGACCTTCATCAACGCAGGTTCGTACAAGATGGACGTGATCATCGCGCAAACCGTGATCCATATGGTCTTCATCATTTCGGCCATGGCAATCGCCTACACCGACCGCATCATGACCGTGACGCAGAACCAGGCGCGTCCACCGCACTAACTCATGCAGTAACCAGTTTCATCCTTCTTATATCTCGCGAGAACACCATGACTGTCATAAAGCAAGAAGACCTGATCGAATCCGTCGCCGCAGCGCTGCAATACATCAGCTACTACCACCCTGCTGATTACATCGAACACCTGGCGCGCGCCTACGAGTCCGAGCAGAGCCCGGCCGCAAAAGATGCGATCGCGCAAATCCTGACCAATTCGCGCATGTGCGCGGAAGGCAAGCGTCCTATCTGCCAGGACACGGGTATCGTCAACGTCTTCCTGAAAATCGGCATGGGCGTGCGCTTCGAGGGCTTTAGCGGCACCGTCACCGACGCCGTCAACGAAGGCGTGCGCCGCGCGTACAACTTCGACGACAACAAGCTGCGCGCGTCGATCGTGGCCGACCCGCATTTCGACCGCAAGAACACCAAGGACAACACGCCAGCCGTGGTGCACATGGAACTGGTCGAAGGCAATACCGTCGACGTGAAGGTGGCGGCCAAGGGTGGCGGCTCGGAAAACAAGTCGAAGATGATCATGATGAACCCGTCCGACTCGCTGGTGGACTGGGTCATGAAGACCGTGCCGACCATGGGCGCCGGCTGGTGCCCACCGGGCATGCTGGGCATCGGCATCGGCGGTACGGCCGAAAAAGCCATGCTGATGGCAAAAGAGGTGTTGATGGAAGACATCGACATGTACGAGCTGAAACAGCGCGGCCCGCAGAACAAGCTGGAAGAACTGCGTATCGAACTGTGCGACAAGATCAACTCGCTGGGCATCGGCGCGCAAGGCCTGGGCGGCCTGACCACCGTGCTGGACGTGAAAATCATGATGCACCCGACCCACGCCGCCTCGAAGCCGGTCGCCATGATCCCGAACTGCGCCGCCACCCGCCACGGCCACTTCGTGCTGGACGGTTCGGGCCCTGCCTACATGACGCCGCCACCGCTGTCGACCTGGCCTGACGTCAGCTGGGCGCCGGACACGGAAAAATCGAAACGCGTCGACCTCAATACCTTGACGAAAGAAGAAGTCGCTTCGTGGACGCCGGGCCAGACCCTGCTGCTGAACGGCAAGATGCTGACCGGCCGCGATGCCGCGCACAAGCGCATCCAGGACATGCTGGCCAAGAGTGAAGAATTGCCGGTGGACTTCAAGAACCGCGTCATCTACTACGTCGGCCCGGTCGATCCGGTGCGTGACGAAGTGGTTGGCCCGGCCGGCCCGACGACGGCCACCCGCATGGACAAGTTCACCGACATGATGCTGGAAAAAACCGGCCTGATCGCCATGATCGGCAAGGCCGAGCGCGGCCCGGTCGCCATCGAATCGATCCAGAAACACCAGTCGGCCTACCTGATGGCGGTCGGCGGTTCGGCCTACCTGGTGTCGAAAGCCATCAAGGGCGCGAAAGTGCTGGGCTTTGCCGACATGGGCATGGAAGCGATCTACGAGTTCGACGTGGTCGACATGCCGGTGACGGTGGCGGTGGACTCGAAAGGCACTTCGGTGCACAACACGGGTCCGAAGGAATGGCAGGCCAAGATCGAGCAACTCAATAGCGTCAGCAAGATTCCCGTGACGGTTGCTTAAACAGGCACTACCATGAACGCCGCGCGGCACACAGCTTGCGCGGCGTTTTTCATTTCCATCGGCCCCGGCTTACCATGACTTTTACTTTACGCGACGCCGCCATCGGCGTCTTCGACTCCGGCGTCGGCGGCCTGTCGGTGCTGCGCCATATCCGCGCGCAACTGCCGCACGAAGACCTGATCTACGTGGCCGACTCCGGCTACGCGCCGTATGGCGACAAGACCGAACAGCAGGTCATCGACCGTTCGCTGGCCGTCGCCGCCTATCTGGTGCAACAAGGCATCAAGGCACTGGTGGTGGCCTGCAACACGGCCACCATCGCCGCCATCAAGGCGCTGCGCGCGCGCTACCCCGAGCTGCCCATCGTCGGCGTGGAGCCGGGATTGAAACCGGCGGCCGCCATCAGCCACAACGGCAAGATCGGCGTGCTGGCCACCGAGCGCACCTTGCGCGGAGAAAAATTGCTGGCCTTGCGCGAGCAGGTCAGCACCGCCACCGGCGCCACTTTTCTTTTGCAGCCCTGCGTCGGCCTGGTCGAACGCATCGAGCAGTGCGCCATGGGCAATGAACCGGGTGACGCCACCAGCGCCATGCTGGAGCGCTATATCGCCCCGCTGCTGGCGCAAGGCGTCGACACCCTGGTACTCGGTTGCACCCACTACCCTTTCGTGCAGGAAGCGATTACCCGCACCGTGCGCGCCCATACCCAGCAGCCGGTGACCCTGATCGATACCGGCGAAGCCGTGGCACGCCAGCTGGCCCGTTTGCTCGACGCAGCCGACCTGCGCCGCGACCTGAACCACGCGCCGCAACTGCAGGGCTACACCACCGCCGGCGTCGAAGCATTGACGACCGCGTTTGCCGGTTTGCTGGAACTGCATCCGCCCGTGGCACACCTGTCCATCTAGGGGAAACCAGGCGTTTTCAGGCAATCTTTCGAATAATTAAAAAAGACTGCATTTAGATTTGCCACTTCGCCGAGTTCTTTGTATAATTCGGCACCTGTTCAGCAAAACACTCGCTGAACTAGCAGTAAGACAGTGGTGGCTGTAGCTCAGTTGGTAGAGTCCAGGATTGTGATTCCTGTTGTCGTGGGTTCGAGCCCCATCAGCCACCCCACAGAATTAGTAGGAAAATCAAAGGGTTACATGCTTCGGCTTGTAACCTTTTTTTTGCATTTTCCAACGCAATCTCAAATCAGCGTGCGGCGGCGGTGAGGACAGGACGTGCACTTTCCAGCGCCAATAATACGCAGTACGCCAAGGGTGTGATCAAGGCAAGGCCTTTCACCGACATCATGCAGAACGGACACCGAGGAGGACGTGCGGACGATCTCACGCAGCCAGGTGGTGCGTTTTTACCTGTGCTCGCTGCGCCAGACCGACACTTTCCGCAACCTGGGCGGTGCATCCATGCTCAGCTACCTGACCGGCTTTCGCGCGGCCGAGGTGCTGCCAAATCGCGGGCAAGACGAAGGAAGGCGCCATCGTTACCAGCTTGCGCCTGGTCGTCGCGCGCGCAGAGCTGACGCACATTGGCAATTAACCAATTTCCTTGCGCGATTTCACCATGGTTTTTGAAAGCCCGGAGAACGCTTTTTTTGCGAGCGACACGGAAGGCTTATCTAAAAATATGTATATGAATCCACCCAAGACGATACTAAACGAAAGAGCAATGGCAATTCCAATTGGAGATTCTATCGTTAGCCCGTTAGTGATCCGGGGCAAAAATCTCTTGATTAATTCTACTGCGATTGTATGAGAAATATAAATGGCATAACTGGCGTCACCTACATGAATCAACATCCTGAAAAAAACAGAATTAAGTCTCGATAAAAGTGGCTCCAGTTGAATTGCCAGCAAAACAATTAAAAATGATGGAATGCCAAATTCGATAAACCTGTTCACAAAACCAGTTATCTCGATTAAAGACATAATTGCATAAAGCAAGAGGATTATAATGGCAATAATCCATAGTGGAATCTTGCGAAGATAAGTGGAATCCTTGAGCTTGAATGCCGCCATGCCAAGCATGAACTCAAAGAGCAGATTTGATCGTAAAAAATCAGCGTAGGGCGTTCCATCAGGTAGCAGGTACCCCATCCCAAACAGCGAAACCACTAATGCACAGGTAACGCAATAGAATCGGGTCGGGCTAATGGACAACGAAACAGCAGCCATTGCATAGAATATCATTTCATAATTCAACGTCCACCCAACCCCAAGTAGTGGCTGAAGCTGGCCGTTGTCGTTGAAGTACGGAATGAAAAAGATTGATTTAAAATAGTTCGGGATGCTTGCCGTTGTTGAATTAAACAAGTCCGGGCGAAGGATCAATACCATCAGCAGTAGAGTCGTCATCAGCCAGTAGAGCGGCACCACCCGCGTGATGCGGTTAATTGCGAACTGGATTGCGCCGACGTTCTTTTCGGACGCCATGGCGATTACAAATCCGCTTAAAACAAAAAATAGATCAACGCCGAAGGAGCCAAAGGTAGCACCCTTTCCTATGTGAAAATATACTACGCTAAGCGCAGCTACTCCTCTCAGGACTTGAAGTGACTGGAGTTGACTGGCCGCTGCAGGCCGGGCAGTTGGATACATGAATTCCCTTTTATTCTACTTTTATCTTTCTTGGAGTTCTATCGCATCCTGAGACGTAACGCGACTTATTCCTTGTTTTTCTTGCAACTATAGCATGGTTAACCATATATTAATCATCGGTACCTGCTTGGCTATACTGATTTGTGGCTTTTTTCAGAAATACCCAATGCGCAGCTGAATCACGCCCCAGGTAAACTATCGGCATGAGTACATCCAGCAAACCAACGTTTTGACACGCATGGCGCAGGCGCGAAAAAAAGCCGGCACGCGGCCGGCCTCGCTTTTTCACGCCACGCTGTTTATGCCGCCAGCACCGACTGCACCGTCGTCGCCAGGTCTTCCATGCGTACCGGCTTGACGAGGAAATGGCGGAAGCCGACCGTCAGCGCGTCGTCCATATACATCGGCAGGCTGTGGCCGGTGACGGCGACCAGCACGGCGTTCGCGGTCTCCGGGTTGTTGCGCAGGCGGCGGCCAATTTCGATGCCGCTGATGCCGGGCATTTCGATGTCCAGGTAGACTGCGTCGGGCACGCATTGCTTGACTTGCTCGACCGCCATTTGCCAGTTGCGCACCACCACCACGTTATGGCCAAAGGTTTCCAGCAGCATGGCCAGCGACTCGCCCACTTCCTGGTTGTCGTCGACCACCAGCAAATTGAGTTTGCGGGCCGGTGCGGCGGACTCGCCCTGGCGGCGTTCCGTGGAGGGATTTTCGATTGTTTGGCTCATGTCGGTGTGGTTTCTGGCGTCGGCGAAAACGGCAGTATACAAGAAGGGGCGCTTGCACACCGCACGCAAGCCATCTGGCGCGCAGGCCAGGCGCGTACCACGGCCACAACAGCCACGCAAAGGCCGATTGACGGCGAGAATGAGAATCACTATCATCCAGTCCCCTGCCATCGGAGATACCGCCATGCCCCACCCTGTTCCTTTCACCATGCGCCCGTGCGCGCTGGCCATTACCGTTGCCTGCCTGGCCTTGCCGCTGGGTGCGCAGGCGCAGCAGGGCAGCTCGGCCGACGATGCGGGCCCGGTGCTCGAAGCGATCCAGGTCAGCAGCAATCTGCTCGGCACCAGCATGGCGGCCAGCACGAAAAACTTTGCCGGCGCGCGCAGCGTGGTGCAGAAGGAAGAGATCGAGAACTCGGGCGCGTCCAGCGTCAGCGATGTGATGCGCCGCATCCCCGGCGTGCAGATCAGCGACAACTCGGGCAGTTCGGGCAGCGCCGTATCGTTGAATATCGGCGTGCGCGGCTTGCCTGGGCGCTACTCGCCACGCAGCACGGTGCTGCTCGACGGCATCCCGATGTCGGTGGCGCCTTACGGCCAGCCGCAGCTGTCGTTCGCGCCCGTCAGCCTGGCCAATGTGGAAACGGTGGACGTGGTGCGCGGCGGCGGCGCGGTGCGCTTCGGGCCGCAAAACGTGGGCGGCATCATCAACTTCAAGACCCGCCGCATTCCCACCACCGAAGGCATCACGGGCGACGCCAGCGTGCGCCATAACAGCTATGGCGAGGGCGACGGCCACAACACGCAATACAGCGTGTTTGCCGGCAGCCAGCTCGATAGCGGCCTGGGCCTGGCCCTGCTGTATTCGGGCATGACCGGCAGCGACTGGCGCGTGGCCAGCGATGAAAAACTGAACGACTTCGCGCTGAAGTTCCGCTACGACCTCAGCCCGACTGCCGAGATCTACGGCAAGCTGTCTTACTACGACGTCACCTCGCACACGCCGGGCGGGCTGACGCAGGCGCAATACCGTCTTGACCCGTTCCAGAACACCCGCCGCAGCGACTTCTGGAGCGGCGAGCGCAAGGCAGCCGACGTCGGCTACTTGAACAGTATTTCCGCCACCCAGGAACTGGAAGTGCGCGCCTACTACAACGAGAGTTCGCGCCAGAGCACCCTGATCAATGCGGCCGGCACCGGCCTGGGCCACCAGCCGCGCAATTACGAAACGGCGGCGTTCGAACCGCGCTACACGCAGCGCTTCAAGGCGGCCGGCATGACGCATGACGTGACGGTGGGCTACCGCTACCTGCGCGAACGGGCCGACGAAACGATCTATAACGTGGTGGTCGCCACCGGCGTGCAACAGGCGCCGACGCGCTTTGCCGACAACAGCACCGACGCCCAGGCCATCTATATCGACAACAAGATTGCCGTCAACGCCTGGCGCATCACGCCCGGCGTGCGCTACGAACATATCAAGACGGTGCGCATCAATCACCTGCCGCAGGAAGAGAAAATCGAGCTGCTCAACAACAAGGCCCTGCCCTCGCTGAACCTGGCTTACTTGCTGAGCAATAACGTGACCGTGTTCGCCAACTACAACAGTTCGTTTGGCGCCGTGCAGAACACCCAGCTCAATGCGCAATCGGCAAAAAACCCCTTGCAGCCGGAACTGGCGAAAACCATGGAACTGGGCGGCCGCTGGAAGAGCGCCAGTCTGTCGGCCGAGGCCACCTTGTTCAACATCAAGTTCGACAACCAGATCCAGTCGGTGGGCAGCGGCACCAATGTCACCTTCTTCAACCGTGGCGCCACCCACCACCAGGGCCTGGAAACGGCGCTCGACTACCGCTTCGACGCGTCCGGCCCATTCGCCGGCCTGAACGCCTACGCCACGTACACCTACACCAAGGCGACCCTGGAAGAAGGCGCGAACGCGGGCAACGACGTGCCGTATTACTCGCGCAATACCGATACGGTGGGCCTGCACTACCAGCGCGGCGGCGAGCGCGGCGGCTGGGGCTTCGATTTGTCGAGCACGCATCAGACGCGGCAGTTCGCCGATGACGCCAACACGGTACTGGAAAACCGCGCCGGCGACCTGGGCGTGATTCCCGGCTACCGTACCTGGAATACGCAGGTGAAATGGAAGGTGCCGGGCCAGACTGGCCTGGAACTGCTGGCGGGCGTCAACAACCTGGCCGACAAGCGCTACTTCACGCGCACCTCGGATGGCAACCTGGGAAAAATGGTGGGCGCGCCGCGCATGGTCTACCTGCAGGGACGGCTGGCATTCTGAAGATTTCTATCGGGAAATAAATTGTTGTAGAAAGTATACTTTCCGTTTCAAGAATGAAAATAAACTGAAGGAACAACTGCTCGGCTAGCAGGTTTTAATGCTACCATTTGCATGTCAATCGGGAAACAAGATTATTTTTAAACCAACAAACGGAAATACCATGAAATTGCCAACCATCTTCTTGAACATTGCCGCCCTGGCGACCCTGCTGTCGGCCGGTGCCGCCAGCGCAGCAACCGAGCTGGTGGTCAACGGCAGCTTTGAAAGCAACTCGATCAGTTCGTCGTCGGCACAGCTCAGCAGTGTTACCGGCTGGACCTCGTCAATCAGCGGCAATTCGGCATTCGAGATCCAGAAAGGCTCGACCCAGGGCGGCGCCAGCGGCTTCATGCCAACCGCAGCCAACGGCGTGCAATACCTGGAATTGAACACCGACCGCCTGACCTCGATTTCGCAAACCATCAGCACCACCGCCGGCAGCAGCTATTTGCTGTCGTTCGCCTACTCGGGCCGTCCCGATACGGCGGGCAATGCCAGCAGCCTGATGAATGTGTACTGGGGCAACACGCTGCTGACCGCCAGCCCGCTGGTCGGCACCACCACGCCAACCTGGCAGACCTTCAGCCAGACCGTCAGCGCCCTGGGTTCCTCGACCGTGCTGCGTTTTGAATCGGTCGGCCCAACCTCGGCGCCTACCTACGGCTCCTACCTGGACAATGTCTCGGTGTCGGTGTCGGCGGTGCCGGAACCACAAACCTACGCCATGATGCTGCTGGGCCTGGGCCTGATGGGTTTCATCGCACGCCGCAAGCGCCAGGCATAAGCATCACGTACCAGCGCACCGTTTTCTGACGAGCCACCCCGCAGCCATGCCGGGTGGCTTTTTTCATGGGCGCGACACCATAAAATTCGGTCCTTGTTGCCCAATAGAATTAGATTGAGGCTACAATACTTTACTTATGTCAAACAATGCCAAGCGCGCATTGTTCCGCCGGGGCCGCCACCGCGCCTTGATTACCAATACGCATTGATAGAACAGGATGGCGAGCGCCATCAGTACCGACCATGGCTGAAGAAAAACCGACTACTGAAACGAGTTCCTACGGCAAGGACACCCCTGTGGGCCGGCCGGATATCGATGGCCGCGCCGGCGTCTTCGTGCCGACGGAAGAGTTTGACATCAACAATACGACCACCTTCCGCAAGGGGGCCGGGATCGTCGGTTTCGGCAATCACGACGGCACCCTGACCGTGTATTTCGAATCGAACCGTTTCGATGAAAGCAATCTGCACAAGTGGGAAAACAAGGCGCGCAAGGCGTATGACCGCATGGTGATGGGTGCGCCGACGGTGTCAAAAGGAAAGTTTGACGCGCGCTTCCTGGAGCAGGTCGGGATCATCGATGGCATGGGCATCAATCTGAAGCACCCGGAACGGCTGACGCATTGGCTGGCGGTATCGAACCTGCCCGACACGGCGCCGGAAGAGCCGGTGGTGCGCTGGAAAAATCGCTGAAACGGGCTGTCAACCAGCTATAGCTGAGTCCGCAAGCATTTGTCCTACACGGTGGCGGACATTCATCTGATTCTTGTAGGAATTAAAGATAGCTATGATGGAGTCATACCGTTAGCGCACAAGCGCTCAACTTGCCACCCATCAGGAGTCCATCATGTCCCGCCTTATTCCCTTCAGCTTTGGTGCCTTCCAAATCAGTCTGGCTGGCGCGGCCGTGTATATCCTGTGCTCGGCGGACGTGTTGCACCAGGCGTCAGTCTACTTCCACTGAAACGCCTGAGGTTGCCACTGCTGCCACTGCCGATCAGCGGCGGCCGTGATAGCGGCCATGCCCGCCCCATCCGCCACGCGGGCCACGGTAGCCCGAGCGCCCGAAGCCGAACATGAAGTCCAGCCCGATCGATACGGGCGGATTGTAATAATAAGGCTGCGGCGCATACACGGGCGCCGGCACATACACCGGTTGCTGCACATACACAGGCTGCTGCTGCACGTACACCGGTTCACTCGTATATTCCACCCGCGGCGCGCTGACCACGCGCGACGACTGCACCGGCTCGGACGAGACCGTATGCCACTGATAGGGATCGTAGGCCGCCTGCGGCGCACGCGTGCCATAGTAGGCCGGGCCGGGCGGCGCCACCACGCAGCCGCCGAGGGCGGCCATCGAGATTACTGCCAACAAGGTTTTCATCGCACACTCCTTTTCCAATCTAGTAGTGTAAGAAATAAAGCGTCCCGGCGCTGCGGATTTACCGAATGTTACACGCCGATGCAGAGCGCAACATGAAGCGTGGCGCGCTCGCGACAAAGCGGCGCCAGCGGCTTCAGATAAACGGAATCTCGCACTTGTCGATCGCCTTGCCGGACGCGTCATGGCGTTGCGCGCACACCTGGTAGCGCACGCCGAAATCGAGTTCGATCTGCTCCACCTTGCCATACTTCAAACCGATCGTGTGTTGCACCTGCTGCTTGCCGGCCAGCGCCGCCACGTCCTTCGGGATCGCCATGGCCGTCTGCACTTCGTCCTGGCGCGCTTCCTGGCGCCGCGCCACGTCGATCGCCAGCGCAAAAGTCATGTTGACGCCGCCATCGGCATAGGCGAACGACGGTGCGCTGCGCTGGGCCCGCATGACGCCCCAGGCGCACTGCTTGTCCTGCGCCTCGCAGCGCTTGAGTTGCGCCAGCGGAAAATACTCGGCGGCCACCTTGCCATGCTTGATGGGCCAGCTGGTCCGTACGCCATCGCGTTTGCCGCTCATCGGATTGACCCAGCTGAGGCTGTTGACGAGCGCCACCGTCTGCCCCGTTTCCAGTCCGGGCGGGGTGCTGAAACCGGCGCAGGCCGACAGGGAAACGACAGTGGCGGCGGCAAGGGATAGTTTCAAGATGGAATGCATGATGGCCTCTGGGCATGAAAGAAACACGGCAGTATAGTGCCGAGCGTAACAGATACGGCGCGCCGTGGCGTGGCGTACATGACAGAACGGGCGGCTCCGCAATCGCGGCACCGCCCGTCAGGGGTGACAAACATCGATCCGGCCAGGGCGAACCTGGCCGGCGGCGATCAGTCCAGCTTCCAGTTGTAGTCGACCTTGGTCCAGGTCTGTGCCGCAGCGCCATCCTTGGTGCCCGGCTTGAACTTGCATGCCGACAAAGCCTTGATGGCGGCCTTGTCCAGGTTCTTGAAGCCGCTGCTCTTTTCGATTTTCGAATCGGCAACGCTACCATCGGCATTGACCAGGAAGGACATCGACACCGTGCCCTGCTCCTCGTTCATCAGCGATGCTTTCGGATAATCGGCCTTGCAGGTCTTGGCATCGAAGGATGCGGGAACCTCTGCCGCAAAGCTAGCGGACGAGACAGAAAACAGCAATGCAGCTGCAACACCCATATGACGCATACTTTTAGACATTTGTTTCCCCAATAAAATCAAACAGAGTGATTACAGCTTCCAGGAATAATCGACCTTGGTCCAGGTTTGGGCCACGCTGCCATCCTTGGTGCCTGGCTTGAACTTGCAGGCGCTGATGGCCTTGACGGCGGCCTTGTCCAGATTGCGAAAACCGCTGCTTTTATCGACTTTCGAATCGACCACCTTGCCGTCGGCCGAGACCAGGAACGACATCGTCACGTCGCCCTGCTCTTCATTGACGAGCGAAGCTTTCGGATATTCAGCCTTGCAGCTTTTTGCATCGAAGGTCGCTGGCACTTCGCTGGCCAGGACGGTGGCGCTCACGCCGGAGAGGAGTACAGCTGCGATAACACTACGCTTATTCATAGTTACACTTTTTCAACAACGTTAAACAAATTCGTAAAACCGGCTGCGCGATTGACCGCGCAGCCCAGGACTCTACTGCCACCATGGCACTGCTACTGGATGCTGCTACAACTTAAAACTCTTCCCACTCGTCATTGCTGGTGCTGGCCGCAGCGGCACGCTTGCCGGCCTTGGGCGCGGCAGGAGCGGCAGGGGTGGCCGCTTCGGTCTTGCGTGCCAGCGACTTGACCGGACGCAGAGGCGCGGCCGGCTTGCGTACCACCACCGCTGCCGGGGCTTTTACCTGCGCTGGCGCCGGCACGTAGGCCGCCGCGCGCTCTTCGCCCTCGACCAGCTTGAAGATGCTGACCACATGCGACAGTTCGGCCGCCTGGTCCTGCAGGCTTTGCGCCGCAGCGGCCGCTTGCTCGACCAGCGCCGCATTCTGCTGCGTCATGCCGTCCATCTCGATGATCGACAGGTTGACCTGTTCGATGCCGGCGCTCTGCTCGGCGCTGGCGCTGGCGATCTCGCTCATGATGTCGGTGACGCGGCGCACGCTGTCGACCACTTCACCCATCGTCACGCCGGCCTGGCCGACCAGGCGCGTGCCGCGTTCGGTCTTCTCGGCCGAATCGTCGATCAGGATCTTGATTTCCTTGGCGGCGCCGGCCGAACGCTGGGCCAGGTTGCGCACTTCGGAGGCCACCACGGCAAAGCCGCGGCCTTGCTCGCCGGCACGTGCCGCTTCCACGGCCGCATTGAGCGCCAGGATATTGGTCTGGAAGGCGATGCCATCGATCACGCCGATGATGTCGACAATCTTCTTGGCCGATTCGTTGATCGAGCTCATGGTATCGACCACTTGCGACACCACCGAGCCGCCCTTGATGGCGACGTCCGACGCGGTGGCGGCCAGCTTGTTGGCTTCACGGGCGTTGTCGGCGTTCTGTTTCACGGTCGAGGTCAGCTCTTCCATGGCGGATGCGGTTTTTTCCAGCGCGCTGGCCTGCATCTCGGTGCGCGAGGACAGGTCGATATTGCCGTCGGCAATTTCACGCGAGGCCGTGCCGATGGTTTCCGTGCCCACCCGCACCTGGCCGACGATGCCGACCAGGCTGTTGCGCATTTCCTTCATTTCCGCCAGCAGGCTGGAATTGTCCGAGCTTTGCGTATGGATGCCGATCGACAGGTCGCCCTTGGCGATGCTGCCGGCGATCGATGCCGTGTAGTCGGGTTCGCCGCCCAGCTGCTTGAGCAGGCCGCGGGTAATCACCAGTGCGGCCGCCACGCCCAGCGCCACGGCCAGTACGCCCAGCACGATCATGAACAGGCGCGCGCTGTCGAAAGCCTTGCGGGCATCCGATTGCATCTGCTCGTTGAGCTTGTCTTCCAGGGTGGCCAGTTGTTCCAGCGCATCGATCCATTTTTTCTGGACCGGACGGATTTCCTTGATCATCACGCGCGTCGCCGCTTCGGCATCGTTGGCCATCCACAGCGCCGAGGCCTTGGCTATCGCCGGCATGGCGGCCGCTTCATATTCCTTGATGGAAGCGAGCAAGGTTTTTTCTTCGGCCGTCGATTCGATGGCGAACTTGGCTTCCAGCTTTTTCTGTGTTTCCTGGTAGGTATTGGTCTGCGCCTTGATGCGCGCCATTTCCGGCTCCATGTCGCCCGAGTCTGTCATCAGGGTCAGGATGCGCAGCGAAGTGATGCGGTCGCTGACATTGCCACGCATGTCGATCACCAGGCGGGTGACGACGTTGTTGACGTTAATGACGTGATCGAGACGTTCCTGGATTTGCGCCATGCGCGCAATGCCGAGTATCGTCACAGCCACCAGCAGAACCAGTACCAGGGCGAACCCCAGGCCCAGGCGTGTACCAACCTTCATTTTTGCTAAATTCATTTCGGCTCTTCGTAAATGAAACTATTGATAAGAATTTTGCCCGGCACGACAAGACGAACGCTGCACAACGCCAATATCCGCCAAGGGCCTGATCAGCCCGCCAGCGGTACCGGCTGCACGCAACACGGTGTGATTCCTGTCCCGGCAGCCCTGCGAATACCGCAGTGACTGCGCATGCAAATTTGCCTCTCATATTGCTTTCTATCTACGATTAATTCCACCGCGACATATAAAATACACATGAGAAATATTTGTCTATAATCAATTATAGGTGTAAATTTTGCCTCAAAGCAAGCATTAACTGCCTGAATAAGTTGCAGATTAACTTTCTTCGGGGAAATGACAACATCGCCGTTTCTTGCACCGTAGAAATGCCCCATGACTGTGCAAGGGTGTGCCAAAACAGCACATTGTCAACATGCGATGCCATGCGAACGGGCGTTTTTTCACCAGAAAAAGGCAGGAATGAGGGCGGCGGGAAGATGCCTGAAAAACAGTATTAAGGACCTGATATGGCGTAAAAACGACGCCTCAGCTATCCCAGCTGCAATGCAGCAAACAGGCGTGACCGGCAACGCCAAACACATACACGCTCGAGATGGCACCCAGCTGCCCGGCCAGGCTGCGCCGGCCATCGGACACCAGCCGATACCATTGCGGCTCGGCCTCGAACATGTCAAATAATTCGCGCTCGAAACCTTCGAACAGGCGGGTATCCAGTGGCTGGCGGTCAAGCTCGCTCATCGGGCGCAGTCGCTCGAGCAGCCACTGGCGCGGCGTACAGGCGGCGCCGCTGCAAATCACCGTATCGAGTCGCGGCAGGGACAGGCCTTCGGGCGACAGGCCCAGCGCATCGCACAGTATCGGCAACGCCGCAGCGGGCGAGACGGCGCCCAGATATTCACACAGAAAAGCGCTGCCATCGTCTTTCAACGCGCTGACCGCTTGCAGGTAGCCGTGCAGCTGGCGCGCCTTGTCGTGCATCAGCCATGCGCCGGCGACAGACGCGCCGCCGCTTCGAGCAGCAGGCGCGGGTCGCCCGAGGCCAGTTTTTTTGAATCGGACAAGGTCTGGCGGAACCCGCGCGCGCCGGGCAGGTTCTGCATCAGGCCCAGCATGTGGCGCGTGATGCTGTTGAGCTTCATGCGGTCCTCTTTTGCCAACTGCGCACTGATATACGGAATCATGGCTTCGAGCACCTGTTCGCGCGTTTTGACGTCGGACGCATCGCCGTAATAGCGCTGGTCGAACTGCGCCATCACATACGGGTTGTGATACGCCTCGCGGCCCAGCATCACGCCGTCCAGGTGCTGCAGATGCAGGTCGATCTCGTCCAGCGTCTTGATGCCGCCATTGATGATGAATTCGAATTGCGGAAAGTCGCGCTTGAGCTGATAGGCGTACTCATACTTCAGCGGCGGCACTTCGCGGTTTTCCTTGGGGCTCAGGCCTTTCAGGATGGCATTGCGTGCATGCACGATAAAGGTCTTGCAGCCGGCCTCGGCCACCGTGCCGACAAAATCGCGCACGAAGTCATACGACTCGCTGTCGTCGATGCCGATGCGGTGCTTGACCGTGACGTCGATATCGACCACGTCGCGCATGGCTTTCACGCAGTCGGCCACCAGTTGCCGCTCGGCCATCAGGCAGGCGCCGAATGCCCCTTTTTGCACGCGCTCGGACGGGCAACCGCAGTTCAGGTTGATCTCGTCATAGCCCCACTGCTGGCCCAGTTTCGCGCTGGTGGCCAGGTCCTTCGGATCGCTGCCGCCCAGCTGCAGCGCCACCGGATGCTCTTCCTCGTTGAAGCGCAGATGGCGCTCCACGTCGCCGTACACCAGCGCGCCGGTGGTCACCATCTCGGTATACAACCAGGTATGGCGCGTGATCTCGCGATGAAACTTGCGGCAATGGCGGTCGGTCCAGTCCATCATCGGGGCGACGGACAGCACCCGACTACCTACTTTAGATAAATCCATTTGATTTCCAAACGTAAGTTGCTTTCTTGAATTTTTTAAATTTATTTCAATTTAATACAAAAATATTGATGATTTTTTATGCTCAAATTCACCAGCTAAGCTCCTCAAGATGCCAAGCACATGATTTATTGCCGCGTGATATCGGTATATCAATAGAAGTCGCCTGAGTAGAAAAATCTTGATATATTCAATGAGCAACACCAAGACGATTCAATGTTGCGAATAAATGAGCAAGCAATATTTCAAGATATTTCACCACAAACAGAGCGATTACTCCATTACATGAAATATCCATGCGACGCAATAGATTTGACGCGATTATCAAAAATGCAGAAGACATACGGAAAAGAATTCCATAGTTAAACTATGGAAAATTCCGTAGAAATATGGATCAAATGGAGGCGAGTTGGAAATATCTTAGAGCTATGCTTGCAAACCGGAATCAAGGAGAAAAATACTTCAGAACACTTGATTAGATGGCTAACTGCTTATATATTAGGTCATTGAGCAAGCGTAATACTAACTGAACAATGTAGTGATATAACAATCAAATAAAAAATTAGCTTATTTTATTTGGTTTCATCAAAAAGGACTTGAGTCTGCGAAGCTACATCTTGTAGATCCTTGGCATCCAATGGCGTCTTGAGATAGTAATCCGAGTCAACACGCTTACCGCACAGAAAGCGTAATAGCTTGCCTATAGCTACAGATTGATCTTTTAAATCGTCTTCCAACTTCGGATCTGGATATGCAAGTTGATTGATAAGCTGTTCGTGCTTTCCAGTTGCTGAACGTACCGACCCAGGACGAGGCAGCGCCACATGATACGCAAAACAACGGTGATAGGCAGCATAATAATGTCTACTGAGCGCGGCACGAATCATCGCCTCATCAGCTGCGGTCTTAGCAATAGCAGTCGCTGCACCAAACAGTTGCTCAGGCGTACTCATGAGCGCTCGCAATTAAAACGTCAAATGCAGGAGACTTACTAATATCAAGCTCGCGCTCCTTTCGTGCTAGCGCCTTATTCAGCTGAAAAACCTCTGATGGTGTGCCTACAACTCGCAAAACCATGGTAATGCCAGTCAAACCACCAGCAATATTACTCGTTACAATATCACCTGCAAGCACATCGAAAGCTTTGTGAGCGCGGAGTACTGCACCGGCCGCTTCCATGTGACTCACCACATCCTTATCAGACAAACCAGCACTCTCCATTATGGCCGCAGCCTCGCTAATCAATCCTTCAGGCATGGCGGAAATATCCAAACCCATCTCACGAGCACGCTTTAATTGATCGTTTATCATTTTGAAGGCTCCTATTTCCATCCCGGTAAGAACTCCGGTCTTGAACTCACCATTCTCTGGCTGAAGAACCTCCACAAGTATATCTAGAGCTTGGGTATAGCAACCAAGTGCAGATAGCGAAGAACACCAGTTCAGTAAAAAGGTAAGTTCACGGGAAAGCTTCAATGCTCTGTTGAAACAAGCATTTACCTCTGCTATGTCACCTGTGGTTGCATATAGCATACCCATGACAGCCCAACCGCTTGCGGCATCAACGGCAAGCAACTTCTCGCAATCACGCTTCAACTGCCTCCACGCAAACGTGTTTGGATCAGCGTAACATCCAGTGGACCGGAGTACGTTGAGGCTATCAATCAGTTCGTTGGTTTTGGTGAGTGGTTGTGCGGACATTTCATCTATTCTAATCGTTCAGCCGTGCTAACGCCGCACGACTTACATCTGTTTACTTGTTTCCAACCGATAATAACAGAAGTTAACTTCAACCGCTCACCTCAGGTCAAGATTCGATGAGAAGTAGCGACGAAACGACGGCGATTTTGGGTTACGTCTTAGCAAACCGTCCCATACTAAATTTTCATTGACCCGTCTTACCTCACCTAGTCTACCACCTATGCGTCCGGAAGAACAAGACGGATGAAGTCATGGTTGCCATGAAAACAGGGCTGCAAACGACAAACCCGCTGCGCGCATCACCGGTTAGTGTCATGCGGCGCAGCGGGTTTGGATGCAGCATGGCCCACAGGCCATGCTCGCACTACATATTACGCGTCACGCGACGCTTTTTTACGCTCGTGCTCTTTCAGGAAGCGCTTGCGCAGGCGGATCGATTTCGGGGTGATTTCGACCAGTTCGTCGTCCTCGATGAATTCGACCGCGTATTCCAGCGACATCTGGATTGGTGGTACCAGGCGTACCGCTTCGTCGGTACCCGACGAACGCACGTTGGTCAGCTGCTTGCCCTTGATCGGGTTGACGACCAGGTCGTTGTCGCGCGAGTGGATGCCGATGACCATGCCTTCGTAGACCGGATCGTTGTGCGACACGAACATGCGGCCGCGGTCCTGCAGTTTCCAGATCGCGTAGGCAACAGCGGCGCCGTCGTCTTGCGAGATCAGCACGCCGTTGCGACGGCCGGCCATTTCGCCACGGCTGTTATCGACCGGTGCGTATTCGTGGAACACGTGGCTCATCAGGCCGGTGCCGCGGGTCAGGGTCATGAATTCGCCCTGGAAGCCGATCAGGCCACGCGCAGGGATCAGATACTCGAGACGCACGCGGCCCTTGCCATCCGATTCCATGTTCTGCAGGTCGCCACGACGACGGCCCAGTTCTTCCATCACGCCGCCCTGGTTGGCTTCTTCCACGTCAACCGACAGGTTTTCAAACGGCTCGTGGCGCACGCCATCGACCATCTTGAACACCACGCGTGGACGCGATACGGCCAGTTCGAAGCCTTCGCGGCGCATGTTTTCGATCAGGATGGTCAGGTGCAGCTCGCCGCGGCCCGATACTTCGAAGATCGTGTCGTCGTCGGTTGGCGCTACGCGCAGGGCAACGTTGGCTTTCAGTTCGCGGTCCAGGCGGTCGCGCAGCTGACGCGAGGTCACGAATTTGCCTTCGCGGCCAGCCAGTGGCGAGTTGTTGACCATGAAGTTCATGGTCAGGGTCGGCTCGTCGACGGTCAGCATCGGCAGCGCTTCCGGGGTATCCGGTGCGCACAGGGTCGAACCGATGCCGATTTCGTCGATACCGTTGATCAGGCAGATGTCGCCGGCCACCGCTTCGTCCACCAGCACGCGCTCCAGGCCCTTGAAGTTCAGCACCTGGTTGATGCGGCCTTTGACTGGCGTTGCGCCTGGGCCATTGATGACCAGCACGTCCTGGCCGACCTTGACGGTACCGCGGTTGACGCGGCCAATGCCGATCTTGCCGACGTACGACGAGTAGTCCAGCGAGGTGATCTGCATCTGCAGCGGGCCTTCCGGATTGTCGTCACGCACTGGTACGTGTTCCAGGATGGCGTCGAACATCGGCTTCATGTCGCCGCTGCGGATATCTTCCGTCAGGCCGGCGTAGCCGTTCAGGCCCGAAGCGTAGACGATAGGGAAATCGAGTTGTTCGTCGGTTGCGCCCAGCTTGTCGAACAGTTCGAACGTCTGGTTGATGGCCCAGTCCGGACGTGCGCCTGGACGGTCGATCTTGTTGACGATGACGATAGGCTTCAGACCCAGTGCCAGCGCCTTGCGCGTGACGAAACGGGTTTGTGGCATCGGGCCTTCTTGTGCATCGATCAGCAGCAATACCGAGTCAACCATCGACAGCACGCGCTCCACTTCGCCGCCGAAGTCGGCGTGGCCTGGGGTGTCGACGATATTGATGTGGGTGCCTTCGTACTCAACAGCGCAGTTCTTCGACAGAATCGTAATGCCGCGCTCCTTTTCCAGGTCGTTCGAGTCCATGACTCGGGTGTCGACCGCTTGGTTTTCACGGAAGGTGCCGGACTGGCGCAGCAGTTGATCCACCAGCGTGGTTTTGCCGTGGTCAACGTGGGCGATGATGGCGATATTACGAATTGCGCGTTTTGTAGTAGACATGGTCGTTATATTTGCTGAAAAACTGCAGGGAGCGTACGGGGTGTACGGTGCGTTTCGATACTGGCTGAAACTGGAACCGCGTAGTATAGCATGTTGCGTTGCGGCGCTATTTAAAAATGCTTGCGGGTCCAGACTTCAGGAATGGTTGGGTTAAAAATGCAACATAACCCATTAACGGCTGGGATCGGACCCTGAGGGTCCGATCCCGGTACTTGCTTCGGGTTACTGGTGCGCGGTAGCAATCAAGCGTTCCGGCGCCAGGATGCTGTACTCCTGCAACTGGCCCGTGCCCAGCAGTTTGGCGTCGTGATATACGCGCACCCTGCCCGGTTCGGCTGGCACGACGACCTCTTCCTTGCCCAGCGCAATACGCTGGCCATGCAAAAAGCGCTTGGCCAGTTCCTGCGTCAGTTGCACCGCCGGAAAACTCGACAGCAAGGCGTCGACCGGAGCAAGCAAGCTCAACGGTTCGGCATGCGCCGTCAGTTCGTCCAGCGTAATCACGCCATCGAGCGTCAGTTCGCCCACCTGCGTGCGGCGCAAGGCGTTCAGGTGCGCACCGCAACCCAGGGCATTGCCGATGTCTTCGCCCAGCACGCGGATATAGGTACCCTTGCTGCACATCACCGACAGTTTCAGGAACGGCGCTTCGTAGCTGAGAAACTCCAGCTTGTGGATGGTCACCGGGCGCGCTTCGCGCTCCAGGGTAATGCCGGCGCGCGCATATTCATACAGCGGCTTGCCGTCGCGCTTCAGGGCCGAGTACATCGGCGGCGTCTGCAGAATCGGCCCGCGGAACTGCGCCAGCACGGCGTCGATCTGCTCTTGCGTGACGTTCACCTCGCGGGTGGCGATGACGGTGCCTTCGGTGTCGCCCGTGTCGGTGGTCAACCCCAGATGCACCAGGGTTTCATAGGTCTTGTCGGCTTCGAGCAAATCCTGCGAAAACTTGGTGGCCTCGCCAAAGCACAGCGGCAGCAGCCCGGTGGCGAACGGGTCCAGCGTGCCGGTATGGCCCGCTTTCTTGGCGTTCAGCACGCGCTTGGACTTGATCAGCGCATCGTTGCTGGACCAGCCGACCGGCTTGTCCATCAGCAGCACGCCGTCGACCAGGTCGCGTACGCGCTTGATGCCGGGTGGTCGTTTCGGTCCCGCCACGTTTATTGCTCGCCTGCTTTATCTTCCGGCTTCTCGTCCGGTTCGGCGTCCGCCGCGCGGGTGGCGTTGGCCTTGTCGATCAGCAGCGACATTTCCATGCCGCGCGAGGTCGAGCTGTCGTGCACGAAATGCAGCATCGGCAGGGTGTGGATGTGCAGGCGCTTGCCCAGCAGGCCACGGATGAAGCCAGCGGCGGCCATCAGGCCTTCGGTGGTGTTCTTGATGGCTTCCTTGCTGTCTTTCAACATCGTGAAAAACACCTTGGCGTGCGCGTAGTCGGGCGTGATCTGCACTTCGGTAATGGTGATCATCGTGCCAACGCGCGGGTCTTTCAGTTCGTAGGCGACGATTTCGGCCAGATCGCGCTGGATCTGGTCTGCCACGCGCAAGCCGCGCGCCGGCATGGTTTTGCTATGTTTGGCCATGATTATGGTGTCCTAAGTGCCGCAGGGCGCATGGATCAAACGGTTGCCCGTTGACCAATGCGCCCCACGTGTTGTGCGCGGACAGGGTGCTGTCCGCGCGATTGTTCTTGCTGTGATTACAGGGTACGAGCGATTTCCTGGACTTCGAACACTTCCAGGGTGTCGCCAACCTGGATGTCGTTGTAGTTCTTCAGCGACAGGCCGCACTCCAGACCGGCGCGGACTTCTTTCGCGTCGTCCTTGAAGCGTTTCAGGGACTCGATCTCGCCACTCCAGACCACGATGTTGTTGCGCAACAGGCGGACCGACGAAGCACGCTTGACGACACCATCGGTGACCAGGCAACCGGCAATCGCGCCGACTTTCGAGACCAGGATAACCTGGCGGATCTCGACCTGGCCGATGACCGTTTCGCGTTTCTCTGGTGCCAACATGCCCGACAACGCCGAACGGATCTCGTCGATCGCATCGTAAATGATGTTGTAGTAGCGAATGTCCACGCCGTTCGACTCGGCCAGCTTGCGTGCCTGGGCATCAGCACGGGCGTTAAAGCCGATGATGACCGCTTTCGAGGCGACCGCCAGGTTGACGTCCGATTCCGTGATGCCACCTACCGCCGCGTGAACAACTTGTACGCGCACTTCGGAGGTCGACAGTTTCTGCAACGAACCGACCAGCGCTTCCTGCGAACCTTGCACGTCGGTTTTGATGATCAATGGCAAGTTTTTCACTTCGCCTTCGGCCATCTGGTCGAACATGTTTTCCAGTTTCGCGGCTTGCTGCTTGGCCAGTTTCACGTCGCGGAACTTACCTTGACGGAACAGACCAATTTCACGCGCCTTGCGCTCATCGGCCATCACGACCACTTCTTCACCGGCGACCGGTACTTCGGTCAGGCCCTGGATCTCGACCGGGATCGATGGACCGGCTTCGGCAATCGCCTTGCCGTTTTCGTCCAGCATGGCGCGCACGCGGCCATACGAGGAACCAGCCAGTATCACGTCGCCACGGCGCAAGGTACCCGATTGCACCAGGATCGTTGCGACCGGGCCACGGCCCTTGTCCAGACGGGCTTCGACCACCAGGCCACGGGCCGGTGCATCGACGGGCGCCGTCAGTTCCAGCACCTCGGCCTGCAGCAATACTTGTTCCAGCAGATCGTCGATACCCTGGCCCGTTTTGGCCGAGACCGGCACGAATGGCGATTCGCCACCGTATTCTTCCGGCACGACTTGTTCGGCAACCAGTTCCTGCGTCACGCGGTCAACGTTGCCACCCGGCTTGTCGACCTTGTTGATCGCCACCACCAGCGGTACGCCGGCTGCTTTCGCGTGGGCAATCGCTTCTTTGGTTTGCGGCATCACGCCATCATCGGCGGCAACCACCAGAATCACGATGTCGGTCGCCTTGGCGCCACGGGCACGCATGGCGGTAAACGCTTCGTGACCCGGGGTGTCGAGGAAGGTGATCATGCCGCGTGGCGTATCGACGTGGTAAGCGCCGATATGCTGCGTAATGCCACCGGCTTCGCCCGACGCGACCTTGGCGCGGCGGATGTAGTCCAGCAACGAGGTTTTACCATGGTCGACGTGACCCATGACGGTGACCACCGGTGCGCGCGGCTTGGTTTCGAAGTGCGCGTGTTCGCCCACATCGGCCAGCAACGCTTCCGGATCGTCCAGTTCGGCGGCAAACGCCTTGTGGCCCATTTCCTCGACCAGAATCATGGCCGTTTCCTGGTCCAGCACCTGGTTGATGGTGCACATCTGGCCCAGTTTCATCAAATGCTTGATGACTTCGGAGGCCTTGACGGACATCTTGTGCGCCAGTTCGGCCACCGTAATGGTTTCCGGCACGTGCACATCCTTGATGACGGCTTCGGTCGGCGCCTGGAAGTTCGATTCGCGGTCGTCATGGTGCGTCGGGCGACGGCCCTTGGCACCGCCACGCCAGCTGTCACGACCCGCAGGGCCGCTGTTGCCGCGTGGCTTGGGACCACCGGTGGTGCCGCGTTTTTTCGCGTCATCGGACCAGGTGGACGACACATTGGCCGACTTGATCGATTTCTTGTCTGCCACGGCAGGCTTCTTGTCGCCCGGCTTGTCGCCAGGTTTCTTGTCGGCCGGCTTGTGCAGCGTGCCTTCCGGCGCTTTCGGCTTGACCGGCACCGGTACTGGCTCAGGTGCCTTGATGGCGCGGCGTGGCGCGTTCATCATGGCCTTGATCTGGGCGACCTCGTCCGCCACGGCCTTGCGGGCGCGTTCGGTGGCTTCGGCTTTTTCAGCGGCTTCCTTGGCGGCAACGGCAGCGGCGGCGGCTTTTTTCTTGGCTTCTTCGGCGGCGGCGGCTTTTTTCGCTTCGGCGGCGGCATCGTCGGCGACTGGCGCGGCGGTGCTGGCGACCGGCGCGGCGGCGGCCTTGGCGGCGGCTTTCTTCGCTTCGGCTTCGGCTTCTTTCTTGGCGGTCAGTTCAGCCTGTTGCGTGGCTTTCGCCTGGGCTTCTTTTTCCGCGTCGAGCTTGGCCAGGCGTTCCTGTTTCTCACGCAGATCGGCTTCCTGGCGTGCGATCAGTTCAGCTTGCTTGCGAACTTCTTCTTCACGACGCGCCACTTCGGCGGGATCGATCACCGGCGCGGCAGGCGCGACCGGTTCAGGCGCAGCGACAGGCGCCGCTTCGTCGCGCTGGACGAAGGTGCGTTTCTTGCGCACTTCCACCTGGATGGTGCGCGACTTGCCGGTTGCATCGGCTTGCTTGATTTCAGTCGTTTCCTTGCGGGTCACGGTGATTTTTTTCTTTTCTGTGTCAGCCGCTGCGCCATGGGTGCGGCGCAGATGATCCAAAAGCTTGTCCTTATCATCTTTCGACAATGGATCTGACGTCGAACTTTTCTCGACGCCGGCAGAACGCAGCTGCGTCAGCAGCAAATCTGCAGGCATCTTCAGTTCGGTGGCAAATTGGGCTACGTTGTTACTCGCCATTCAGTCCTCTTTTCTATGTGTCGCGGAGATGATAAAGATACTCAAATTAAGCCTTTGCGGATTCAGCCTGACTCCATGCCTTGGCTTGCAGCGCCTTGGCACGATCGTCGTATTTCGAGTCAACCAACTTCATCTCATCGTCGGTCACATCTTTAAATTCACTTGTAATCAGTTCACGCGCACGGTCCGCAGACAAGGCCAGGATTGCGCCAAATTCGTCGTATGCCAGTGCTGCAAATGCTTCAACAGTCTTGATACCAGCCAGACCCAGCTTGCCAGCGGTGACGCGGTCCATGCCTTCCAGACCCACCAACGCCTCGTCCATGCCTTCCAGACCCTCTTCCGAAGCGATCGCTTCGGTAACCAGCGCATCACGCGCACGGGTACGGAGTTCATTGACGGTATCTTCGTCAAACGATTCGATTTCCAGCATTTCGGAAATTGGCACGTAGGCGATTTCTTCCAGACTGGCGAAACCTTCTTCCACCAGAATGTCTGCAACTTCTTGATCGACATCGAGCTTTTCCATGAACAGGATGCGCACGGCAGCCGTTTCCTGGGCAGCTTTGTCGGCCGATTCTTCGGCCGTCATGATGTTGATCTTCCAACCGGTCAGGTCGGCGGCCAGGCGCACGTTCTGGCCCGAACGGCCGATCGCGATGGCCAGGTTTTCTTCGTCGACGACCACGTCCATCGCGTGCTTTTCTTCGTCGACCATGATCGACGACACGTTCGCCGGCGCCAGGGCGCCGATCACGAACTGCGCCGGATCTTCCGACCACAACACGATGTCGACGCGCTCGCCGCCCAGCTCACCGGTGACGGCCTGCACGCGCGAACCGCGCATGCCGACGCAAGTACCGATCGGGTCGATGCGCTTGTCGGCCGTGTAGACGGCGATCTTGGCGCGGACGCCGGCATCGCGGGCGGCCGATTTAATTTCCAGCATGCCTTGTTCGATTTCCGGCACTTCCAGTTCGAACAGCTTCATGATGAAGTCCGGCGCGGTGCGCGACAGGATCACCTGCGGGCCGCGCATGTTGCGGTCGATGCGCAGGATGAAAGCACGCACGCGGTCGCCGATACGCAGATTCTCTTTCGGGATCATCTGGTCGCGTGGCAGACGCGCTTCGATTTTGCCGGACTCGACGATTGCATCGCCGCGTTCCATGCGCTTGATGGTGCCGGTGACGAGCGAGTCGCCGCGTTCCAGGAAGTCGACCAGGATCTGTTCGCGCTCGGCGTCACGCACGCGCTGCAGGACCACCTGTTTGGTGTCTTGCGCAAAGCGGCGGCCGAATTCGACGGACTCGATCGGTTCTTCGATATGGTCATCGACTTCGATGTCGGCGATCTGTTCTTTCGCCTCGAAGTGCAGGATCTCCTGATCCGGCAACTGCAGGCCGGCTTCGTCAGGCACCACGTGCCAGCGGCGGAACGATTCGAATTCGCCCGAATCGCGGTCGATCGAAACGCGGATGTCCACTTCACCCTCATATCGTTTCTTCGTGGCTTGCGCCAATGCGAATTCCAGGGCGCCGAAGACGACATCCTTATCGACGTTTTTTTCACGCGCCAGCGCGTCTACCAATAATAAAACTTCGCGACTCATGCTTTGCGTCCCTTAAAAACCACCTGCGGCACCAAGCGTGCCTTATCCACGTCGGCGAGCGTAAATTCCAACATCGCCGGACCATCCTTACCTTCAAATTCCAACGACAAATTCTCGCCCACGGGTTCTTGCAAGATCCCCTGGAACGATTTCCGGTTGTTCGTACCCGGCATCGCCTCGCGCAGCTTGACGATGATTTCCTGGCCTGCGAAACGGACAAAGTCTTCCAGCTTGCGCACCGGCCGGTCCAGGCCCGGGGAAGAAATCTCGAGGCGTTCGTAAGGAACGTTCTCTACCGTCAACACATGCGATAACTGGTGACTGACCGTGGCACAGTCTTCGACCGTGATCGGACCTTTTTCAGCGGCATCGGCGGCGCTGAAATCAATAAAGACGCGCAGCATTCCGCGCTCGGCACGTTCGACATCAACGAGCTCGTAGCCCAGACCTGTGACTGTCTTTTCAATTAATCCCAACTGCTGCAAGAAATTCTCCAGAAATAAGGCCCGTTTTCGCCCGATATCGCGCTCGGAAGCGCCAGACACCTGCAAAAACACGCATTCAATCATATATGGCCCCTCGCGGAGCCATTACAAACGGTTCAACAAAAAAAAAATGGGCATCTGCCCATCTTCTTGTATTTCCCCAACCAGATGAAAGCACTCCCCACCGAACAACCCTGCGGAGAACTTTTATTAGGCTGCAGATTATAACCTCTTATTAACTTCGCCGCAATGCCGCGCATGCGCGCAGGACCGACTTACAACAGTTACAAGAGTGTGCGCAGCCGGGGCAAAACCCCGGTTTGCGCTACAAGAAAGGCCCTTTTTTAACCTTTGGTACGGCGGCGCGGCATGCCATCCATGCCACCGCGCGGCTGGCCACCGGAACGCACCTGGCCGGCGCTACCACCGCCGCCAGTACGGCGCGGGCCGGTATTGGCAAAGCCGAATGCCGTTTGCAGCGGATCGGGCTGGCGCGGACCGCGCTGCGGCGCACGGCCTTCGCCGCCTGGACGGCCCTGGCCACCCTGGCCGGCCACGCGCGGGGCGCGGCCCTGGCCTGGCTGCGCACCGTCGAAGGAAGCAGCCGAACGCGGCTGGCCACCCTGGAAAGGACCTTGCGGCTGGCCACGGCCAGGACCACGCGCTTCGCCCGGACGACCCATGCCGCCTGGACGGCCCTGGCCTTGCGGACGGGCGAACTGGCCCTGTGGCTGGCCACGGCGCGGCGCGACCGGGAACGGATCGGCGTTGCGGTTGCTGACATCGATGCGGTTGCCGTTCGGCTCGTCATCACGCTCCTTGCGGTCGACCTTGCGTGCTTCGCGGCCCTTGGCGGCGCCAGCGGCGCGCGGGTCACCCGAGGCCGGCATTTTCTTTTCGATACCGTAGGCGGCCAGCAGGTCGCGCACGGTGTTTTCATCCATCTCCTCCCAGCGGCCACGTTTCAGGCCGCTCGGCAGGGTCATGGCGCCGTAGCGGGTACGGATCAGGCGCGAGACGGTCAGGCCGATCGCTTCGAACATGCGGCGCACTTCGCGGTTACGGCCTTCGCCGATCACCACGCGGTACCACTTGTTGATGCCTTCGCCGCCGCCATCGGCGATCTTCGAGAACTGCGCCAGGCCGTCTTCCAGCTCGACGCCGGCCAGCAGCTTCTGGCGCATGCCTTCTTCCAGCTCGCCCAGGGTACGCACGGCGTATTCGCGGTCGATGCCGTAGCGCGGGTGCATCAGGCGGTTGGCCAGGTCACCGGAAGTCGTGAACAGCAACAAGCCTTCGGTATTGAAGTCGAGGCGGCCAACGGCCAGCCATTTGCCGGCCTTCATGGTCGGCAGGCGGTCGAACACGGAAGGACGGCCGTCCGGGTCGTTGTGGCTGACGATTTCGCCGGCCGGCTTGTGGTACACCAGCACGCGCGGCGGCTTCTTGCTGACGCGGCGCTGGATCAATTTGCCATTGATGCGCACATGGTCGGACGGCAGGATGCGCTGGCCGATATGGGCCGGCTCGCCGTTGACGGACACGCGGCCCGAAATGATCAGGTCTTCCATGTCGCGGCGCGAACCGAGGCCGGCTTCGGCCAGCACCTTGTGCAGCTTCGGCGCATCGTCGTCGGAGGTCAGGTCGCGGCGCACGGCGGTTTTCTGCACGCGGCCGGCGCCGCCCTCTTCGCTGTCGAAGGCGTCGGAGGTGACGAACGAGAAGATCGCATCGGCTTCGTTCAGCTTGCCCGGCGCGGCCTGGCGGCCCTTGCCCTTTTTACGGCTCTTGCCGGCGTTCTTGCCGGTGCCCGGCATGTCGTTGCGCGGCGCGCGCGGCTGGCGTCCTTGCGGCGCCGGCGATACCAGATTGCCTTCGGCATCGAACACATCGGCGACCGGCGCGGCCGCTTCCACTGCAGCGTCTTGTGGCGCGACTTCAGGCCTGGCGGCTTTCTCGGCCTTCGGGCGTGGCGGCTGGCGCAATGCGCGTTCGGCCTGTACACCGCGCATCTGGCGCGGACCACGGGTCGTGCGCGCCTCTTCGGTTTTTTCAGCAACAACTTGCGGAGCCGTTTCAGCTTCCACGGCGGCGGCCTTGGCGGCGGCGCGGGCGCGCGGCGGACGCGGCGCCGGTGCGGCAGGTGCCGCGCCAGCGTCGGCGGTCACGGCATCGGCCGGCGCTTTCGGCGCGGCCTTGGCGCGCGGTTTTTTCACGGCGGGCGCTGCCTCGGCAACGTCGACGGCAGGCGCGGCGGCGGCGGCATCAGCAGCGATCTCGGCCTTGGTGCGGCGCTTCGGCTTGGCAGCGACGGGCGCGGCCTCGGTGACTGCGGCGGCTGGCGCAGCGGCGGCAGCGGCTTCGATCTGAGCCTTGGTGCGGCGCTTGGGCTTGGCAACGATGGCTTCGTCGCTGGCGGTAACTGTCTCGGGTGTGTTCGGATTATTCATTGTTCGTTTCTTGGCTGTGCTGACCTGGCGCAGCGTCAGCCGTTAGTTCTGGCGCAGGGTCGTGAGTATAGGCTTCGTCCGTGGGCGAAGCATCGGGGCCGGCATCAGGGCTTGCTGTCACTACTGTCACAGCCGTACTGCTACCTGCACCAAGCGGTACTGCAACGTCATTCGTTGCTTTGTCAAAATTTTCTTGCAGGGCGGCTTCCAGGGCTTCGAGCCCGTTGCCCTGCATTTCGCTGATTTGCTGCAACGGCGGCAGCTGGGACAGCGAGCTCAAACCCAGGTCGTCCAAAAATTGTCTGGTGGTGGCCAGCAAGGCCGGCCGGCCCACCACGTCGCGGTAGCCGATCGCATCGACCCAGCCGCGGTCTTCCAGCATCTTGATCGTCTGCGAATTGACGGCCACGCCGCGAATTTCTTCGATGTCGCCGCGCGTGACGGGCTGGCGGTAGGCGATGATGGCCAGCGTTTCCAGGGTGGCCCGCGAATACTTGGGCGGCCGCTCGGGTGTCAATCGATCGAGATACATCTTCATTTCAGGGCGGCTTTGAAAGCGCCAGCCCGACGCCAGGCTGACCACTTCGATGCCGCGCCCTTCCCACTCCTGCCGCAATTCCTCGAGCAGCTGCTTGATCGTATCGGCGCCGACACCAACCCCGCGCACGCGGCCATTGTCATCGGCATCGACGAACAGCTTTTTCAGGCTGTGGATCGTCAGCGCTTCACGCGCGCACAGCAACGCTGTTTCGAGGACTTTCTTGGCCTCAATGGTGTTCATAGCAATTCTGTGCGGATATGTATTGCAATTCGTATGCAGAGAAAGAAATCAAAACGTTCATTTCAACGTAACAGAGGGCATGCATCGCTGACGATGTCATGCTGGGTTACAAGTTGAGGCTGTTTTTCCGACGCCTTGGCCTAAGCGCGCAAAGCGGGAGTCTTGCGGATGCGATGAAAATCCTGCGATCCATGGCGCTGGCCTTAAATAACCAGCAATGAAACGAACTCCGGAGCAGCTGCTTCGCTGATGGCGGCGTACAAGCCGGGCGCGCGAGACAGTCGTCGTTTCATCCAACGATGCCAATTGTACCTGATAAAAAGCGGAAAAGCGCAAAACCGGGCAAAACAGCATTTTGCCCGGCGTAAACGCTACAGACCGGCCCGCCTCGGGCCGGACTTCCTAGTGCGACGACAGTTTCTCGGCCAGGATGGCCGAGGTGCCGAGGAAGGCCGGGTATTGCGCGGTGATCACGAAAGTGGGTACCTGCGACACGTAATTGGCGAAGCGGCCCTTGCGCTCGAAACGGGCGCGGAAGCCCGAACGGTCGAAGCGCGCGCCCAGGCGTGGCACGATGCCGCCGCCGATATAGATGCCGCCCAGCGCGCCCAGGGTGACGGCGACGTTGGCCGCCACCGTGCCCAGCATGCAGCAGAAGGTTTCGATGACGTCGTCGCACAGCTGCGATTCGCCGGCCAGCGCGCGGCGCGTGATCTCGGCGGCCGGCAGCTTTTCGTCCGCCACGCCGGCACGGTCGGCCAGCGCGCGGTAGATCAGTTCCAGCCCATCGCCGGAAATCAGGCGCTCGGCCGAGACGTGTTCGAATTCGCGCCAGGCAAACTGCAGAATCGACACTTCCAGCTCATTGAAGGGCGCGAAGTTGACATGACCGCCTTCGCTTTGCAGCGCGATCCAGCCGCCGTGCGACGGGATCAGGCCCGATACGCCCAGGCCCGTGCCGGCGCCGATCAGGCCGATGGCGGTGTTCGGACGCGCGGTGCCGGCGCCCACCTGGTGCTTTTCGCTGCTGGAGAGCATCGGCACGGCGCGCGCCAGGGCGGTGAAATCGTTGACCACGTCCAAGGTGGTGAAGCCGCACTCTTCGCGCATGGCGCGGATCGAGAACGACCAGTGATGGTTGGTCATGCTGAGGAAATCGCCCGACACCGGATTGGCGATGGCGATCATGGCGTGGCGCACGGCCTGGCCACCGGCGGCGACAATCTGCGGCAGGGCCAGGTAGGCTTGCAGGGCGGCCGCCAGACTCGGATAGTCGGCGCAAGGCAGCACTTCAACCTGGCCGATCTGGCCGGCGGCCACTTCCAGGGCAAAACGGGCATTCGTGCCGCCTACATCGGCCAGCAGGCGCGGACCATCGGCGTAGGCGGAAGTGGGCAATGCGGGAGTAGACGAAGCGCTCATGATTTTAAGTGTAAGTGGGACGCATGGGACGCCAAGCTTAAAGGATGAATGAGCTTCGAGGCAAGCAAAGTTTGTAGTTTAAGTACATCAAAAGCCGCATTTATCGGTAGTTCCACTCCAAATACGACAGGCAATCACCGGGCATCCAAATGAAGCAAGCGCTCACACTTGCTGTACGCCAGCAAACCATGTTGCGCAGCAGCAAAGACATCCTCCATCCGCCGCACGACAGGCCAGCCGTGCGCTACCGTCAGGAATGACGGATTGCCCCTGCTTTCGTAGGATTACTACCAATTCCCGACAACAAATCAGGAGGCCAGGCCTTCGTTGAGCAGGCCGGCAGGCGCCGGTTGGTCGGAGCGGTAGACGGCGTTCCAGGCATCGAGGCCGCCATGCAGGGGCTTGGCGCGGTGGAAACCATGTTCATTGAGCAGCTTGGCCACTTGCGCGGCCGTCACGTCGTTGGGGCAGCTGCAATAGACGACGATATGGCGGTCCTTGTCCAGGCCGATCAAGGCCGGCACCGGTTCCTTGCCATTGAAGAACAGGGCACCCGGCACGGCAGGTTCGAGCGACTGCGCCGTGGCGCTGCGCGCATCGACCAGCAGCGGCTCATGACCCTGTTCGATCAGGTCCAGCAATTCGGTAATGCTGATGCGTTCGACCTGCAAGGCCTGGCGGAAGCGGCGGCGTTCCAGGTATTTATACATCAGGAACAGGCCCAGCAAGGTCGCCAGCACCAGCAGCGCGGTGCTGCCCATGGTGCTGAGCAGGTCCAGCACCCGCTCCACGCTGGCATGGAAGATCACGCCGACCAGGATGCCGGTGCCGCACCACAGCAAGCCGCCCAGGCCCGCATACAGGAAGAAACGCGACGCCGGGGTGCCCATGGCGCCCGACATCGGCGCGGCAATCGTATTAAAACCGGGCACGAACTTGGAGACGATCAGGGCTTTCGGGCCCCAGCGCTTGAATTTGTCTTCCGTCTGGCTGACGCAATAGTCGGGCGACAGCGAGATGCGGCACAGCAGGCGCAGGATGCGCTTGCCGAAATGGCGCCCTGCCCTGAACCAGGTCAGGTCGCTGATCAGGCAGGCCGTCAGGCCCGCCGCCAGCACCAGCGCGCCGTTCATGTCGCCATCGACCGACAGCGCACCCGCCACCACCAGGATAGGGAAGGCGGGAATCGGCAAGCCGAGCTGCTCCACCAGCACGATCCCGAAGACGATCAGGATACCGTAGTGTTCGAGCAGGAAGATAAGGTTGGGCATGGCGCTATCTTACCGCAAAAGCACGCTCAATTTTGCACACCTCTTGGTATGGCGCTCAGTAAAGTACGGGTATACGGATGGACGGGGTTGCGATACAGCTCGTCCGAATCGGCCAGTTCCACCACTTTGCCCTGATGCATCACCATCACCTGGTCGGCGATATATTTCACCACCGACAGATCGTGCGAAATGAAGATGTAGGACAGGCCGAATTCATCCTGCAAGTCCTGCAGCAGATTGAGCACCTGCGCCTGCACCGACACGTCCAGCGCCGACACCGATTCGTCGCAGACCAGGATTTCCGGCTGCATGGTCAGGCAGCGCGCAATTGCGATGCGCTGGCGCTGGCCACCCGAGAACTCGTGCGGATAGCGGTGGAAGGCCTGTTCCGGCAAGCCGACTTTATCGAGCAGCCAGTAGGCCTTGGCGATCCGCTCCTGGTCGTTCGCGCCGATCTTGTGGATGCGCATCGGTTCGAGCAAAATCTGCCCCACCGTAAAGCGCGGGTTCAGCGAGGCATACGGATTCTGGAAGATGATCTGGATCCGACGTTTATAGGGCAAATATTCCTTGTTCGGCATGGCGATCAGGTCCTTGCCGTGGAACATGGCCGTGCCGCCGGTGGCCTGGTGCAGGCGCAGCAGGGTCAGGCCGACCGTGGTCTTGCCGGAACCGGACTCGCCCACCACGCCCAGCGTCTTGCCGCGCGGCAGGGTGAACGACACATCCTTGACGGCCTGGAACTCGCGCTTGCCAAATAAGCCTTCGCGCATGTAAAAACTCTTGCTCAGGTTATTGACCACCAGCACCGGCTCGTCGCCCGGCGTATAGCCGCGCGAGCGTTGTTTGATTTCCACACCGGGGCCGGCCTTGCCTTCCATATAGTCGGCAATCACCGGCAGCCGCCAGGGCCGTTCGTCCAGCGACGGGCGGCAATGCAGCAGCGCCTTGGTGTAGGCGTCGGTGGGCGCCTCGAACACCTGGCGCACTTCGCCCGTTTCGCGCACTTCGCCGTGGCGCATGACGATCACATGGTCGGCGATCTCGCCCACCAGGCCCAGGTCGTGGGTAATGAACAGCACCGACATTTGATGTTTCTTTTGCAGCGCGGCGATCAGGTCCATGATCTGTTTCTGGATCGTCACGTCCAGCGCCGTGGTGGGCTCGTCGGCGATCAAGAGTTTCGGCTCGCAGGCGATCGCCATGGCGATCATCACGCGCTGCTGCTGGCCGCCCGACATCTGGCTCGGGTAGGCGTCGATCTTGTTGGCGGGATCGGGAATGCCGACTTCGTCGAGCAGTTCAAGCGTGCGTGCGCGCGCCTGCCTGCGGTTCATGCCCATGTGCTGGCGCAGCACTTCGGCGATCTGGAAGCCGACCGTAAACACCGGGTTCAAGGATGACATCGGCTCCTGGAAGATCATCGAGATATCCTTGCCGCACATGTCGCGCCGCTCGGCGATCGACAGCGTCAAGAGGTCGCGCCCGCCAAAGAAGATGCTCGATTGCGGGTCGATGATCGTGTTGTCCGGCGGCAGCAAGCCCATCACGGCCAGCGAACTGACCGACTTGCCGCTGCCCGATTCGCCCACCAGCGCCACCGTGCTGTTGCGCGGGACGTTGAAGGAAATGCCCTTGACGGCTTCGAAGGTGGTCTTCTTGTCGAGACGGAAAGTGACGCGCAGGTCGCGCACTTCCAACAGGTTATTCTGGTCCATGAGCAACTCCTATTTCACTTTGGGGTCGAGCGCATCGCGCAAGGCATCGGTAAACAGCGAGAACGCCGTCACCAGCACGGCCATCGCCGTGGCGGCGGCCGTCAGCTGCCACCATTTGCCCAGGATCAGTTCATTTTGTGCTTCGTTCAGCATGCTGCCCCACGAGACGGTACCGACCGGCACGCCAAAGCCCAGGAAGCTCAAAATCACTTCGGCCTTGATGAAGCCCACCACCAGGATCGACATCTGCACCAGCGCCACGTGGCTGACGTTGGGGAAGATATGCGAGAACATCTTGCGCCAGTGCGAAGCGCCGATGGCGTCGGCCGCCATCACGTATTCGCGCGCCTTGTGCTTGATGTATTCGGCGCGGATCAGGCGGTACGGCCCGGTCCAGCCGGTCAGCCCCAGGATCAGCACGATGGTCAGCACGCCTTTTTGTTGCAGCACGGCGGCGACCGTCAGGATCATCAGGATCGACGGTATCGACGTGAAAATGCTGTAGAACCAGTTGAAGAAATCGTCGACCAGGCCGCCGAAATAGCCGGAGACGGCGCCGAAGATGGTGCCCAGCACAACGGCCAGCAAGGCCGCCACCAGGCCCACCACGATCGACGTTTCGCCGCCCTTGATGGTTTTCTGCAGCACGTCGTGGCCCCATTTGTCGGCGCCGAACGGCAAGGTGGCCGCCTTGTGGGCAATCACTTTTTTCGCCTTGCCCATCGTGCCGCGCAGGGCGGTGATGTCGTCGGCCAGCGGATCGGTCACGCCGTACATCTCGACGCCGGCCGATGGGCTGCTGCCCATCTGGGCGCGCAGTTCGGCGATATCGTCGGCCAAAGGATCGAGCACATTGACGGGCGTCGGCAGATTGCGCTCGTCACTGACGGGGATCGCGCCGTCGACACCGGCAACCACCGGGTCGGCGCCGGCAAAGGTGGGCGGCGCATAGCTGACGGCCACTTCATCTTCCCAGTTGGCGCCCACCAGGCCGCCGCTGGATGCCAGCACCAGCAGGAAAAACGCGCCGACCACGGCCAGCGATACCATTGCGATTTTGTCGCCGCGCAAACGGCGCCACGCCAGGGCCCACAGGCCCGGCGATGTATGAGGTTTCGACATCGTCACTTTCTACTTCAGTTGGACACGTGGATCGACCGCCTGGTACATCAGGTCGGTCAGCAGGTTGAAGAGCATGGTGGCGGCGGCGACATACACGGTGATCGCCTTGATCACCGGAAAATCGCTGCGCTCGACCGCCAGGATCACTTCACGCCCGATGCCGGGAATGCCGAAGAAGCGTTCCAGCAAAAAGGCCCCGATCAAGAGCGCCGGCAGATTGGACATCACGTAGGTAATGATGGGAATGGCGGCATTGCGCAGCACGTGGACCCACATGATGCGCCCTTCCTTCAGGCCCTTGGCGCGCGCCGTGCGCACATAATCCTGGTTCGCTTCGTCCAGCACGAAGGTGCGGAACAGGCGCAGGGTCGGCGCGATCGAGACGGCCAGGCCGATCAGGATCGGCAGGGTGGAATAGCGCAGCAGGTTTTCCCAGAAGCTGTCGCCCCAGCCCTGCACCGGGAACAGGCCCAGCTTGTAGGCGAAGCCGTACTGGAACACGATGATGTAGACCAGGATGGAAATCGACATGCCGACCGTGCAGGCGATCATCACGGCGCGGTCCGTCAGCGAACCGCGGACAAAAGCGATGGCCAGCGCCAGCGCCACGCCGAAAAACGTTTCCAGCACGGTCAGTGGAATCAGCACCATCATCGACGGCCCCAGGCGCGAAGTGATGATATGCGAGACGGTCTCGCCGGTGGCCCAGCTCTGGCCGAAATCAAACGTGACGATCTGCTTGATGAAGATCCACAGCTGCACGTAATACGGCTGGTCGACGCCGAGCTGGCGGCGGATATTGGCGATGCTTTCGGCGCTGGACATCTTGCCGGCCAGGATATACGCCGGGTCGCCGCCGACCCAGTTGAACAAGATAAACACCAGCAGCACCACGCCCAGCATGGTCGGCAGCATCTGCCACAGGCGGCGCAGGATATAAGCAAACATAATGATTCCTTAGCGTTATAAGCTGCGTTTATTTAGCGGCTGGCGCTGGAACCGGTGCACCGTTGCTGTCGATATCCATGAAGGCCCATTCCTGGAACAGGATCGGATGCTTCTTGTAGCCCAGCACCGATTTTTGCGCCAGCATATTGCGATAGCGCGCGTAGCCGATCAGGGCGCCGGCGTTCACTTCCAGGCGGCGCGCCATTTTATGGTACAGCTGGTCGCGCTCGAGGCTGGCCGGCATGTGCTGGCTGGCCGCATACCACTGATCGTACTCGGGGTCCTGGTAGCAGCCGTTGTTGTTCTGGTGCGTGTTCGGGCCGTAGAACAGCTGCATGAAGTTGTCGCCGTCAGGGTAATCCGCCAGCCAAGGCGCGGTGCGCGTCTGCATCTTGCATTGCTTTTCCGTCTTTAAAATATCGGAAAAGATCATGCGGTCGTTTTCCATGCGGATGCCCAGCGAGTTATACGTCTTGCGCCACATTTCGGCCTGCAGCACGCCGTTGGCTTCATTGCGCGAGGCGTAGCGGATCACCAGCGGCTTGCCGTCCGGCAAGGTACGCCAGCCGTCGGCGCCCTTCTTGTAGCCGAATTTATCCAGCAGTTTATTCGCCAGCACGGGATCGTATTGCAGCAGGCTCTTGTAGTGCGGATCGTAGCCGACCACGCCCGGCGGTATCGGATAGTCGAGGCGCTTGGCCTGGCCGTTCCAGATGATGCGGATTTCTTCGTCGATATTGTGCGCCATGGCGATCGCGCGACGCAGGGCGATTTTTTCCTTGCTGAAACCACCGAGGATGGGGTCTTCCATATTCCAGTAGTAATAGCTGATCTCCGGGTCCAACAGGCGCGACAGTTGCACGCCCTTCTCCGCCAGCTCGGGACGCAGCTTGCCGTTCAGCAGCGCTTTTGGCGCCAGCGGTCCGTCGAGCCAGAACACGTCGGTGCCGCCGCTCTGGAACGACAGCCAGCGCGACTGGTCTTCGATCATCACGGTGATTTCGATGCGGTCGATGGCGGGGATAGCCTTGCCCTGCATCTGGCGCACGATGCGCTGGTCGTCAGGGTCGTCGCCGGCCAGGAAGTTCCAGGTTTCGGGCAGGTGCTGCGGATTCTTGTTGAGCACGATGCGGTTGCCGCGCGTCCATTCGCCGAGCGTGTAGTAACCGGTACCGACCGGGTTCGAACCCACCTCCCCTTTCACGTCGCCGTATTTTTCCACCACTTCGCGCGCCACGGCGGCGGTCGGCACATAGGCCAGGATCATGGGGAAGTTGAAATCGGTCTTGGTCAGGGTGATGCGCAAGGTGTAGGGGTCGAGGATTTCCAGGCCCGCCACTTTCTTGCTGTAGTCGAACTTGTTGGTCTTGGCCGCCTCTTTCGCGACATCGTCGAGGCCGACGATCTTGCCTTCGAACAGCCAGCTGTGCGGCGAGGCCAGGCGCGGATCGAACAGCCGCTTCCACGAATACACGTAGTCGGCCATGGTCAGTTCACGGCGCTTGCCGCCGAACGCGGCGTCGGGCGTGTACAGGATGCCTTTTTTCAGGCGGATGGTATAGGTCTTGCCGTCGCTGGACACTTCCGGCAACGCCGCGGCCGCCTGCGGCACCACCTTGACGGGACGCGCCAGGTAGTCATAGGTATACAAGGTATCGAACACGGCTTGCGTGATGTGGTTCGAATACAGGTCGCGCGCGGTGGCCGGATCGAAACCCGTCTCGGCGGCCGGCAGGATGTAGCGCAGCGTCTTGGCCGGCTTGGCACTGGCGGGGGCGTCGGCGGCGGCCAGCAGCGGCAGGGAACTCAGGCAGGCGAGCAGCGCCAGGCGCCGCATCCATGGTGACTTCATGTAATACCCTTCATCTTGATTATCTGTCGCACCGTATTGGTGCGCTTGTACTGGCTTCGCCCTGTGATACAGGATTCCACCGCCAAAACCAGTCCATCCACGCAAGATCCATGCCTTGTCACTAGCGCCACGGCGCCCGTCTTGGCGACCCGTCCTGACTGTCCGAAAAACGCGTAACGATAACGCATATTGTGCCCACCAGGCAAAAAGCCGCGCTGCCGCGCACCGGCCGCCGCCGTGCGCCATCACTGCTGACGCAAATATTGCGCACTGCAGCATTGAAAGTTCCAGTAAGCAAAATTGCGCATATGTAGAAACCCTTACATGCAAGAATGAAAAGAATTCGTGGCCCGTCCAAGAAACCCTATATCGCACTGCAACATTCCCCACATTGTAAAAAATAAAATAAAAATATTTTCACACTTGGCTGTTGTTTCCGTGATGAATAGGCATGGCGCCGCGTTGACAGGGCTTCGCGCCAAGTGGTCTGATGACTTCCGGCGTTTTAAAAAACGCCGTGCGACATTAACGATTGCCGACGCAGCAGTCATGATTCATAACAAAGCAAAAGTTGGCCGTACATCGGCCAATCAGTGACCCTTCAGGAGATTGAGAATGATGATGGAAACAGTGATGTCCCGCTCGGTACGCCTGATCTGCTCAGGCAGCGTGGCAGCGGTCAGCCTGGGCCTGATGGCACCAGCAATGGCACAGGACGCGAACGTCCAGCGTGTCGAAGTGACCGGCTCCAGCATCAAGCGGGCGACGGCAGAGACGGCCTCGCCCGTGCAAGTGATCAGCCGTGACGACTTGATGAAATCAGGCAAGGCCACCGTGGCCGAATACCTGCAAACGCTGACCGCCGACGGCGCCGGCTCCCTGCCTACCGGTTTCGGCAATGGTTTTGCCGCAGGCTCGACGGCGATTTCGCTGCGCGGCCTGGGCGCCACCTCGACCCTGGTGCTGTTGAACGGACGCCGCATGGCGCCGTTCGCGCGTGCCGATGATGGCCAGAAAAGCTTTACCGACCTGTCCACCGTGCCGATGCAGATCGTCGAACGGATTGAGATCCTGAAAGACGGCGCCTCGTCGACCTATGGCGCCGACGCGATCGCCGGCGTGGTCAACATCATCCTGCGCAAGGATTTCCAGGGCGTCGCCCTGAAAGCGGACACCGGCATTTCCGGCGACAGTGATGCCCAGCAGCACCGCGCCTCGATGACCTTCGGCAAAGGCGACCTGGAAAACGACAAATACAACTTCGTCTTCAACGCCGAATACAGCAAGTCGGACAAGCTGATGAACAGCGACCGCGCCGACCGCAAATGGATCGGCAAGGGTGACTTGCGCGCCTACGGCTACCCGATCGGCACCCAGTTCGCCTCCGGCTATATCAGCGGCAACAACAACGCCGCCGCCAGCCCGGCCGGCTCGATCCGCGATCCGAACACGCTGAACTACGTGTCCCTGCCTGGCTGCTCGACCCTGTCGAACTCCACGCCGCAAGACCCGAATGGCGGCTGCCTGTGGCATCAGGACCAGTTCCGTTCGATGCAGCCGAAGATCGAATCGATCAACCTGTACACCCGCGGCACCTGGCAGGTCAATGCCGATACCCAGGTCTATGCGGAAGCGGGCTACTCGAAGCGCGACACGGCATTCACCCTGACGCCACCGTCGATCACGCCGACCATCGCCTTCCCGCCCAACGCCTCGAATCCGAACGGCGTGATCAACTACGGTTCGGGCGCCGGCACCACCATCGTGCTGGCCGCCAACCATCCGCAGAACCCGTACGGCGTGCCGGTACGCGTGCGCTATGCGGCTTTCGACGTCGGCCCGAGCACGCGCACGGCCAACAACGAGTTCAACCGCATCGTGCTGGGCATCAAGGGCACGGCCGCCGGCTGGGACTATGACGCCGGCTACACGCACTCGGAATCGAAGCTGCACCTCGATTACAGCAACATGCTGAACATGGCGGTCGTCAAGGATGCGCTGGGCAATCCGAACAGCCCGTACTTCCCTTACTACATCGGCGCGCAGGCCGGCAAGAACCCTGCCTCGCTGTACGCGGCGATGGTGACGAATGCCACCTCGGACTCGACCACCAAGCTCGACATCATCGACTTCAAGGCCACGCGCGAACTGATGCAGCTGCCAGGTGGCGCCATGGGCCTGGCGGTCGGCGCCGAGCACCGCCGCGACAAGCTGGACAATCCATCGCTGTCCGGCACCGCAACCGGCCAGATCAACTCCAGCTATGTGGCGGCCAAGGGCGACAGCAAGGTCTCGGCCGTGTACCTGGAAGTACTGGCACCGGTGATCAAGACGGTGGAACTGTCGGGCGCCGTGCGTTACGACAAATATGACCGTTTCTCGTCGACCACGCCGAAACTGGGCGCCAAGTGGACCCCGCTGAAAACCTTCGCCTTGCGCGGCACCTATTCGGAAGGTTTCCGTGCGCCAGGTCCGGCAGAGAGCAATGCCGACTCGCAATCGACCGGCACCTCGACCGTGCGTGACCCGATCCGCTGCCCGAACGGCACGCCGCTGGCCGGCGCGACCTCGACCGACTGCGCCGCTTCGGTGGCCGCCGTGAAGATCGGCGACCCTGGCCTGAAACCGGAACAATCGAAGGGTTACACCCTGGGCCTGGTCTGGGATCCGTTCGATGGCACCAGCCTGTCGCTGGACGGCTGGAAGATCAAGCGTGAAAACGAGATCAACCCGCTGCCGTACAACCAGGCCGCCGCCCTGCCGACCGCGATTCGCGCCGACAACAACCTGACCATCAACGGTGTCGTCGTGCCTGGCACGGGTACCCTGTTGATCACCAAGGCGCCGTACCGCAATTCCAGCTTCACGGAAATCAAGGGCGTCGACCTCGACATCAAGCAGCGCGTGCGCCTGGGCGACTACGGCCGCGCCATGTTCGGCCTGACCTGGACCCATGTCGCTTCGTGGGTACGCGCCGAGTCGGACACGGTACGCTATCAGTACGCCGGCACGCACGGCAACTGCGACACGTCGAACTGCGCCGGCACGCCGAAAAACAAGATCAACCTGACCGGTTCGTGGGACATCGGCAACTGGAATCTCAGTGGCGTCGTCAACTACCGTTCGGAGATGAAAAACACCTTGTTCTCCGGCGACCTGTGCGCTTCGCACCTGGCCAGCGGCGCCGATGCACCGAATGGTTGCAAACTGGCCTCGTTCACCACGCTCGACCTGTCGACGCGCTGGAACGTCAGCAAGCACGTGCAACTGTACGCATCGATCAACAACGTGACCGACAAGATCGCGCCGCTCGACCCGCTGACGTATGGCGGCATGAGCTACAACCCGATGGACGCCAGCGGTGCGATTGGCCGCTACTTCAAACTGGGCGCCAGCTACACCTTCAACTAAGCTGACACATCAGTAAGAAGCCTGCAAGGCGGTGAGCGATCACCGCCTTTTTTATTGCGTTAACGCAAAACCTCCTGTTGTCGCGGCTGTTAAAAGTCAGCTTTGGCCATCCGGCCGACAACCCGCAACAGGAGACTCGCATGACATGCAAGCATATCGCCCCGCCCTCTTTACGCCTGCTCTGCACGGCCATGCTGGCGGCAAGCAGCCAGGCCGCGCTGGCACAATCGGCCGAGGAAACCACCGCGCCCGCCATGCAGCGGGTGGAAGTGACGGGTTCCTCGATCAAGCGGCTGGTGTCGGAAACGGCCACGCCCTTGTCCATCTTCCGGGCCGAGGATTTCGCCCGCCAGGGCTTGAGTACCGCGCAGGAAGTGCTCGGTAAAATTCCCTCGAATGCGTCGAGCATGGGCAGCGGCAACGCCGTCGGCGGCAATACCAGCGGCCTGCCCACGGGCGGCCAGGCCAGCGCCGACTTGCGCGGCCTGGGCGGCGACAAGACCCTGGTGCTGCTCAATGGCCGGCGCATCGCCAACCATCCGTATGACGGCGCCAGCGTCGACCTGAACATCATTCCGATCGCCGCGCTGGAACGGGTCGAGGTGCTGCGCGACGGCGCCTCGGCCATCTACGGCACCGACGCCATCGGCGGCGTGATCAACTTCATTACCAAGCGCTCGGTCAACACCACCAATATCACGGCCGAAGCCGTCGCACCCCAGCACCGCGGCGCGGACGAACAGCGCCTCAACCTGTCCTCCGGCATCGGCCAGCTCGATACCGATGGCTACAACCTGTTCGGCGTGATCGATTATCACAAGCAGGACGTGCTCACGTCCCAGGACCGCGCCTTTTCCAGCACCGGCATCATTCCCGGCCGCGGCCTGTCGGTCACCAGCGGCACCACCTTTCCCGGCAATTATTTTGATGCGGCCGCCAACGGCGGCGCCGGCCTGGCCGGCAATCCCTACGCGGCCAGCGGCTGCCGGCCGCCGCTGTCGGTCGCCGCCGCCAATGGCACCTGCCGCCAGGATTACACGCGCCAGATCGACGACCTGCCGGCGCAGCGGCAACTGGCCCTGTTCGGCAAGGGCAGCGTGAAGCTCGGTGGCGGCCACCTGGCCACCTTTGAATATCTGCATTCGGAGAACAAGGTCAAGGCGCGCACGGCGCCGCCACCGCAAATCGGCTTGATACTACCGGCCAGCAGCCCCTGGTATCCGGGCAATGCGGGCGGCGTGCCGGCCCAGGCCGGTTTGTCGGGCCAGCCGCTGAGCGTCAACTGGCGCCCGGTGGAGGCGGGCCAGCGCCAGATCGACTCGCGCGGCAAGGCCGACCGCCTGGTGCTGGCACTGGAAGGCGAGCTGGCCGGCTGGGATTACCAGGGCGCGCTGGTGCGCGCGGTCAGCAAGTCCTCGGAAGACTTTACGGGCGGCTATGTGCAGGACGCCTCGTTTGCCGCCGGCGTGCTGAGCGGCATTTTGAATCCCTTCGGCGAACAGAATGCCGCTGGCAAGGATTACCTGGCCAGCACGGCCTTGCGCGGCGAAGTGCAGAACGCCAAGGTCACCACCACCGGCATCGACCTGAAAGCCAGCCGCGAGCTGATGCAGCTGGCGGGCGGGCCGCTGGCCCTGGCGCTGGGTGCGGAGTTGCGCCGCGAAAAGGCGCAGTTCAATGTCAACCGCGATATCGCCGGCCAGGCCAGCAGTTCGGGGCTGTCCGGCTCGCTCTCGAAAAACGGCGAGCGCGATATCGAAGCTGTGTTCGGCGAACTGAACCTGCCGTTGGTCAAAGACCTGGAAGTACAGCTGGCGGCGCGCTTCGACCACTACAGCGACGTCGGCAGCACCACCAATCCGAAAATCGGCCTGCGCTACCAGGCCAGCGACAAGCTGGTGCTGCGCGGCTCGGCCAGCACGGGGTTTCGCGCGCCGACCCTGTTCGAGAAAAATGCGCCGCCGTCGCGCAACGATACCAACGACAGCTATGACGACCCGATCCTGTGTCCGGGCGGCGTGCCGCAGCCGGGCGCCAATCCGCTGCGCGACTGCGACCTGCAGCAGTACAAGCTGCAAGGCGGCAATGAAAACCTGCGGCCAGAGAAGTCCAAAACCTTTGCCTTCGGCATCGTGCTCGAACCGCTGCGCGAGGTCACCGTCGCGCTGGACTACTGGAATATCCACCTGAAGGACAAGATTGCCTCATTGCCCGAACAGGCGATCTTCGGCAACTATGAAAAATACAAGGCGCTGTTCCTGCGCAACCCGGACGGCTCGCCGAACGCCATCCTCGACCTGAACGACAACCTGGGCAAAGTCAAAACGGACGGCGTCGATGTCAGTGCCAACGCCCGCCTGTGGCGTGGCGCGTATGGCGAGCTCGGCGCCTCGTTCGACGGCACCTGGATCCACCGCTACGATTACCAGAACGAACGCGACGGCGAGTTCATCAACAACGTGGGGCGCTATGCGGACAATAACCCGGTGTTTCGCTGGAAACACACGGCCACCCTCAACTGGCGCCTCGGTGCTTGGGGCGCCACGCTGTCGCAAGCGTACAAGTCCGGCTATACCGACCAGAACAGTGTCGACGCGGCGTACCGGCACGACGTGTCGTCATACAGCCTGATCAATGTATCGGGCAGTTATGCGCGCCAGGGCTGGCTGCTGACGGCCGGCGTGAAAAACCTGTTCGACCGCGAACCGCCATTCTCGAACCAGGGCACGCTGTTCCAGAAAGGCTATGACCCGCGCTACACGGACCCGGTCGGCCGCGCCTGGTACTTGCGCGGCAGCTATACGTTTTAAGGGGGGGGGGCGGCGGCAGGGGTAGCAGCGGGTGGCAAGCGAGATGGTTGGAACGGTGCCAGCAGCGATGCTGAGCGCCGTTTTATTTTACGCTCCTTTACACGCCTGACAAGAGCACGCGATAGTTTATTACTGAAGCAATGTAAAACTAACAAAATAATGTTGCATTTCGTCCAAAGATAAGAGCCGAAATTGACAATTCAAACCATGAATGCTCTGATGACGGGCCTGAAAATATTCCGAATTTTCATTGGCCAATTTGGATATCAGCAAATTAATTATCATAAGACAACAAGTTATCTCAAGATAATTGCCGTGTCTATTACAAAAACAAGGAATTTCAAATCATGGTCGAAAATGTAATCGCGCGTTCGCTGCGCGTCATGTTTGCCGGTAGTCTTGCCCTCGGCATGCACGCCGCGTATGCGCAAGAAACAACAGAAGCGCCGATGCAGCGCGTGGAAGTCACCGGTTCCAGCATCAAGCGCATCGCTTCCGAAGCGTCGCTGCCGGTGCAGTCGTTCAATCAGAAAGACATCAAGAAATCGGGCGTGACCACCGTCACCGATTTCATCCAGCAAATCCCGGCCATGCAGGGCTTTTCCGTGGCGGCCGATTCGGTCGGCGGCGGCGGCGGTGGCGTGACCACGGCCTCGCTGCACGATATCGGTTCGGCTTACACCCTGGTGCTGCTGAACGGCCGCCGCCTGGCGCCTGCCAACTCGGGCACCACCATCGACCTGAACTCGATTCCCCTGGCCGCCATCGAACGCGTCGAAGTGCTGACCGACGGCGCCTCGGCCCTGTACGGCGCCGACGCGATTGCCGGCGTGATCAACTTCATCCTGAAAAAAGGCGCAGCGCCACTGGAACTGAACGCCAAGTACTCGCGTCCTGAAGAAAAAGGCGGCGCCAGCAACTCGTTCTCGATCAGCAAGGGCTTTGGCGATATCGACGATGATGGCTACAGCATTTTCGTGTCGGCCAGCCATGACGAACAGAAGGCGCTGAAAGCATCGCAGCGCAGCTTCGCGCGCAGCGGCATCATCAACTTCAACGATCCGAAGACCGGTCAGGCGCTGCAATTCATCAATGGTTCCTCGCGTTCGGCCCCGGCCAATGCCAGCGTGAACTACAACCGTACCGATGCAAACGGCAATCTGGTGATCAATCCGGAGACCAGCAAACCCTTTGTCGACAGCGTCAACCTGGCCAACCCGTATGCACTGGCCAATGGCGGCAAGTGTGCACCCAGCAATATGGACTTCTACGGCAACGGCAATTGCTATTTCGACTCGCCGGGAACCATCGAGATCAATCCGGAATCGAAACGCGATTCGCTCTTCAGTTCCGGCTCCATGAAGCTGGGCAAAACCGGCTGGCAGGGTTTCTACGACCTGGCCTACACGGAAGCGAAAATCGTGTCGAGCATTGCCCCTTACCCGGCTGACTTCTCGATCTCCCCGACTTCTCCGCTGTTCAGCAAGTATCTGGCGCCGCAACTGACCCCGACGCAGCTGGCCAATGCCGTTAGCGGCGTTGCCACCTACCGCTTGTCGGAAATGGGCAACCGCGTGTATGACTACGGCACCAAGGCCACCCACCTGGTCGGTGGCGTGGAAGGCAGCGCTTTCGGCTGGGATATCAACACCGCCGTGACCTACTCGAAAAACAAGCAGACGCAGAAATACGTCAGCGGCTTCCCACTGGCCGACCAGTTCAACGCGCAGATCGACGCCGGCAATATCGATCCGTTCGCCTACCCGGTGGGCAGCATGCCCGACGCCATGCGCCAGGCACTGCTGGGCACCGGCTTCAGCGGCACCTACAGCACGCAAACCGTGGAAATGAAGGGCATCGACGGCCGCGCGTCGCGCGATGTATTCAAGCTGCCAGGCGGTACCGCCATGCTGGGCGTGGGCGCCGACTACCGCAACACCTCGTACAAGGTGCGCCAGGCCGACGTAGCCCGTGAAGCACAGATACTGTTCGACAACCCGCAAGTCGACAGCGACTACTCGCGCGACAATGCCGGCGCCTATGCCGAGCTGATGATGCCTGTCACCAAGAAACTGGAACTGACCGGTTCGGTCCGTTACGACCAGATCAGCGCCGTCGACAACAAGCTGACCGGCAACAAGGTTGGCAAGACCGAAGATGCAGCCACCTGGAAAATCAGCGGCAAATACTCGGCCACCAAAAACCTGATGTTCCGCGCCGCCGCCGGCACGGGCTTCCGCGCCGCCAGCATGCAGGAAATCGCCGGCCCGCTGGAAGACTGGGGCGTTACCGGTGGTAACTACCAATGCCCGCTGACGGCAGCCAATGGCATGGCCGGCCACCCGCTGGCAGGCTATTGCAACAATGTCGGTCGTCAACAGTTCGAAGCCTTCCAAGGCGGCAATCCCGACCTGAAACCGGAAAAATCGAAACAGTGGAGCATCGGCACCGTATTCGAGCCGTTCGACAGCCTGTCGATGTCGTTCGACCTGTGGAATGTCGAGATCCGCGACCAGGTAACCGCCGTATCGGAAGGCCTGATCTTTGCCGACCCGGCCAAGTACGCTTCGCTGTTTACCACCAAGCACATCAGCTCTACCGGCCGCGACGTGCTGGCCATCAAGTTGCTGCCAATTAATATCGGCAAAGTGGAAAACCGCGGCATCGATTACGACTTCACGCACAAGATGAAGTTGCTGGACGGCCGCCTGACCAGCCGTCTGTCGGGTACCTACCTGCTGCGTTCGCGCTACACCACGCCAGGCACCGACGATCAATGGGAAACCAGCTTGAACCGTTACGGTTCGAACGACAAGGTCAGCTTCCGCAATATCATCAAGGCCACGACCTCGTATGAAACCGCGAAGTTTACGCACACCCTGAGCGCCAGCTACCGCAACGGCTACACCGACGTCAATCAGAGCGCGGACGATTGCGCCGTGATCGTCGCCGGCCAGCCAGGCGCCTGCTACGGCGTGCAGCTGGAAGTGCCGAGCTACACGACGTTCGACCTGCAAAGCGCGTACCGCCCGATGAGCAACGTGGAAATCACGGCCGGCATCCTGAACATGTTCGACCGCAATCCGCCGTTCACGCTGCGCAATACCGGCTCGCACCAGGTGGGCTACAACCCGGCGTACTCGAGCGCCCTGGGCCGCCAGTTCTACCTGAGCGGTTCCTACAAGTTCTAAGCATTCTTTACGCTGAAAACTGAAAAGCCCGGAAAGCTTCACGCTTTCCGGGCTTTTTTCATATTGAACGTAAAGCGCTTATTCCTTGTCGCCCTGCAAGCGGCGCTGCTTGACGGCGGCCGCCAGGTTTTCCAGCACCGCCACGCTGGCGCTCCAGTCGATGCAGCCGTCGGTCACGGACTGGCCATACACCAGTTCCTTGCCCGGCACCAGGTCCTGACGCCCCGCCACCAGGTGCGATTCGACCATCACGCCGACGATGCGGTCGTCGCCGCCGGCAACCTGCGCGGCGATGTCGGCACAGACGGGCACCTGGTTTTCCGGTTTTTTCGAGCTGTTCGCATGCGAGGCGTCAATCATCAAACGCGACGCCAGGCCCTGCGCGGCGATCGCCTTGCAGGCTTCCTCCACGCTGGCCGCGTCGTAGTTGGGCAGCTTGCCGCCGCGCAGGATGATATGGCAGTCTTCATTGCCATTGGTCGAGACGATGGCCGAGTGGCCGCCCTTGGTGACCGACAGGAAATGGTGCGGCTGCGAGGCGGCCTTGATCGCTTCCACGGCGATTTTGACATTGCCGTCAGTGCCATTCTTGAAGCCGACCGGACAGGACAGCCCCGACGCCAGTTCGCGGTGCACCTGCGACTCGGTGGTGCGCGCGCCGATCGCGCCCCAGCTGATCAGGTCGGCGATATATTGCGGGCTGATCACATCCAGGAATTCCGTGCCGGCCGGCAGGCCCAGTTCATTGATGTCGCGCAGCAGCTCGCGCGCCATGCGCAGGCCGTCGTTGATGCGGAAGCTGTTGTCCATGTACGGGTCGTTGATCAGCCCCTTCCAGCCGACCGTGGTGCGCGGTTTTTCGAAATACACGCGCATCACGATTTCCAGCTCGCCGGCAAAGCGGGCGCGTTCCTTGACCAGCAGGCGCGCATATTCCATCGCCGCTTTCGTGTCGTGGATCGAGCAAGGGCCGATGACGACCATCAGGCGGTCGTCCTGGCCATGCAGGATGCGGTGCAGGGCCACGCGGGAATCGGCTGCCGTCTGGGCGGCAGCTTCCGAGCAGGCAAATTCGCGGATCAGGTGGGACGGCGGAGTCAATTCCTTCATTTCGCGAATACGCAAATCATCGGTGCGGGGCATTATTTTCTCCAAAATTTGAACAGGGGTAAAACATCTGGGTAAAAAAAAACCGCCATCAGTGGCGGTTTTTCAGAATTTGCTGGGATCTCGTTTTTTGCTGCTACGTGAACCGACCGCTACTCCACCGCCTTTGGGTTGGAATTGCTAAAGTAAAAATAGGCGGTAAAAAAGTGGCGAGCGAACATGCGAGTCATCCGTAAGTGATGAACGACTATAAACCCATTCTGTAAAGCTTGGCAAGCATATTTGTCGGCAAAGCCGCGGTTGGCTGTCGTTTCAGGCGGCAAAGTGGGAAGAAAACCGCAAAAAGTTGCGCGCCCTATCCCCTCCTTACCTAACTTTACATCGCCGCCCGTGACTGTCGCCAGGGAGGAAAGCGCGTGAACTGTGTCCAAATGTAAGCGTTGCATTTCACATACTGAAGTTCCCCGCACACCGCATGTTGCCAGCGCCAGCCATCCGGCAGGGCTCCGGCGCGCCGCCGCCCACGGGCCAAGATGCACGAACGCTTCTTTACAGCTGTGATGTTTGGCGACTGTTGTTCGTTTTCACACTTGATTTTCTGGTCATTGCTGCGTCACTTTTCACATGTTTTGATGGCTGCGCTCGCTATCCCAGGAGGATGGCCAGCACATCGCATCGGCGACGTATCCGCCTAGCCGAACAATCAAACTCAAGAATTACCTCAGGAGTATCAGCCATGATGATAGAAAGCGTGTTGTCCCGATCCCTGCGCCTCATGTTTGCCGGTTCGCTGGCGCTGGGCGCGCATGCCGTCCAGGCGCAAACCCTGGCCGGCGATGCCGACGGCGAGATGCAGAAAGTGGAAGTGACGGGTTCCAGCATCAAGCGGCTGTCATCGCAGACGGCGCTGCCGATCACCTCGATCAAGGCGGAAGACTTCATCAAGCAAGGCTTGACCACCGCGCAGGAAGTGATGAACACCATCCCGATGAACCAGAGTTCGACCGGCAGCAGCCAGTCGGTGGGATCGGGCACGGGCGGCATGTCGAGCGCCGACCTGCGTGGCCTGGGCAGCGACAAGACGCTGGTGCTGCTCAATGGCCGGCGCATCGCCAGCCATCCGTTCAACGGCGCCGCCGTCGACCTGAACATCATCCCGCTGTCGGCGCTGGACCGGGTCGAAGTGCTGCGCGACGGCGCCTCGGCCATCTATGGCACCGACGCCATCGGCGGCGTGATCAACTTCATCACCAAGCGCTCGGTGCAGGGCGCCACCGTCAGCGTCGAGCACTATGCGCCGACCAGGAGCGGCGGCGGAGAAGAGTCGCGCATCAACCTGTCGGGCGGCTTCGGCAACCTGGCCACCGATGGCTACAATTTCTTTGGCGTCGCCGACGTGCACAAGCAATCATCGCTGGCGGCCACCTCGCGCGCGTTTTCCAGCACCAGCGTGATTCCAGGCCGTGGCGTGGACAACAGCAGCGGCACCTCGCAGCCGGCCAATTTCTATTCCGCCAACGGCCTGACCGGCAATCCGTATGCGGCATCGAACTGTCCCGGCACCGGCCTGATCACCACCGCCAGCGGCACCTGCCGCACCGATACCGTCAAGTATATCGACGACATACCCGAAACCAGGCAGGAATCCCTGCTGGGCAAGGCCACCTTCAAGCTGAGCCCGGACAATATCGCCACCGTCGAGTACCTGCACTCGCGCAGCACCAGCACCTCGAACATCGCGCCCTCGCCATTGACCGGCATCAGCATGACCTCGGCCAGCCCGTATTATCCGGGCAACGGCAATGTGCCGGGCGTGGCGGGCCTGGCCGGCGAAGACCTGACCCTGAACTGGCGCACGGTGGCGGCCGGCAAGCGCACCGGTTTCGATACCAGCACCTCGGACCGCCTGGTGCTCGCGTCCGAAGGCCTGATAGGCGGCTGGGACTACAACGTCGGCCTGACCTATTCCGTCAGCAAGGCGGCCAGCGCCTTTGTCAACGGCTATACCAATGACAGCCTGGTGAAAGCCGGCGTGCTGGACGGCACCTTGAACCCGTTCGGCGAGCAATCCGCGGCCGGCGCGGCCTACCTGGACGCGGCCCAGTTGCACGGGCAATACCTGGGCGCGAAAATGACCAGCACCGGCGTCGATGCCAAGGTCAGCCGCGAAATCTACCAGTTGCCGGCCGGCGCGGTCGGCTTTGCCGTCGGCACCGAGTTCCGCCATGACGAGGCCGAGTACAAGGTCAACCGCGCGCTGGCCTCGCAGGCGCAAAGCTCGGGCTATGCCGATGCGCAGGACCAGGCCGGCTCGCGCAATATCGCCGCCGTGTATTCGGAACTGAGCGTGCCGCTGCACAAGGACCTGGAGCTGTCGCTGGCGGCCCGCTACGACCACTACAACGATGTCGGCGGCAGCTTCAATCCGAAGGTGGGCCTGCGCTGGCAGCCAAGCAAGCAGGTGCTGCTGCGCACATCGTACAACACGGGTTTCCGCGCGCCGACCCTGTATGACCTGCACGGCCCGGCCACCTCCACCTTCACCGGCAACTCGTATGACGATCCGGTGCTGTGCCCGGGCGGCACGGCCGTGGCCGGCGCCAACCCGAACGTGGCCTGCGGCCAGCAGCAATACATCCGCAGCGGCGGCAATGCCAACCTGAAGCCGGAAAAATCGAAGACCTTCAGCGCCGGCATCGTGTTCGAACCGGTCAGTTCGGTCACCATGTCGCTGGACTATTTCAATATCAAAATCCGCGACAAGATCGGCACCGTGGCCGAACAGACGCTGTTCGACAACTACGAGAAATACCAGTCGGCCTTCGTGTATTCGGCCGATGGCAAGACGCTGCAGTATGTCAACGCCGTGCTCGATAACCTGGGCGAAGTCCATACCTCGGGCATCGACACCAGTTTCACCTGGCGCCTGCCACGCAGCAGCTATGGCAACCTCACCTTCCAGTTCGACGGCAGCTGGGTGCACAGCTACAAGTACCAGAACGAAACGGGCGGAGAATATATCGAAAACGTGGGCGTGTATGCCGACAACAATCCCGTGTTCCGCTGGAAGCACAACGCCTCGCTGACGTGGGCGCTGGGCAAGTGGAGCGCCAACCTGTCGAACAAATACATGAGCGGCTACCGCGACCAGAACTATGTCGACGCCGGCTATGAACAGAACGTGAAAGCGTATTCCACCTTCTCGCTGTCGGGCGCGTATTCGGGCTGGAAAAACACCGATATCACGATCGGCGTGAAAAACCTGTTCGACAAGAACCCGCCGTTCACCAACCAGGGCACGGTGTTCCAAACCGGCTACGATCCGCGCTACACCGACCCGCTGGGCCGTACCCTGTACGTAAAGGCTTCGTACAAGTTCTGATGATCTGCTGATGTACTGTCATGCCCGCAAGGTCTTGCCTTGCGGGCATTTTCTTTTGGGGCTACGGCTGTGGCCGTCGTGGCCCGGGCACCACATGCCGCGCGATATGCACAGGTCAAGCGGCGTACAACTGATGCAGATCGAATCCGGGACAGGCCGCGCCACCGACACTCAAGGCGCATCGACGGTTTTTTCCGTCCGACCTTTTTCGGAGACCAGCATGATCCACAGTCTATCCGCACGTCCGCTTTCCTTTCCACCACCACCTCTGGGCCTGGCCCTGGCCAGCGCCCTGCTGGCGCTGCCGCTGCTGCCCGTCCTGCCGGCGCTGGCGCAAGATGCGCCAACCGCGGCGCCGATCGCCAGGGTTGAAATCACCGGTTCCAACATCCGCCGCGCCGAGGCGGAAACGGCCTCGCCGGTACAAACCCTGAACGCGGCCGATATTGAAAAATCGGGCAAGTCCAGCGTCGCCGAATTGCTGCAAACGCTGGCCGTCGACAACCAGGGTTCCGTGCCCACCACCTTTGGCGGCGGCTTTGCCTCGGGCGCCTCCGGCATTTCCCTGCGCGGCCTGGGCACCTCGTCAACCCTGGTGCTGCTCAACGGCCGCCGGGTGGCGCCATATGGCCTGGCCGACGATGGCCAGAAGGTGTTCGCCGACCTGAACATCATCCCGCTCGAGGCGGTCGAACGGGTGGAAATCCTCAAGGACGGCGCCTCGGCCATCTATGGTTCGGACGCGATCGCCGGCGTGGTCAACGTGATCCTGCGGCGCGACTTCCAAGGCACCACCGTGCGCGGCAACTATGGCAAGACGAAAGACTGGGACGGGCGCGATGCGCGCGCCGCCATCACCCATGGTTTTGGCGACCTCGACACCGACCGCTACAACGTGCTGCTGAACCTCGAATACAGCGAAAAAGCCGCCATCTGGCACCGCGACCGCGCCGGGCGCGGCGCCGTCGGCCGCAGCGACTTGCGCGACCTGGGCTTCAGCGCCCAGGAGTCGCTGAGCGGCGCCGGCGCCATCACCACCAACAACGCGGCCGGCAGCGCCGTCAACGGCAATGTGCGCAATCCGGCCACGCTCGACTACTACAACCGCGGCAACCTGGCCGGCGCCGGTTTTACGCGCACCTTTCCCGGCGCCGCCTGCGGCAATTTCACCAGCCATCCGCAGGGCGACCCGGGCGGCGGCTGCCTGACGGATGCGGCCCAGCAATACGGCCAGATCCAGCCCAAGCAGAAGAACATCAATTTCTTCGGCCGCGGCGCCTGGCAGCTGACGCCGGCCCTGCAGACCTATGCCGAACTGAACGTGTATCACAGCGAATCGACCTCGACCACCACGCCATCGACCATCAGCGGCTCGGTCGGCTATCCGGGCGGCCCCGTCAGCAATGCCGCCGTGGCGCTGGGCGCCGCCCACCCCGACAACCCGTATTTCGGCAGCGTGGCGCGCCTGCGCTACCTGGCCGCCGACGTGGGCCCGCGCGTGTCGGACATCGAATCGACGTTTTCCCGCTTCGTGGCCGGCATCAAGGGCACGGCCGCCGGCTGGGATATCGACAGCGCGCTGCTGTACTCGGAAAACAAGGTGTCCAATGACCGCAGCGGCTACCTGCAGCGCGACGTGGCGTTTGCCCTGCTCAATCCCAGCGCGGCCAATGTGGCGGCCGCCAGCCTGAACCCCCGCTATGCCGCCCTGCCACCGGGCAGCGTGTGGCGCATCGCGGAAAACGCCGGCCTCAATTCGGCCGACCTGTACGGGGCGCTGTCGCCCACCATCTCGAACGACGCCCGCACCCGCATCGCGCAGGTCGACTTCAAGGCCAGCCGTTCCATGGCCAAACTGTCCGGCGGCGACCTGGGCGTGGCGGTGGGGGCGGAATTCCGCTATGAATCGACGCGGCTGGAGCCGACCGCCGGCACCGACCGCGGCAATATCATCGGCCTCGGTTATTCCGCCTACCGGGGCAGCCGCCGGGCCTCGGCCGTGTATGCGGAAGTGCTGGCGCCGGTGCTGGCCAACCTGGAACTGTCGGCCGCCATGCGCGCCGACCATTTCTCCAGCATCGGCAATTCCTGGACCCCCAAGGTCGGCGCGAAATGGACGCCGGTGCGCCAGCTGGCGCTGCGCGGCACCTTTGCCAAGGGTTTCCGCGCGCCCAACGCGGCCGAAAACGGCGTCGGCGGCCTGGCCGCGTTTTCCACCGCCGCCGACCCGGTGCGCTGCGCGCTGGGGGTGGAAGTGGCGTGCGATCCGGCCTCGATCGCCGTGATCACCTCGCCCAATCCGAACCTGGCGCCGGAGCGCTCGCGCAGCCATTCGATCGGCGCCGTATGGGACCCGCTGCCGCGCACCAGCGTGTCGGTCGATTTCTGGCAGATCCGCCGCAAGAATGAAATCAACCAGGAGCAGACCGACGCCGCGATTGCCGCCGGCAACGTGGCGCGCGACCCGTCCACCGCCACCGGCATTCCCGGCGACCCGGGCGCCATCACGGCCGTGCTGGCCAGCTATGTCAATTCGGCGCAAACCAAGGTGCGCGGCATCGATATCGACGGCCGCCAGCGCTTTAACTTGAACGGCGACATGGGCAACCTGACCTTCGATGTGAAATGGACCCATCTGTTCAAATGGCTGCGCATCGAGCGCGACGGCACCGAGCGCGATTTCGCCGGCACGCACGGCAACTGCGACGTCTCGAACTGCATGGGCACGCCGGACGACCGGGTCAACCTGGGCGCCACCTGGGAACGCCGCAACTGGCGCGTCTCGGCCAACGTCAACTACCGCGCGCCGCTGGACAACGTGCTGTTCAAGAACGACCCCGACGGCTGCGCCACCCACTACGCCGACGGGTCGGATGCGCCCGGCGGCTGCCGCATCGCCTCGTTCACCACGGTGGACCTGACGGGCCGCTGGCTGGCCACGCCGCAGCTGGAAGTGTTTGCCTCGGTGCAGAACCTGTTCGACAAGGTCGCGCCGCTCGATCCGCTGACCTATGGCGCGACAGGCTACAACCCGCTCGATTATGCCGGTGCGGCGGGGAGGTTTATCAGTGCGGGGTTGAAGTATAAATTCTGATCAGCTTGCTTACCCCAAGCAGCAGAAATCCGGCTCGGTCGCCGACACAGGCTCACCGGGCCAAGCGGACCTGAAAAATGTCGAGGGCAAGGCGCAGCGACGAAGACAGTACGCATGGTCGGCGAGGAGCTGCAACGCCGCCATCGGCATTTTCTCAGGCCCGCGTCTGAACTGACCCCCGAAAGTTGGACACGAACTTTCGGGGTTTTTTATGGCAAAGTACAGTATGCAATTCAAACTGGACGTTATCCAGCAATGTGTACGAGGTGAAGCAGGAGCCAAGACGGTCGCCCGCCAGTACGGCATCCATCATTCGATGGTTGAACATTGGCTCTCTTTGTATAACGTTCATGGGCAAGCTGGTTTGGAGAAGAAGTTTACCCACTATCCGGTAGAGCGGCGCTTGCAGGTATTGGAGCACATGTGGGCCAACAAACTCTCTTATCGCCAGACTGCAGCAGTATTTAATATCCGCGGCGGGAAATGCATCTCGCTATGGGAGCGCTGCTATCATAGTGGCGGTATAGACGCTCTGAAGCCGCGACAGCGCGGCAAACCTAAAAATATGCCTACCCCTCAGTCGCCTCAGCCTGTAACCCACGTAGATGATGAAACTCGTAGCCGCGAAGAACTGCTCGCGGAGGTCAACTTCTTGCGCATGGAGAATGCCTACCTAAAAAAGTTGAAAGCCTTGGTTCAGCAGCAGCAAGAGCAGCAGACAACAGTGCGAAAAAAGCACAAGTAGTCGCCGAACTAAGGCAGCAATTTTCTCTGACAGACTTGCTCAAGCTGGCCGGCCTGCCGCGCAGTACCTTTTACTATCAGCAAAAGGTTGCGCAGGTGGCCGACAAGCATGATGCATTGAAGCAGAAAATTCGAACCATTTTCGCACGCCACAAGGGGCGTTATGGATATCGACGCGTGACACTCGCTCTTCGGCAGTTGGGCCAGCAAGTCAACCATAAGACTGTACAACGCCAGATGACCCAGCTGGGCTTGAGGTCATTGGTACGGCCGAAGAAATATCGCTCGTACAAGGGCGAAGTTGGCCAGCCAGCGACCAATATCTTGCAGCGTCAATTTCAGGCAGAGGTAGCGAATCAGAAATGGGTAACGGACGTGACGGAGTTTAACGTCGCTGGCGAGAAGCTGTATCTGTCGCCGGTGATGGACTTGTATAACGGTGAAATCGTTGCGTTTGAAACGGCTAGGCGGCCCGTGTTCACTCTGGTGAGCTCCATGCTCCAGAAGGCGCTGACCAAACTGAAAGCGAAAGACAAACCTTTGCTACATTCTGACCAGGGATGGCAATATCGGATGCCTGCATACCAGAAAATGCTGAGCGGTAAGGGGCTGGAACAAAGTATGTCCCGCAAAGGAAACTGCCTCGACAACGCAGCCATGGAAAGCTTCTTCGCCGTGCTCAAGACCGAGTTCTTCTATCTGAATAAATTTACTAGTGTCGAGGAACTACAGCGGGGCATCAAAAAGTACATTCACTACTATAATCATGACCGTATCAAGCTCAAGCTAAAAGGGCTGAGTCCTGTGCAGTACAGAACTCAGTTCTTGATCAGCTAGCAAATTAAACCGTCCAACTATTTGGGGTCAGTTCACTCCCCCCGGCCCGCCGTTTTTACGCCTTGCGCCTTTCAATGCGCCGGCCAGCGTCACTTGACGGCATTCAGGTTCACCCCGGGCATGCCGACCTCGGTTGCATGTCAAGCCGTGCCACCGACCGTAATGCCATCAAGCCTCAACGTCGGCTGCCCCACCCCCACCGGCACGCTCTGCCCTTCCTTGCCGCACACGCCCACGCCCGAATCCAGGCGCATGTCGTTGCCGATCATCGAGACGCGGTTGAGCACGTCGGGGCCGTTGCCGATCAGGGTCGCGCCCTTGACCGGGTAGCTGAGCTTGCCGTTTTCGATCATGTACGCTTCGCTGGCCGAAAAAACGAATTTGCCATTCGTGATGTCGACCTGGCCGCCGCCGAAGTTGACGGCATACAGCCCGTTTTTCACGGACGCCAGGATCTCGCCCGGGTCCTTGTCGCCACCGAGCATATAGGTGTTGGTCATGCGCGGCATCGGCAGGTGGGCGAACGATTCGCGGCGCGCGTTGCCCGTCACCGGCATCTTCATCAGGCGCGCGTTCATGGTGTCCTGGATATAGCCCTTGAGGATGCCGTCTTCGATCAGGGTGGTGCACTGCGTGGGGTTGCCCTCGTCGTCGATATTGAGCGAGCCGCGCCGGCCTTGCAAGGTGCCGTCGTCGACCACCGTCACGCCTTTGGCCGCCACCCGTTCGCCGATGCAGCCGGCAAAGGCGGACGATCCCTTGCGGTTGAAGTCGCCTTCCAGGCCATGGCCGATCGCTTCGTGCAGCAGGATGCCGGGCCAGCCCGGTCCCAGCACGATGGTCATCGGACCGGCCGGCGCGGGGCGCGCCTCCAGGTTGACCAGGGCCGAACTGACGGCGTCGGCCGCATATTGTTCCAGCACGGCGTCGGTAAAATAATCATAGCTGTAGCGCCCACCGCCGCCGGCCGAACCGGTTTCGCGGCGGCCGTTCTGCTCGGCGATCACGGTCAGCGACACGCGCACCAGCGGACGGATGTCGGCCGCCAGCACGCCGTCGCTGCGCAGCACCAGGACCACGTCGTATTCGCCGGCCAGGCCCGCCATCACCTGCACCACGCGCGGATCTTTTGCGCGCGCCATCTTTTCCACGCGTTCCAATAGTTGCACCTTGGCGGTGGCGTCCAGCGAGGCCAGCGGATCGTTGGGCAGGTACAGGGAGCGACCGCCCTGCGGCTGCATGCTGCCGGCAATTTTGACCTTGCCGGTGCCGACGCGCGCGATCGTGCGCGTGGCGGCGGCCGCTTCCAGCAGGGCCCGTTCGGAAATCTCGTCGGAATACGAAAACGCCGTCTTGTCGCCCGACACGGCACGCACGCCGACGCCCTGGTCGATGGAAAAACTGCCGGTCTTGACGATGCCTTCTTCCAGGCTCCAGCCTTCGCTGCGGGTCGACTGGAAATACAGGTCGGCGTAATCGACCTTATGGGTGAACATCGTGCCCAGCGCCTTGAGCAGCTTGTCTTCGTCGAGGCCGAATGGCGTGAGTAAAATAGTGCGCGCCACGGCCAGGCTGGACAGATTCGGTTCGAATGGGATCATGGTTTGACTCTCCAACAAGATTACATGGTGCGGTGTGCCAGCGCGGGCAGCGATTCGCGCACGCCGGCCAAAAATACCGGATCGATCTGTCCGCTCACCACGCCCTCGCCTTCGTCCAGCACCGCCTTGACTTCGCCCCAGGGGTCGATCAGCATGCTGTGGCCCCAGGTGCGGCGGCCGTTCGGATGCACGCCGCCCTGGGCCGAGGCCAGCACATAGCACTGGTTTTCGATGGCCCGCGCGCGCAACAGCACTTCCCAGTGGGCGCGGCCGGTGGTGTGGGTAAATGCGGCCGGCACCACGATCAGCGCGCAGTCGCCCAGCGCCCGGTACAGCTCGGGAAAGCGCAGGTCGTAGCAGATCGACAGGCCGACCCTGCCCAAGGGCGTATCGACGCTGCGCACCTGGGCGCCGGCGACGATGGTGCGCGACTCATTGTAGGACTCTGCGCCACGGGTAAAACCGAACAGGTGGATCTTGTCATAGCGGCCGGCCGGCGCGCCTTGCGGGTCGTACACCAGGGTGGTGTTGAGGACCTTGCCGGCCTCGGGCGACGCCAGGGGCAAGGTGCCGCCGATCAGCCATATGCCGTGCTCGCGCGCCATCTGCGCCATGCCGTCCTGGATAGGGCCGCTGCCGGGCTGCTCGGCGTGGCCCAGCTTGTCCGTTTCATGCTGGCCCATGATGGCCCAGTACTCGGGCAGCATCACCAGCATCGCGCCTTCGCTGGCCGCCTGCGCCACCAGGCGCCTGGCGGTGGCCAGGTTTTCCGTGATGGACGGCGTGGAAATCATCTGTATTGCGGCGACTGTGTGCATCGATATCCCCTGTGTTCGACTATTGCCTGGTCTATTGCGCCGCGGCCGGCACGGACGCCGGCAGCGTGATGGTGGGCTCCAATTTACCACTATCGAGCTTGGTCACCACGGGCGACTTCCACGGTCCGGCGATCTGCATATGATAGGTCAGCGCCTTCATCACGGGCGCGCGCAGGAACAATTGCGCCAGGAAGCTGCCGATGCCGATCACCGGATTGACCGCCAGCGCATACACCAGCGGCCCCGTGCCCAGGTTGAATTCGGGGATCACCACCACGTGCAGATTGGTGGTTTCGTTGGCGATATCGGCCGTGCCGTCCATCAGCACGGTGGCCGCCACGCCATGCATTTTGAGGTTGTCGGTGGTCACCACGCCGCGCTTGATGCTGGCGTTGGCCGTGATGCCGTCAAACGCCAGCCCTTCCGAAAACACATCGTGGAAATCGAGTTTCAGCAAACGCGGCAAGGCTTGCAGGCTGAGCACGCCCAACAGCTTGGCCGCGCCCGGATCCTGCTTGAGGAACTGGCCCGATTCCACGTTCATCTCGATCTGGCCCGACAGGGTGGGAATGTCGAGCGAATACGGCAAGCCGTTCCAGGCGATGTCGCCACTCAGTTTGCCCTTGCCGCGGCGCACGGTGTCGGCAAAGCCGAAACGGTCGAGCAGCTTGCCTGCATCGACGATATCGAGGCCGAAGCGCAAGCTGGTGGTGCTTTGCCCATCCTTGACCACCCATTTGCCGTTGCCGCTGAGGGCGCCATCGGCATTGGCCAGCAGCAGCTTGCCGACCCGCCACTCGCGCCCGCTGGCGGCCATGGTGTTATAGGCCTGCAATTCCAGCCGGCCGATCTGCTTGTTGAATAACTCGAAACGCTCGGCAACGATATCGAGCGAAGGAATCGATTGCGCGCTGCTTTTACCTTCGAGCAGGCTTTTCACGTCATTCGCGGCCGACTCGGGAATGATCAGCGACGACAGCCGGGCCGTCATCTTGCCCAGGCCCGACGGCGTTTCCAGCCAGGTGACGTAGCCCGACACCTGCTTGGCGTCGATATTGGCCTGCCATACGTCTTTCTGATGGGTGGCGCCGACCACGACGTTTTCCAGCTTGCGCTCGCCCAGCATCAGTTCGCCGGCGCGCGCGGCCATCATGTCGGGCACCACATACTGGGCGATATCGGGCGCGTCGTCATCGGCTGCGGCGTCGGCCGGCGCAGCGCCGCTGCCGGCAATCGCGCTGCCGGCGGCGATCCAGCTGTCGACATCAAACGTCTTCAGGTTCACATTGAGCATCATGCCGGTGTCCGGTTCGGGCGCTGGCGTATTCACGCCGATGCCGCCGTGCACCAATCGCCATGGTTCCTTGCCCTGCTTCTGGCGCTGGTAGCGCGCGGCCAGGCCGGTCCCCAATGCGATGCGGATCTCGTCGGTGCGCAAGCCGGCCGCATTGGCGGCATTCGCGCTCAAGGTGAATTTCACGGGCATGCTGTCGGCGGCCGGCTTTTTCAAGGGCGCCGGGAAGTCCAGACCCAGGCCCGCCAGGCTGCTGTCGACGCTGACCACCAGCTGATGGTCGCGCGCCGTGATCAGGCCGCTGTAACGGGCGCCGCCATTCAGGTGTTTTGCCAGCCGCTGCAGCACCGGCGCGGGGTAGGTTTTGCGCAAGCCGTCGATCGTCATGGCGCCGCCTATCTTGACCTGGATCGAGTTGTCGGGCTGGGTGCCGCCCGAGATGGCCAGCGGCCCGCCGAGCAGGTTGCCGTTCAGGCCATTCAGGTTGACGCCTTTTTCATTGAACTCGATCTTGCCCTGCGCGCCCAGCACCGGCGGCAGGTCGTTGAACAGCACCACGTCGTTGCCGGCCAGCTGCAGGCCGCCCTGCACTTTCGCTTCCAGCATGCGCTCGATCGGCAGGTGCAGTTTCAACGCCAGCTTCGCATTGCCGGTGGCCGTGGTCTCGTCGGTAAAATGGTCGATCCAGGCCAGCACCGGGCTGGCGCTGACGTATTTGAGGAATTCCTGCATCGGGCCCGCCGCATTGCCTTCGATATCGAGCAGGGTGTCGAAGACGGTCAGGTCGGGTATCACGGCTTTCACGTTGGCCAGCGCCACGCCGCCGGTGGTGGCCGTGTCGCCGCGAATTTCCATGCGCGCGCGCTCGAACACAAAACTGCCCTTGATCTTTTCCGCTTTCGGCCACAGCGGCGCCTTGCCGGCCAGCGGGCCGCTTTCGGCAAATTCACCGGGCGCGTAATTGAGCGTGCCATTGTCGATCTTGCCGGCCACGCGGAACTCGCCCTGCTTGCGCTGGGCGGGCGTATCGGCCTTGAACGGAAAGTGTTCCAGTTCCCCGCGCAGACGCAAGGTGACGTCGCGCGCCACGCCGCCTTCGAGCGCGCCGGTCAGCCAGTGGCGCAGGTGTTCCGGTGTCTGCAGCGGCAGGTAGCGGCCGATGGTGTTGATTTCAAAATTGTCCAGCGTGCCGGTCAGGTCGACCTGACCCAGGTTCTTGCCGTCGAGCGGCATGCGGTGCGTGCCGCGCAGGTTGGCGCGCAGGCCTTGCTGGTTGAACGCCAGCTGCGCCAGGTCCACCTGCAGCATATTGTCCGCTTCGAAGGCCCAGCGCGCCTTCATCTGGAATTGCTCGAACGGCAAGGCAGGTTCTGTCAGATAGGAAGGAAACTGCAGCAACAAGTCCTGCGCGTCGATCTCGATCTGGCCGCCCTGCTCGCTGGCGTCGATGCTGCCGCTCAGATTCTCAAAGCCGGGAATCGCGGGCGCCGCCGCCTGCGCGGGGCTGCTGGCGGTTTTTTCCATCGCCAGGCGCGCCGGCTGGGCGTTCAGTCCCAGTCCCAGCAGGCGGCCGCGCAGCCGATAGCTGCTGGCGCTGGCGACATCGCCCTGCCACTCGGCCGAAAAATCCTGCAGGCGCCCGCGCGGCGCCAGTGCCGCCAGCTGGGCGCGCTGCGCCACGCTCAAGGGCAATTTTTCGGCCAGCGCGGCCAGGGTCTGCAAGTCCAGGGCCTTGGCCGTGATCTGCGTCTGTGCCGGCTGGCGTTTGGTGGCGGCCACATAACGTTCGGACAAGGTGGTCGGTGGCAGGCTCAGGCCGTCGCGCGTTTCCAGCGCAAAATTGGCCAGTTCCACCTGGTGGCCGTTGGCGCCAAACGTCGGCTTGCCGTCCGGCGCCGAGGCCGACAAGGTCTCCTTGGCCGATACGCGCCCGCTGACGCTCAACAGATCAAGCGCGGGAATGTCCTTGCCCAGCCGGGCTTGCACATCGCTCAGGCTGGCATCGGCCGTGAAGCCGGCCAGGCGCGCATGGTCGAGGTTCAGCCAGGCGCGCAAGGCGCCCTTGCCCTGGCTCAGTTCGAACGGGTAGTCGAGATAAGCGCGCCAGGCGGCCAGGTCGGCATTCTTCAGGTCGGCGTACAGCTCGCCCTTCCACATCGACACATCGGAAATGCGCGTGCTGAAGGCGGGATGGGTGAAGTGGGCGCGCACATCGATGGGCGCGGCCAGGCTGACCGGCGGCGTGGCCTGCAAACCCAGGCGGTGGCTGCGCCAGCGGTTGCGCAGCAGCAGGTTGACCTGCTCGAGCGCCAGTTCGGGCGTGCCGCGCAGCTCGTCCGTCCAGCGCACGCGGCCGTCGCGGATGATCACGTCATGCTGCGACAGCAGCCAGTCGGCGCCCTTGCCATCGCCTTGCGCCTTGTTGTCGACCAGCACGCCGGCCACATACAGGGCGCCATCCTTGCTGCGCCGCACATCCAGGTCCGGGCGCGTGATTTCCAGCCGTTCGAAACGCACCGAACCGAGCACGCTCCACCACGACACGGTGGCCGAAATACTGGGCACGCTCAAGGCCGGCCGGCCCGCCTGGTCGCGCAGGGTGACGTCGCCGAGGAACAGATTGGGCCGCAAGCCATGCCAGGAGGCATACACGCGGGCGATGCTGACGGGGTTGCCCAGCGCGCGGCTGGCGGCCTGTTCGATATCACCTTTGTAATAATCGATATTCGGCAGGATGGCGTAGCGCAGGAACAGGAACAGGATGGCAAACGCGAAATACGCCAGCACCACCGCCTTGACGGCAAAACCGAGCGCGTGGTGGGTGGCCAGGTTGGCCATGCGCCAGGCGGCACGCAGCCGCCGCCAGCGCAGGGCCAGCGGCATATGTTCTGTCGGGCTTGCTTCTGGCGATTTTTGCATCAATAAGCTAATAAACTGGCCTGGCGTCAAATAATGGCAAAATCGCCTGGTTTCCTGGGGCTTGCCATGCTGCTGGCGTCATCCTTGCACTTGCATCCGGACTGAGCCTCCCTTACCATCGTCCGGGAGAGCACGCACACTGCCAGGCAGTGCCGGGCAAACTGTGCAGCGGCCCAATTTTACCGCATCCCCTGCCGTGCGCAGGCAAGCCCGGCGACAAAGTACGCACTTTAGCCACGATAACCGATCAACACCATAGAAACCGCCACCATGAGCCACCCGTCCCTGACTTCCGCCTCGCGCTTTTACCAGCGCTGGCTCAATGCCGCCCCGGAACGCGCCGCGCAAGCCGCGCAGCTGGTCGGCATGCCGCTCGACGGTCTCGATTTTGCCGTGGAACTGGCCCGCCTGGCCAACGCCGCCACGCCGCCGCTGCCGCTCGAGCGCGCCATGCGCCAGCTGCGCAACCTGCTGGTATGCGGCCTGATCGCGCGCGACCTGGACGGCCAGGCCGACCTGCACGAGGTGGTCACCGCCATGACGGGCTTTGCCGACTTCGCCATCGGCCGCCACTGCGACGCCATCATGGCCGAGATGGTGGCCGCGCACGGCATGCCGGTGGGCGAGGAGTCGGGCCAGCCTCAGGAACTGATGGTGCTGGCGATGGGCAAGCAGGGCGGCGGCGAACTCAATGTGTCGTCCGACATCGACCTGATCTTCGTCTACCCGGAGGATGGCGATACGCAAGCGACCCAGCCGGGCCAGCGCAGCCTGTCGAACCACGAGTTTTTCATTCGCATGGGCAAGAAGCTGATCGCCGCCCTGGCCGAAATCACGCAGGACGGCTTTACCTTCCGCGTCGACATGGCGCTGCGGCCGAACGGCAACTCGGGACCGCTGGCCGCCAGCCTGGGAATGGTGGAACAATATCTGATCGTGCAGGGCCGCGAATGGGAGCGCTATGCCTGGGTCAAGGCGCGCGCCGTCACCGGCAAGCCGGAAGACATCGCGTCGCTGGACGCGATCGTGCGCCCCTTCGTGTTCCGCCGCTACCTGGACTTCGGCGTGATCGATGCGATCCGCAACATGCATGGCCAGATCCGCGCCGAGGTCAACCGCCAGGAGCGGCTGCACCCGGACCGCAGCAACAACGTCAAGCTGGGCCGTGGCGGCATCCGCGAAATCGAATTTTTGGCGCAGGTATTCCAGTTGATACGCGGCGGACGCGACGCCGAGCTGCGCGAGCGCTCCACGCGCGCCACCTTGCGCACGGTGGCCGAAAAGGGATATCTGGAACCGGCCATCGTGGAAAAACTGCTGGCCTCGTATTCCTTTTTGCGCAACCTGGAACACCGGCTGCAATACCTCGACGATGCGCAGACCCACACCCTGCCCGCCAGCGAGGCCGACCGCCTGGTGGTGGCGCAGATGATGGGTCTGCCCGATACGGCCACCCTGCTGGCCCAGCTTGAAGCGCACCGCGTGTTCGTCGCCGGCCAGTTCGATGAAATGTTCAGCGACAAGACCAGCGGCGCGCCGCCGGCCGACACCGGCATCGACCCGCAGGCCTCGAACGACTGCGCCGCCTCGGACCAGCAGGAAGCCATCGAAGCGCGCTTCGCCGCGCTGGGCTTTCACGAGCCGGCCGCCTGCGCGCGCCGGCTGCTGGCCACCTGGCAGGCGCCGCGGCTGCAGTCGCTGCCCGAAGCGAGCCGCACGCGCCTGGTCGCGCTGGTCAATGCCGCCCTGCCGTTGATCACCGACTGCTCCATGTCCAACGGCAACGCCAGCCAGCTGGCCACCCTGGGCCGGCTGCTCGATTTCCTGGAAGCGATCGCGCGCCGCTCGGCCTATCTGTCGCTGCTGACCGAATACCCGCATACCCTGGAACGCGTGGTGCGCATGGTGTGCGCCAGCGGCTGGGCCGCCACCTTCCTCACGCAACATCCTATCCTGCTCGACGAACTGCTCGATGAACGCATCCGCCACAGCGTGCCCGACCCCGCCGCGCTGGCGCTCGACCTGCAGCGCCAGCTCGACGACGCGCCCGGCGACACCGAGCGGCAGATGGATATTTTGCGCGAAACCCATCACGCGCAGCTGTTCCAGTGCCTGGCGCAGGACCTGGCGGGCGACCTGAGCGTGGAAAAGCTGGCCGATTATCTGTCGCAGCTGGCCGACATCATCGTCGCCGCCACCGTGCAGGCCGTCTGGCAGACCCTGCCCACGCGCCACCGCGAAGTGCCGAAATTCGCCGTCATCGCGTATGGCAAGCTGGGCGGCAAGGAACTGGGCTATGTATCCGACCTCGACGTCATTTTCCTGTTCGATGACGACGACCAGGAAGCGCCCGGCCTGTACGCCAAGCTGGCGCAGCGCTTTATTACCTGGATGACCTCGCATACCTCGGCCGGCATCCTGTTCGATATCGATATCGCGCTGCGCCCGGACGGCGCGTCGGGCATGCTGGTGTCCAGCGTGCAGGCCTTCGAGCGCTACCAGGGCAGCGCGGCCTGGGTATGGGAACACCAGGCGCTGACGCGGGCGCGCTTTTGCGCCGGCGACGTCACCATCGGCAAGCATTTCGAGCGCATCCGCGACAGCATCCTGCGCAAGGAGCGTCCCGAAAACGGCCCGCTCAAGGGCGAGGTGGTGGCGATGCGCAAGCGCATGATCGACGCCCATCCGCCGCGCCCCGGCAGTTTTGACCTGAAGCAGGACCCGGGCGGCATGATCGATATCGAGTTCATGGTGCAATACCTGGTGCTGCAGCACGCGGCGCGCTATCCGCAGCTGACAGCCAACGCGGGCAATATCGCCCTGCTGCGTTTATGCGGCGAACTGGGTCTGATCGACGCCACCCTGGCCGCCGGCGTGGCCGACGCCTACCGCGCGCTGCGCAAGCTGCAGCACCAGCTGCGCCTGCAGGGGCAGGACCTGGCACGCGTGGCGCCCGAGCGGGTACAAGTGCATGCCGACCATGTGATGCGTTTATGGCACACCATCTTTGCCAGTGTGATTGCGTAAATAGAACAGCGGCGTATGATGCAAACAGGCAACTTCGCTTCCCAGTAGTGCCGTACAGGCCGCGCCGGGGTTGCCGATCATCCCAGGAGACAGCAATGAATACATGTGTCAAAACGGGCGTGCACGCCCTGCTCGCCGGCTTTCTCGTCTGCGCCGCCCAGGCGGCATGGGCGGCGCCCAAGGGCACGGCCGACGAGGCCATCGCCATGACCAAGCGCGCCGTGGCCATGATCAAGGCCGACGGCAAGGACAAGGCCTTTGCCGCGATCAGCGATCCGGCCAACACCAGCTTCCATGACCGCGACCTGTATATCTATGTGTACGACATGAACGGCCTCACCCTGGCGCACGGCAACAACCCCAAGATGGTCGGCAAGAACCTGATCGACATGAAGGACAATGAAGGCAAGGCCGTGATCCGGGCGCTGATCGCCACCGCCGGCAGCAAGGACGGACGCGGCTGGGTCGACTTCAAGTGGCCCAATCCCATCACCAAGGTGGTCGAGCAGAAATCCGGCTATATCGAAAAGGTCGACAACATGATCGTCGGCTCCGGCATCTACAAATAAGCACCCACGATACTGCGCCCGCTGCATGGCCCTCCATTTCCTTTTTCGATTGAGCGGTGCAGCGCGCGACGCGCAAGCGAACCTGCAGCTGGGCTGCGTGCTGGCGCTGGTGGCCGGCGCCGTCAATGCGGGCGGTTTTCTCGCCATCGGCGGCTACACCTCGCACATGACGGGCATCGTCTCGGGCATGGCCGATGACCTGGCGCTGGGCAATGTGACGGTGGCGCTGGCCGCGCTGGGCGCCTGGCTGGCCTTTGTCAGCGGCGCGGCGGTGACCGCCATCATGGTGAACTGGGGCCGCCGGCGCCGGCTGCACAGCCAGTTCGCCATGAGCCTGCTGCTCGAAGCGCTGCTGTTGCTGGTGTTCGGGCTGACCGGCAACTACCTGGCGGCGATGCCGAATGTGCTGGGACCCGTCACCATCCTGCTGCTGTGCTTTGTGATGGGGCTGCAGAACGCCATCATCACCAAGCTCTCGGGCGCCGCCATCCGCACCACCCACGTGACGGGCATCTCGACCGATATCGGCATCGAAGTGGGAAAAATGCTGTATTACAACCGCCACCAGCTGCCGGACGGCCCCGTGCGCGTCAACCGCAGCAAGCTGATCACGCACAGCCTCGTCATCAGCTGCTTTTTTATCGGCGGCGTCAGCGGCGCGCTGGCCTTCAAGCATATCGGCTTTCCGGCCGCCACCATTATCCTCGCCGGCGTCTTGAGTCTGCTGGCCGGCATGCCGGTGCTGCATGACGCGCGCCAGCTATGGCGTGCCTACCGGCGCCGGCTGCGCACCGGGCATTGGTAAAAATATTTTTCTTCATGGCAACAAATTACTGATTTTAATGCTAATATTTTTCTGCGCCTGGCGGCCGACATGGCCTGCACGGCGGTCTTTTGATGCGACACCCTACCGTTGTCCAATTTTGAAAGCGAGAAAATGATTTCCATTAAAAAAGCCGTATTTGTCTTTGCCACCGCCGTCGGCATCGCCGCTTCCTTCTCCAGCGCCGCCGCCGTGCGCTCGACGGTTCCTTCGGAAAGCTGCGCCTACATCCTGAACAGCTGCTACCAGGGCGTGCAGGAAGCGTGCGAGATCTGGTACGACAAATGCGCCAATGAGGGCGCGCAATAGAACTGACCGTAATGGCAGACGAAAAAAAACGCCCGCAAGGGCGTTTTTTCATGGGCTCGGCAGCTTACTTGGCCGACATCAGGGCAACCGTGGTGTCGAGCATGCGGTTCGAGAAACCCCACTCGTTGTCGTACCACGACGACACTTTCACCAGGCGGCCCGACACTTTGGTCAGGGTCGAATCGAAGTTCGACGACGCCGGGTTGTGGTTGAAGTCGATCGATACCAGCGGCTCGGTCTGGTAGGTCAGGATGCCTGCCAGCGCGCCTTCCGATGCCGTTTTCATCAGGGCATTGATTTCTTCGACGGTGGTGTCGCGCTTGGCGATGAAGGACAGGTCGACCAGCGACACGTTGATGGTCGGCACGCGGATCGCGAAACCATCCAGCTTGCCATTCAGTTCAGGCAGCACCAGGCCCACCGCCGCGGCGGCGCCGGTCTTGGTCGGGATCATGCTCATGGTGGCCGAACGGGCGCGGCGCAGGTCTTCATGCATCACGTCGCTCAGTACCTGGTCGTTGGTGTAGGCGTGCACGGTGGTCATCAGGCCGGTTTCGATGCCGATCGCGTCGTTGAGCGGCTTGACCAGCGGCGCCAGGCAGTTGGTGGTGCACGAAGCGTTCGAGATGACGGTGTCGGTCGATTTCAGCACGTCCTGGTTCACGCCGAACACGATGGTGGCATCGACGTCCTTGCCGCCCGGTGCGGAGATAATGACTTTCTTGGCGCCGCCCTTCAGGTGAGCCGACGCTTTTTCCTTGGTGGTGAAGAAGCCGGTGCACTCGAGCACCACGTCCACGCCCAGCTCGCCCCATGGAATTTCAGCAGGATTGCGCTGCGCAAATACGCGGATCGGATCGCCATTGACGATCATGTTGTCGCCTTCGACGGTGACGGTGCCCGGGAACTTGCCGTGCGCGGTGTCGTAGCGGGTCAGGTGGGCGTTCGATTTGGCATCGCCCAGGTCGTTGATCGCAACGATCTGGATGTCCTGTTTCTTGCCGCCTTCGTAGAAAGCGCGCAACACATTACGGCCGATACGGCCGTAGCCATTGATTGCAACTTTGATCGTCATACTCTGCTCCTGATTGAAATAGAAAGACTTGGCACATTAAAAAATCTGCTGCCGCCGCGTCCATCTGCGGGACGCTGGCGGCGGAACTACCTTATCCGGCGATGACAGCCTTCACCTTGGCTACCACGTTTTCGACGGTGAAACCGAAATGCTTGAACAGCACGCCGGCCGGGGCCGACTCGCCGAAGGTATCGATACCGACCACGGCGCCTTCCAGGCCCACGTATTTGTACCAGAAGCTGGTCACGCCCGCTTCGATCGCCACGCGCGGCACGCCTTTGGTCAACACGCTGGCCTTGTAGGCAGCGTCCTGGCGGTCATACACGTCGGTCGACGGCATCGACACCACGCGCACGTTGATGCCTTCCGAAGCCAGCGCGCTGGCGGCGGCAACGGCCAGTTCCACTTCGGAACCGGTGGCGATCAGGATTGCTTTCGCATCGGCCACATCGTTCAGCACATAGCCGCCGCGGAAGATATTGGCGATGGTGTCGCTGGAACGCTCCTGGTACGGCAGGTTCTGGCGCGAGAAGATCAGGGTCGACGGGCCATCCTTGCGGCGCACGGCAGCGCCCCAGGCCACGGCCGACTCGACCGTATCGCATGGACGCCAGTTGTCCAGATTCGGGATCAGACGCATCGACGAGACGTGCTCGACCGACTGGTGGGTCGGGCCGTCTTCGCCCAGGCCGATCGAATCGTGGGTAAACACGAAGATCGAGCGCAGTTTCATCAGCGCGGCCATGCGCAGCGCATTGCGGCTGTAGTCGGAGAACGTGAGGAAAGTGGCGCCGAACGGGATGTAACCGCCGTGCAGGGTGATGCCGTTCATGATGGCGCTCATGCCGAATTCGCGCACGCCGTAGTTGACGTGGTTGCCCGGTTTGCCCGAACGCACGGGGATCGATTCTTTCCAGTTGGTCAGGTTCGAACTGGTCAGGTCGGCCGAGCCGCCCAAAAATTCCGGCAGCGACGAGGCCAGTGCCTGGATCGCGTTCTGGCTGGCCTTGCGGGTAGCGATGTTTTCCTTTTTCTCGACGCAGGAAGCGATCGCCGCGGCCAGCGCGGTTTCAAACGCTTCCGGCAGGTCGCCCTTCATGCGGCGCGACAATTCGGCGGCCTGCTGCGGGAATTCGCGGCTGTAAGCGGCAAAGCGGTCGTTCCAGTCGGTTTCCAGCAAGGCGCCCTGCTGTTTCGCATCCCAGGCCGTGTACTGCTCGGCAGGAATCTCGAACGGTGCCGAATCCCACTGGATGTATTCGCGCACGGCGGCGATTTCCTTGTCGCCCAGTGCGGCGCCGTGGACCTTGTCGCCGCCCTGCAGGTTAGGCGAGCCCTTGCCGATGATGGTCTTGCAGCAGATCAGGGTCGGTTTGGTGGCGGACTTGGCGGCGGTAATGGCGGCATCGACAGCGGCGACGTCATGGCCGTCGACGGCGCGGATCACATTCCAGCCGTACGCTTCGAAGCGGGCCGGGGTGTCGTCGGTAAACCAGCCTTCGACCTTGCCGTCGATCGAGATGCCGTTGTCGTCGTACAGGGCGATCAGCTTGTTCAGGCCCAGGGTGCCGGCCAGCGCGCATACTTCGTGCGAAATGCCTTCCATCAGGCAACCGTCGCCGACAAAGGCGTAGGTGTAGTGGTTGACGATGTCGTGGCCAGGCTTGTTGAATTCGGCGGCCAGCAGTTGTTCGGACAGCGCCATGCCGACCGCGTTGGCCAGGCCCTGGCCCAGCGGGCCGGTGGTCGTTTCCACGCCCGGCGTGATATCGACTTCCGGGTGGCCCGGGGTTTTCGAATGCATCTGGCGGAAGGCCTTGATGTCGTCCATCGACAGGTCGTAGCCGGTCAGGTGCAGCAGCGAATAGTGCAGCATCGAGCCGTGGCCGTTGGACAGCAGGAAGCGGTCGCGGTTCGGCCATTTCGGGTTCGCCGGGTTGTGGCGGTAATGCCCACTCCACAGGGCAACTGCGATCTCGGCCATGCCCATCGGCATGCCAGGATGGCCGGAGTTAGCCTTTTGTACAGCGTCCATTGCCAGTGCGCGGATCGCATTGGCCATTTTGGTAGTCGGGAGCGTAGTTGTCATGGTGGTGTGGGTCAGTCGCGAGTTTGGGATTCGTTTGCAGCAGCGCGGACAGGCGGCCGGCCGCTTTTGTAGTCAACTATTTTACCAGACTGGGGGAGTGCAAATTAGAATTGCAGCGTACTGCCAGGCCAACTCGCTATACTTTCGTGTCTGTTTATCCATCTTTTTCCCTGTTTAGGAATTGCATGCCGCGTTTTTTCTGCCCCCAGCCGCTCGTCGCCGGCACCACCATCGCCCTGCCCGAGGCCGTCGCCCACCATATCGCGGTGGTGCGCCTGGCGCCTGGCGAGCTGATCACCCTGTTCAATGGCGAGGGCGGCGAAGTGCAGGCCAGCATCGTCTCGGTCGCCAAGCGCAGCGTGACCGCTGCCGTGCAGACGCACATCGCGCGCGAAGCCGAGCTGCCGTTTGCCGTGACCCTGGCGCAGGCGCTGCCGGAAGCGTCCAAAATGGACTGGATCGTCGAAAAGGCAATCGAGCTGGGCGCCGCCGGCATCGTGCCGCTGGCGGCCCAGCGCTGCGTGGTGCGCCTGTCCGCCGAGCGGGCCGAAAAGAAACTGGCGCACTGGCAGGGCATCATCGTCTCGGCCTCGGAGCAAAGCGGACGCAACCGCCTGGCGCAGCTGGCGCCGCTGCAGGAGTTCAATCAGTGGAGCCGCCAGCAGGATCTGCACAAGCGCATCATATTGACGCCGCGCGCGCAGCGGTCGCTGGCCGACTGGGCGCGCCACCAGCCGCCGCAGGCCGTCACGCTGATGGTGGGACCGGAAGGCGGCTTTACGGAGGCGGAAGAACAGGCGGCCATCGCGGCCGGTGCGATTGGCCTGGCCATGGGACCGCGCATCCTGCGCACGGAAACGGCGGGCTTGAGCGCGCTGGCCATCTTGGGCGCCTTGTGGGGCGGCATGTAAGCGGCAAGACTGGGCATCAGATGTCTTGCCGGAAAACACCGGAAAAAAAAGCCATGTCAGCGGTAAAGTGACATAGTCAAAAAAAACACCCCCTGGGCAAAACTGCGCAGAGGGTGTCGAATGCATGTCCAGGCACAGCCTGCATTGCAGGCCATGCTTCGTTGCAAAGATCAGAACTTGTGGTTGTATTCCACCGACAGTTTGACTGTACGTGGTGCTTGCAAGGTACGGTTTTCGTTGTAGTTGGCCAGGATGCCTTCGCCGCTACCGTCGTCATAGGTTTCTTGACGGGCAGTCGCAGTTTGCGAATTGGTCACGTTGAAAACGTCGATCTTGAACTCCACGCCTTTCAGGATGGCTGGCTTGTATGCCACGTTCAGGTCCAGACGCTTCTCAACCGGCATGCGGCCAAGGCTGCCACGTGGGGTCGGCACGCCACCGCAGAAGTAGTATTCAGCGCCGTAACCAGGACCGCCGTACGGATTGTCTTCTCCCGCATCGGCAACCGGATTGGTACCCAGGCAGGTTTTCGGACGACCCGACTGGATCAGCAGATTGCCGCCAACCGACCATTCGTTGGTGAACTCGTAGTAACCGAACGCTTTCAACTGATGGCGACGATCATTCGGCAACAAGCCCATCGAATCCGGGGTGAATTCCGGGAAATCCCAACCAGCCGAGGTACCAACATCGGTTTGACCGGTATCGGAACGGGTCTGGCCTTCCATGTTGCCATAGCTACGCGACCAGGTGTAGTTGATCTTGCCATACCAGCCATTGCGGAATGGATGTTCGGCAAACAGGTCCACAGCAGCGTAGGTACGCTTGACTTTCGGGAAGCCCAACTCTTCTTTGGACAGCGTAACGTAACGGCCAGTGCCATCGGTGCCATTCAGCCAGACCGTTGCCTCTTCGCCCGGATTGAAGATGAAGCAAGGAATATCCGTAGCCTCGACAGCGATGCCATTTTTGGCAGCATAGGCGCGCAGCGGACGGGTGTCGCAGCTATCATCGATACCGGCACCGAGTTTGCGATAGGTCGCTTTGGCGCCAAAGTTAAAGCTTGGATTGAACGCCTTTTCAAAGCCCAGCGTGACTTCATCCTGATAGTTCGGCTTGAGGTCCTTGACGACGACGCTGCGCACATCCTTGCGCTGGCCGTATTCATTATCCGGCGACACAGGGGTATTGATGGCAACCAGGCCCAACGGCTGGCCACGCTCATCGATGCCGGTGTACGTGAAGTCCTGCGTGATCAGCGTCGAGCGGCTGGCGGCACGGGCAGCAACCTGGGTAGGCAGTTGCAAGTGATAGCGGCCAGCACTACCGAAGACCTTCAACGATGCGTCGCCATTGACGTCCCACGATGCGGCCAGACGTGGCGCGATCTGGTTTTTCACGTCGATGAATTTTTCACCGTCACCATTACGGTTGGTGTATTGCTCGTTACGGATACCTGCGGTGATCAGCAGGTTTTTCGTCACCTGGTAACGGTCCTCGAGGTATTGCGCCGATTGGGTTGCCGAAGCATCCGTCACGCTCGAGAAGTCCGACAGACGCACGTAGTAGCCACGCGTGCCGTAACCATTGAAGTTACCGACCACGCCCGGACGACCGCCCGACAGATTGACAGGGCGGAAGGCATTGGCTTCGCCCACCGTGCGATAACTCCACGAACCGCCACCGGCGCGGAACTGGCCAGCGTTGACAGAATCAATTTCATTGTGGTCGACGCCGACGCGCAGGGTGTGATTGCCCAGTTTGTATTCGAGGTCGGCACGGAACGATTTCACTTCATCGCTACCTGGCTTGGTGATATTGCCGGTAGCACCAGAATATTTCTGATAGTTGCGATACAGATTACGCGCATCGAGTTCTGGCACGCGGCCGGCCACCGTCGAAGTGACGGAGCGCAAAATGCCGTTAACATCATAATCTTCGTACGTCGTGCTGCGTGGCGCCTTGGAAATGCCATACAAGGTGGTGAAGACCAGATCGTCGGTAAACTGACCCGTATACTTCAGCGCATTCGACTCGGCACCGTTACCGCCGCCGTTCTTGTCGTTCTGTTCCGAATACTTCACACCATTCGAGGTATAGCTGTCGACGTTCAGGCCATAGTTGCGCTGACGGTCCTTGGTGGTGTCGCCGATCGAAGTCCATTCCAGACGATGATTGTCGGTAATGTTCCAGTCGAATTTGGCGAGGTAGCGGGTCTGCTCGACATGGCGGTCAGCCCAGCCATCACGCTCAAGCGTAGTGCTGGCGGTACTGGCGCCTATCCCTGTTTTCGTCGCGGTCTGGTCAACTGCGACAAACATGAACAGCTTGTCCTGGATGATCGGGCCGCCGACGTATGCGCCATAATAATTCTGGGTGCTTTTGCTGGTGTCGCGACGGAAATGCAGCGCACCATCGGTGTCCGGGTTGACGCCCGTGTTCGGATAGTAGATGTTCTTGGCGTCGGAGCGCAGTTTGTTCGGGGTAATGGCAGCAGTTGCACCAAATTCCCAGTTATTGGTACCGCTCTTGGTGGTCACGTTCAGTACGCCACCGATCGAACGACCGAATTCCGCGCCAAAACCGCCCGTCAACACTTGCGCCTGTGCAATCGCACCAAACGGCAATTCCGACGAACCCAGCTGGGTCAGAGGATTGGTGACTGGGAAACCATTGACGTAAAAAGCATTTTCAGACGCGCCGCCGCCGCCGATACTGGTGCCGCCATACGCGGAGTCTGCACGCGTGGTGTTCGGAGCCAGCAGAATGATCGAACTCAGGTTGGTGGCAACTGGCAATTTATCCAGTTCCTTGGCCGTAAAGATGGCGCCATTGTTGGTATTGGATACGTCGATACGGTTGCGGCGGCCCGTTACCTGCACCGCTTGTACTTGCGAACCGAACGAAGCATCAACACCCTGACCAATCACGACGTCGGCTTCCTTGCTATCGACGATTTTGCCATCGCGCAACAACTCAACCTTGTAGCGACCGATAGGCAGTGCCGTCACCGTATAGCGGCCAGTGGCATCTACATTGGTGGTGCGTTTCAAGCCGGTATCGAGGTTCAGCAGCGTGACGCTGGCGCCCGCCGGTGCATCGACCGTACCAAAAATGGTACCTGCGGCATTCGACTGCGCCATGACTGGAGCGACGATCATGGTGGACATGGCTCCGGCACTGAACGCAAGCGCCAGAGCGCGAACTAAAACTTTTTCTCTCAACATGTGGTTTCCTAATTATTAGAATTTAAGCGCCTCTGATAGAGCTGCTCGTTAAATTTTAAGCACTAAATCATGTTTAATACGTTTTTTATTTCCGGTTTTAGTTTTTGAATCGTTGATGTTTCTCCCTGCCGCTGATGGGACAGGTTTCGGAAGAGATTTAACAGCCCATCCAAGCGATATATAGAACCATGGCGCGCTGAGCAGTGTCAATACAGGATGTAAAATGATGTAAGGAAACAACAAAAAAGCACCAAAGTGAAATACCACAATGGTGCAAAGCTGCACGAATTTGATGCATTGCAATAAAACGAATATCGATACTTAAAAAATGCGCTTACAAAAACATGAATAAAGGCAGGGATGAGTCGCGGCAGGAGGGAAGCAAGCAGTTTGCTGCAGTGCGGATGCGCGAGCTTGCCACTCGACCAGCGATGAATTTTTCGTTACGTAAAAACAACAATGATGAAATTACACTTTGAAATACTCTCTTTTTCCATTACATTTTGTTTTTGGAGATCTTACAAATATGCCGATACACCAGTGTCCATATTCGTGCGGCCTCACTACAATTTCCCGGATTGGAATTTGTATTTGCATATTCAATTTTCAGATAAACCATTCTTGAAGTTTATCGATAAAAACACGCGTCAATTTTTTCTTCGAATGTTTTTTTATAATCCGCAATACCAATTCAATCAACTCCCGAATATCGGCCATGCCTGTTTGACGTAATACGACGAGTAATTGCGCAATCAATATGCATGCCTTGGCAATAGCCCGCCGTCGCAAAAAAATCGTCGCCTCGCAACAACAACACTGACTGATAGCGCACGCCTGCGCTCACTTTGCCTGCAACAGCCCGACAAGCAGCATGTGCTGAAGGTAAAATAACGCCTTGCGCTTTCTGGAACGAGGAAGCACAGACTCTCCGCTAACTACGGAGCCCGGCAATTTTAGAAAAAAATACTGACCATGTTGCGACTCAACGAAGTAAAACTCCCCCTCGAACACGACGAGGCGGCCCTGCCCGCCACCATCCTGGCGCGCCTGGGCATTGCTAGCGCCGACCTGCTCGGCTTTACCGTCTTCAAGCGCAGCTATGACGCCCGCAAGCGCAGCGCCGTGGTGCTGATCTACTCGCTGCACGTCGAGGTGCGCGATGAAGCCGCCGTGCTCGCGCGGCTGCAACACGACATCCATCTGATGCCGGCGCCCGATACCGGCTACAAATTCGTCGCCGGCGGCGAACGGCTGGCCGGCCAAAGCAGCGAGCCGCGCCCGATCGTCATCGGTACCGGCCCCTGCGGCCTGTTCGTGGCGCTGATCCTGGCGCAAATGGGCTTGCGCCCGCTCATCCTCGAGCGCGGCAAGCAGGTGCGCGAACGCACTGTCGACACCTTCGGTTTCTGGCGCAAGCGCGAACTGAACCCGGAATCGAACGTGCAGTTCGGCGAAGGCGGCGCCGGCACTTTTTCGGACGGCAAGCTGTACAGCCAGATCAAGGATCCGAAACATTATGGCCGCAAGGTGCTGACGGAATTCGTCAAGGCCGGCGCGCCCGAAGAGATCATGTATGTGAGCAAGCCGCATATCGGCACCTTCCGCCTGGTCAAGATGGTGGAAGAGATGCGCGCCGAAATCGAGCGCCTGGGCGGCGAATACCGTTTTGAAAGCAAGGTGGTCGATATCGATATCGTGCCGGGTCCGGACGGCGGCCAGGTACGCGGCGTGGTGCTGGCCAGTGGCGAGACCATTGCCAGCAACCACGTGGCGCTGGCGATCGGCCACAGCGCGCGCGACACGTTTGAAATGTTGCACCAGCGCGGCGTGTATATCGAGGCAAAACCGTTTTCGATCGGTTTCCGCGTCGAGCACCCGCAGTCGCTGATCGACAGCTGCCGCTTCGGCCCCAGCGCCGGCCACCCCATCCTCGGCGCGGCCGACTACAAGCTGGTGCACCACGCCAGCAATGGCCGCTCGGTCTACAGTTTCTGCATGTGCCCTGGCGGCACGGTGGTGGCGGCCGCGTCCGAACCGGGCCGTCTGGTGACGAACGGCATGAGCCAGTATTCGCGCAATGAACGCAACGCCAACAGCGCCATCGTGGTCGGCATCACGCCCGCCGACTATCCCGGCGACCCGCTGGCCGGCATCGCGCTGCAGCGCGAGCTGGAAGAACGCGCGTTTGCCTTGGGTGGCGGCAACTACGATGCGCCGGGCCAGCTGGTGGGCGACTTCGTGGCCGGCCGCGCCTCGACCGAGTTCGGCAGCGTGGTGCCGTCGTACAAGCCGGCCGTGCACCTGACCGACCTGGCCAGCGCCCTGCCCGAATATGCGATCACGGCCTTGCGTGAAGCGTTTCCGGCCTTTAACAAGCAGATCAAGGGCTATTACAAGGCCGACGCCGTGCTGACCGGGGTGGAAACGCGCACCTCGTCGCCGATCCGCATCAAGCGCCGCGACGACGACCTGCAAAGCCTGAACACGCGCGGCCTGTTCCCGGCCGGCGAAGGCGCGGGCTATGCCGGCGGCATCCTGTCGGCGGCCGTCGATGGCATCAAGGTGGCCGAAGCGGTGGCGCTGTCCATCGCGGCCGCCAAATAAAGCCGGCCGTCAGGCTGCCAACGGCAGCCTGACATGAATGTGGCAGCCGCTGGCGCGGTCGATGGCGCGCACCTGGCCGCCCAGCTGCTGCACGATGGTATGCACGATATGCATGCCCAGGCCAGAGCCGCCCTGGCCGCGCTTGGTGGTGAAGAATGGTTCGAACATGTGCTCGCGCACGGCGGGCGCCAGGCCGATGCCGTCATCGCAAAATTCCAGCGACAGCCACTGCCTGACACCCTCCGCTTCGACACCGGCGCGGATGGTAATCTGGCCCGGACCGCCGTGCGGATAGCCGTGGCGGGCACTGTTCATCAGCAGGTTCGACAGGATTTGCGACAATTTTCCGGACGCCATGCGCACGCGGCAGGCGGGGTCGATGTCGAGTTGTACCCGCAGGGCCGACTTGCGCAGCTCGGGGCTGTGCGCCGACACCAGGCCGTGCACATAGTCGTACAGCACCAGGTCGGCCACGTATTCGCTGGCCTGGTCCACCGCCAGTTGCTTGAAATTGCCGATCAGCTCAGCCGCCCGCGTCAGGTTGCGCTCGACCAGCGCGGCGGCGCCCGTTAAGGCCTGGGCGATGTCGATCAGCTCGGTACGGCTGACTTTCGGCGCGCCCAGCATCTGCACCAGCTGATCGGCATAACTGCCCATGCTCGACGCCGCCGTCAGCGCCACGCCGATCGGCGTGTTCACCTCGTGCGAGACGCCGGCCACCAGCGAACCGAGCGCCGCCATCTGTTCCTGCTCCAGCAGGCTGGCCTGCGCCGCCAGCAGCGAGTCCGTGCGCTGGCGCACGATGTCTTCCAGCTGGCGCGTGCGTTCCTGGTGCTGCAGCTCGGCCGCGCCACGGGCCGAAAAAATCGACAGCAGCAGCAGCGCCAGCAGGCGCTTGTCTTCATCGATGGGGCGCGTGTCGATGGCCGACAAAATGCCCAGCGTACGCCCTTCCGTATCGATCAGGGGCATGCCGACATAGCTCTCGGCGCGCATGTCGACCAGCATGGTATCGAGCGGAAAGCGGCGCTGGATGCCGTTGCCGTGAAAACACATGTCCTGGCAGGTCACGTCCTGGCAAGGCGTGTGCCGCAGGCTGTATTCGATATTGTCCTGGTAGCCATCGCCGCCCCACAGCGCCAGGGTGCGGATGGCTTCGCCACCATCTTCCTGCCGGATCAGGCGGCCGGCGATCACATAGCGCACATCGAGCGCTTCGGCCAGCTCGCGCACCAGGATGCGCAGGAAATCGTCACCGCGCGCATGCGCCGTCGAGGCGGTAATCGAGCGCAGCGCCGCTTCGGCCAGGGTGCGCCGCTGCGCCTGGTCGAACAGGGGTTCTTGCGAATTGACATCAAACAGCGGAATACTCATGCATGCTCCTGCACAGCCCGGCAAGCGGTTCCTCCTCGCGGGCCAGCGAAGGCGGACCCTCGCTGATTGTACCTCCGGAAATTATTAAATAATACAGATGTGCGGAAATTTTTATAGCCAGCCGGAGCGCTTGAACAGGTAATACATATAGCCGCAGGCGCCGCACATCACGGCCACGGCGGCCGGATAGCCATAGTACCAGTCCAGTTCCGGCATGTATTTGAAGTTCATGCCCCAGATGCCGGCAAAGGCGGTAAACACGGCAAAGATGGCCGCCCAGGCCGCCAGTTGCTTGTTCACTTCGCTCTCGTCGATGGCCACCATCGACAGGTTGACCTGGATCGCCGTGCTGATGGTGTCGCGGATCGAGTCGAGCGTGCCGTTGATGCGCGCCAGGTGATCATGGACGTCGCGGAAATATTCCTGCGTGTCGTGCGCCAGCGGCGGCACCCTGCCGCCGTGCAGCTTGCCGACCGCCTCCATCAGCGGCGCCACCACATGGCGCAGCACCATCACCTTGCGTTTCAACTGGTACAGCCGTTCGATATTGACGCGTTCGGTGCCGGAATCGAACATGCGGTCTTCGATCGCCTCCAGCTCGGATTCGAGCGCGTCGAGCACCGGAAAATAACGGTCGACCACCGCGTCCATCAGCGCATACAGCACAAAGGCCGATCCCTGGCGCAGCAGGTGCGGTTCGCGCTCGGCGCGCGCGCGCACGCCAAGGAAACCCTGCGAGCTGTTGCTGCGCGACGACAGCACATAGTTGGCGCCGACAAAGATATCGACTTCGCCCAGCACCAGCTCGTCGCCGACCATTTCCACGGTTTTGACGACCGCAAACAGCGAATCGCCATATTCCTCGATCTTCGGGCGCTGGTGGCCGCGCTGCGCGTCTTCCACCGCCAGTTCGTGCAGGCAGAATTCGTGCTGCATCTGTTTCAGTTCGTCGGGCGTGGCGTCGAGCAGCGCGACCCACACGAAGCAATCGGGACGTTCCACGTAATCGCTGATATCGTCGATCGGCAAGTCGGCCAGTTTCTTGCCATCCTGGTAGGCCACACAGTTAATCAGCATACAATTCCACAGTTCAAGTTGACGCCGGACGACACAGTCCGGCAGGCGCCAGCTTACCCTATCGTTCGCCTGATTTGTGGGGTGTGGCGTGCAAAGTCGCCGAGGGGGAGGGAAAGCGGACGCGGCAGAAGGCCGCGCCCGATGTACCGAGGTCAGTCTTCCTTGGCGCCGTCGATGCCCAGTTCCGAGATCTTGCGGGTGATGGTGTTGCGGCCGATGCCCAGGCGCACGGCGGCGTCGTTCTTGCGCCCGTGCGTATGCTTGAGCGCCGTCTTGATCAGGGCCGACTCGAACTGGCGCCCCAGCACCGCCATCACTTCCTGCTGCCCTGCCCCCAGCATGCCGGCCGCCTGCAGTTCCAGCAAGCCGATCCAGCCTGGCGGCGCGCCATTGACCGGTGCCGCGGCGTCGAAGACCTGGCCGCCATGCGGCGCGCTGGCGGCCTGCGGCTCGCCGTGCGATTGCAGCGGCGCCGGCGGGTTGATCATGCCGGTCGACTCGCCCTGCCCTTGCGTCAGCTCCAGCGGCAGGTCCTTGATTTCCACCGTCTGGCCCGGCGCCATCACGGTGATCCAGTTGCACAGGTTTTCCAGCTGGCGCACGTTGCCGGGCAAGTCGAGACTGCTGAGGAACTGCATGGTCGGCTCGCTCATGCGCTTCGCTTCCACGCCCAGCTGGCGCGCGCTCTGCACCAGGAAGTGGCGCACCAGAATGGGGATATCTTCGCGCCGCTCCCTCAAACTGGGCAGGCGCAGCCGGATCACGTTCAGGCGGTGATACAGGTCTTCGCGAAACAGGCCGTCGCGCACGCGCTGCTCGAGGTTCTGGTGCGTGGCGGTAATCACGCGCACATTGGCCTTCATCGGCTGATGGCCGCCGACCCGGTAGAAATGCCCGTCCGACAGCACCCGCAGCAAGCGCGTCTGCAGGTCGAATGGCATGTCGCCGATTTCGTCCAAAAACAGGGTGCCGTTCTCGGCCTGCTCGAAGCGGCCGCGGCGGGTCGTCTGCGCGCCCGTAAACGCGCCCCGTTCGTGGCCGAACAGTTCCGATTCCAGCAAATCCTTCGGGATCGCCGCCGTGTTCAGGGCAATGAACGGCTGGGCCGCGCGCGGGCTGTGCTTGTGCAGCGCGCGCGCCACCAGTTCCTTGCCGGAACCGGATTCACCGGTGATCAGCACCGTCACGTTCGATTGCGACAAACGGCCGATGGCGCGAAACACTTCCTGCATGGCCGGCGCCTGGCCGAGGATTTCCGGCGTTTCCGACGGCCCCGACTCGACGCTGGTCTCGCGCAGGCTTTCTTCCAGCGCGCGGCGTATCAGCTCGACGGCCTTGTCGATATCGAAGGGCTTGGCCAGGTATTCGAAGGCGCCGCCCTGGAAGGCCGCGACGGCCGAATCGAGGTCGGAAAAGGCGGTAATGATAATGACGGGCAAGCCGGGAAAGCGCGTCTTGACCATTTGCAGCAGGTCGAGCCCTGACGCGCCCGGCATGCGGATGTCGGACACCAGCACTTGCGGCGTATCGAACTCGAGCGCGGCAATGGCGTCGCGCGCATTGGCAAAGCTCTTGGTGGCCAGGTTTTCACGGGCCAGGGCTTTTTCCAGCACCCAGCGGATTGATTCGTCGTCGTCAACTATCCAGATTGGCTTCATTAGTGTGTGCGTCCCGCAATGGATTTCATGAGTGGGATACGACGGCAGGTGCTTCCCACGCTTATGGCAAAGGTAAAACGATCCTGAAATCGGTATATCCAGGCCGGCTTTCGCATTCGATCACGCCCAGGTGCTGTTGCACGAAGGTCTGTGCCAAGGTCAGTCCCAATCCGCTGCCGCCTTCCCGTCCCGATACCAGCGGGTAGAAAATCCGGTCACGGATCTGGGGTGCGATGCCCGGTCCATTGTCAATGATATGCAAGTCTAATGCCAGGCCGTAGCGGACCTTGGCCAACGTCACCTGGCGCGCCACGCGGGTCTTGAAAATCAGCTCCGCATCGCCCGCTTCGATCCGCTCGGACAAGGCTTGCGCCGCGTTATGGGCGATGTTCAGCACGGTCTGGATCAGTTGCTCCTTGTCGCCACGGAACTCGGGAATCGAGGCGTCATAGTCGCGCGAGATGGTCAGGCCGCTGGGAAACTCGGCCAGGATCAGGCTGCGCACGCGCTCGCACACTTCGTGGATATTCACGTCGCCGACGATGTGCGGCCGGCGGTGCGGCGCCAGCAGGCGGTCGACCAGGGTCTGCAGCCGGTCCGCTTCCTTGATGATCACCTGCGTGTATTCGCGCAATTCGAGCAGGTGCAGCGCCGGCAATTCGAGTTCCAGCAGCTGCGCCGCGCCGCGGATGCCGCCCAGCGGGTTCTTGATTTCATGCGCCAGGTTGCGGATCAGCTCCTTGTTGACCTGGCTCTGGTCGAGGATGCGCTCTTCGCGGTCCAGCTTGAGTTGCTGCACGTTTTCGCGCAGCTCGATCAGGATGCTGTCCTCGGGTCCGTCCAGCGCGCTAATGATGCTGTGCACGCGCAAGGGGTCGCGCCCCAGGCGCTCCAGGCTCAGGTCCTGGCGCAGGTCGGAAAACTTGTGTTCGCGGGCCTGGGCGCAGATGCCGGCCAGCTCCTCGGGATTGACGAACAACGCCGTCAGCTTTTGCCGCGACAGCGCCTTCAAGGAACTTTCCAGCAGGTTTTCCGCCGCCGCATTGGCGTAGCTGATGCGGCCGTCCATGTCGAGCACGATCACGGCCGAGGCCAGCAGGTCGAGTCCGGCCAGGTGCGGCGCACGGCGCGGGGGGGTATGGGCTTCGGTCATCGGATATTCGCAATCTCACGTTTGAGGGCCTCGACGTTTTGCTGCGTCCGGCCGAGGTTGTCTTTCAATTGGGCCACCCGTTCCTGGTACTTGGCATAGTTGCGCTCGTTGCCCTGGCGTTCAGGCTGGCCCTGGTTGAACTCTTGGCGTTGCGCGGCCAGCTTCTGCTCTTCGCTGCGCAGCTCGTCCTGCAGGATCTGGCGCCGGTCCAGGTCGCGCGCGCGTTGTTCGGCGCCATCGACGCGGGGAAAGTTGCCCGCGCCAGTGGCGGCAGCCGGATTGGCGGCCGGCGCGGAGGGCCTGGCGTTTGCTGCGGCCAGCGGCGCGCTCCTGCGCGGCGGCTCCGTCATGGCGCCGGGCAAATCGAGCAGCTTGCAGGCCGCGCTGTCGCGCTTGTCGGTATAGGTTTTATGGCCCTGGGCATCACTGCAGACATACAATTGCCCATGCGCCAAGCCGGCGGCGCCCAGCAGGGCCGCCGCCAGCGCCATCCTGTAATGCTTGTTCACTTTCCACTCCTGTCAGCTCTCACGGTACCGGGCGACTATACAACATCATGCCCGCGTGCCCATGAAAAAACGCGGGGAAGACCGAAAGCCTCACCCCGCGTTTTGATTGCTTGCCGGCAGTGTTGCCGGCATCACGCCATTACAGCGAGTAGTACATGTCGAACTCGGCAGGATGCGTGGTCATGCGCATGCGCTGTACGTCCTGCATTTTCAGTTCCAGGTAGGCATCGATCATCGAATCGCTGAACACGCCGCCACGGGTCAGGAACTCGCGGTCCTTGTCCAGTGCATCCAGGGCTTCTTCCAGCGAAGCGCAGACGGTAGGGATCAGTGCATCTTCCTCAGGCGGCAGATGGTACAGATCTTTCGAGGCGGCTTCGCCCGGATGGATCTTGTTGGCAACACCGTCCAGGCCGGCCATCAGCAACGCGGCGAAGCACAGGTATGGGTTGGCCAGTGGATCCGGGAAACGTGCTTCCACGCGGCGGCCTTTTGGATTGGCAACGTGTGGAATACGGATCGAAGCGGAACGGTTTTTCGCCGAGTACGCCAGTTTCACCGGTGCTTCGTAGCCTGGTACCAGGCGCTTGTACGAGTTGGTGCCCGGGTTGGTGATCGCGTTCAGTGCCTTGGCGTGCTTGATGATGCCGCCGATGTAGTACAGGGCGAAATCGGACAGGCCGGCATAGCCGTCGCCGGCGAACAGGTTCTTGCCATCTTTCCATACGGACTGGTGCACGTGCATGCCCGAACCGTTGTCGCCAACGATAGGTTTCGGCATGAAGGTGGCGGTCTTGCCGTAGCTGTGGGCCACGTTCCAGACCACGTATTTCAGGTTCTGCGTCCAGTCGGCGCGCTCGACCAGGGTCGAGAACTTGGTGCCGATTTCATTCTGGCCGGCGCCAGCGACTTCATGGTGGTGCACTTCGACCGGGATGCCCAGCGATTCGAGAATCAGGCACATTTCCGAACGCATGTCCTGGAAGCTGTCCACTGGTGGCACCGGGAAGTAGCCGCCCTTGACGGTAGGACGGTGGCCGCTGTTGCCGCCTTCGATGTCCTTGCCGGTCGACCACGAACCTTCGTCCGAACCGATCTTGACGAAGCAGCCCGACATGTCGATCTTCCAGCGCACGCTGTCGAAGATGAAGAATTCCGGCTCAGGGCCGAAGTAGGCGGTGTCGCCCATGCCCGACGATTTCAGGTAGGCCTCGGCGCGTTTCGCGATCGAGCGCGGGTCGCGGTCATAGCCCTTGCCATCCGACGGTTCGATCACGTCGCACTGCATGAACAGGGTGGTTTCTTCCATGAACGGGTCGATATTGGCGGTGCTTGGATCCGGCAGCAAAATCATGTCGGACGCTTCAATGCCCTTCCAGCCAGCGATCGAGGAGCCGTCAAAGGCGTGGCCCGATTCGAATTTGTCCATGTCGAAGTGCGACACGGGCACCGTTACGTGCTGCTCTTTACCACGGGTGTCGGCAAAGCGGAAATCAACGAATTTGACTTCGTTCTCTTCTACCATCTTCAAGACTTCTGCGGCTGTCATTGCCATGCGTATCTCCTAAATGAATGTGGGGTGAGCCGACCTGAATGCGTCTGGGCTGATGATGTTAAGCAAAGATTGCGTGCCACCAAAACTCACAGGAATCATAGCAGATTCCATGCCAGCTTTTAAGTCCCCAGGGCCGGCACGGGCAAACCATGGCTATCCCTGTGAAAGTTTGATCGACGTTAATTTATCGACATGTATTGCGCTAAATCAAAAATGCACTATGCAAGTGCGAAAAACAAATAATGCACCAATTTGTAGCGTTTACAACGAAAAATCTGAAAATGCCCGATTCTGGTGCAGTACGCAGGGTCGTTTGCGGTGCGCGTCCGGCGCACTATAATCATTTCCACCATTCCCTTACCTGGAGCCTGTCATGAGTACCCCCGCCGACATTCTGACTATTGCCCGCAGCCGCGCCAACGAGGGCACACCGTATGCCGGCGCCGTCACGCCGCAGGAAGCCTATGAGCTGCTGCAGCTCGACCCTGCCATCAAGCTGATCGACGTGCGCACCAATGCCGAGCGCGACTGGGTCGGCCGGGTCGATATCGCCGACACCCAGCACGGCGCGGTACAGTGGGCCACCTATCCGGGCGGCGTGCCCAATCCCGACTTCGTGCGGCAACTGGCCAACCAGGCCGGCCAGGACGACATCTTGCTGTTCCTGTGCCGTTCAGGCGTGCGCTCGCGCCACGCGGCCAAGCTGGCCACCGAACACGGCTACCCCAACAGCTACGACATCCTGGAAGGCTTTGAAGGCGACAAGGACGCCGATGGCCACCGCAAGGAAATCGGCGGCTGGTGCAAGGCCGGCCTGCCGTGGCTGGGCGCATAAAGACACACGCTGTTTGACATGACAGGCCACGCGCCGGCCTGAGACCGGTTACAACCATCCATGGCCGTTTGCAAAAGCGGCGCAAATTCTCCTTGCGAAATAGTACCTTATATAGTACAACGTAGAGGTGCGTCATGGATGCTTCCCACTTGCGGCAGATTAGCCTGCTGTTCTATGCGAACGGCAACGGCGGCGAACCGGTGCGCGACTGGCTCAAGAGCCTGCCCGCCCTTGAACGCCATGTGATCGGGCAAGACCTGATGCATGCACAGTGGCGCTGGCCGGTCGGCATGCCGCTGTGCCGGCACCTCGGCCAGGGATTGTGTGAAATTCGCAGCAGCCTGTCCGGCAACCGCATCGCCCGTGTATTGATCTGCCAGCATGGCGACTGCCTGGTGGCGCTGCACGGCTTTATCAAGAAAACCCGCACCACGCCCGACGACGACCTGGCGCTGGCCCGCAAACGATTGAAGGAACTGTGATGAACCACGCGCATCCCCATCTGGGCAGCAGCCTCGACGACTTCCTGAAAGAAGAAGGCATCTTCGAGCAGACGCAGACCCAGGCCATCAAGGAAGTCATCGCCTGGCAATTGACGCAGGCGATGCAGGAGCAATCGCTGTCGAAAACCCGCATGGCGGCCATGCTGCAGACCAGCCGTTCGCAGCTCGACCGCTTGCTCGACCCCACCAGCGACGTGACCCTGTCCACGCTGGAGCGGGCCGCCACGCTGGTCGGACGCAAGCTGTCGATTACTCTGGTATAGCCGCCACCGTCTGCTCGCCCATCAGGGTCAGGATACGCTTGCGCACGAAATTGATATGGCTGCGCAGGCCATACAAGCCATCGGCAAACGACAGCGGTATCGAGATCTGGTTGACCATTTCCTCGATCTCGTCGAGCCGTTGCAATTGCTCCGCATACACCTGCGCGCGGCGTGCTTCCGGCACATCTTCCAGCGCCTGCTCCACCGTGCGCAACTGCCCGTACCAGCGGTACACGCGCGAGCGGATGCGCCAGACATACAGCGGCGGCACCACGCGCGACAGCGGCAATATCAGCGCACCGAGCGCCACCACCAGCACCCACATGCGGTCGAAGAAATTGGCCAGCCAGAAGCTCATGTAGCGCTGCAACACCGGTGCGCCGTCCTTGTAGAATTTCAGCGCTTCCGGCGCCACCGGAATTTCCGTATAGCGCGCCGACGGAAACTGCCCCTGCTGCTGGAACCAGCCGGTGCCGCCATGGATGCTGGCTGCCGCCTGCACGAACAGGTCCACCAGCGCCGGATGCAGGTCCTCGCGCGCCACCAGCGTAGCGGTGGGCGCGATCAGATGATAGTCCTGCGCCGGGATATTGCGCCCCAGGTCGACAATGCCGCGCGGCAGCACCACATGGGTCAGGAAGGGCAAACGCCGCGTATAGGCTTCCGCCTGGGAAAAGTCGAACAGACGGATGCCTGGTGTCTGCAACAGCATCTGGATCAGCGGCGCTTCCGGCGCCGAGCTGAACACCAGCCCATCGATACGTCCTTCCAGCAGTTCCACCGTGGCCGGCGTGTTTTGCAGCGCACCCACCGTCAGTTCGTTCGGCTCGACGCCATTGACGGCCAGCAACTGGCGAAACAGGCCCGGCACACCCGTGCCTTCCGGCCCCAGGTTGATCTTCATCCCTTTAAGCTGCGTCAGCTCGGTGACCGCCTTGTCTTCGCGCAGGAACAGCCAGACCGGTTCCGTAAACAGGCTGCCGAGGGAAATCAGGCCATGGCGCTCGGCGTCCGCATGTTCGGTCGAGCCGCTTTGCACGAAGGCGATGTCGGTCGTGCCGGCGTTCAGGCGCTGCAGGTTTTCCTGCGAGCCCAGCGAGGGCTGCAAGCTGACCTTGATGCCGTGCTTGGCCAGGGTGGCCGCGTACTGCTTGCCGAACTCTTCGTAGGCGCTGTTGTCCTGTCCGGTCGACAGCCTGACCTGGCGCGGCGGCGCCGGATCGACCAGCCAGTAGGCCAGCGCGCAGACGGCCGCGATCAGCAACAAGGTGGGGCCGGCGGTGGCGAGAAAGTCGCGTACGGAAAAACGGCTGAACGCGAGGATTTTGGACATATGGTGGCGCATGGGTTTCATGGGGGGCTACCTTGCCAAGAAATGGGCAACTATGCAAGCTGCTTTCGCCTGCGCTACATTAGCAGTCTTGCCACTCACACGGAGCCATGCATGTTGAAAATCCTGGGAAAAGCCGCATCGATCAATGTCCGCAAAGTATTGTGGACCTGCGAGGAACTGAATCTGCCGTATGAACGCGAGGACTGGGGCAGCGGCTTCAAGGCGACCAGCGAGCCGGCCTTCCTGGCGCTCAATCCCAACGCGATGGTGCCGGTGCTGGTCGATGACGAGCTGGTGCTGTGGGAATCGAACGCCATCTGCCGCTATCTGTGTGCGAAGGAAAGTCGCGAGGACCTGCTGCCGGCGGCACCACGCGCGCGCGCCGAGGTGGAAAAATGGATGGACTGGCAGATGGGCGAGCTGAACAACTCCTGGCGCTATGCCTTCATGTCGCTGGTGCGGCACAGCCCCGCGCACCAGGATGCGGCGCTGCTGGCGGCCGGCATCGCCGGCTGGAACGCCATGATGGGTATCCTGGAACAGCAGTTGCAGCGCACCGGTGCATACGTATGCGGCGAGCGCTTCACCTTGGCCGATATCGTGCTGGGCCTGTCCGTCAAGCGCTGGCGGATGGCGCCGCTGCAGCATCCCGATTATCCGGCAATCGCCGCCTACCATGCGCGCCTGGCGCACAAGACGGCGGCGTTTGCGGGCTAATTGAACGACTGCTTGACCGGCAGTTTGTCTTCAGGTTTGTCTGCCTGATTGACCGGCGGCTTGTCTGCCTGCTTGACTGGCGGTTTCTCCGCCTGTTTGGCTGGCTGCTTGACTGGCGGTTTCTCCGCCTGTTTGATCGCCTGCTTGTCCACCGGCTTGGCCGCCGGTTTCTCCGCCTGTTTGACCGGCTGCTTGACCGGCGGTTTCTCCGCCTGCTTGGCTGGCTGCTTGACCGGCGGTTTGGCCGCCGGCGCCACCGGCTGTACGACCGGCGGTTTGACCACTGCATGGACCGGCGCGTCCGGGTCGATCAGCGGCATCAGGCTGGGCGCCAGCGAAACGAGCAACTGCACCGGCAAGGCGCTGGTGAAGTCGTAGTTTTTCGACTCCGGCCCGCGCACATAGGCCGTCATGCTGCCATAGAAACGCTCGCCGATATTGAAGACAAACGTGGCCGAACGGTTCACATAGCGCGACTCGATCAGGCGGCCACCGGCGCCATACACGTCGAAGCGCTGGTCGCCAGTCCCCGTCTTGCCGCCGACCGGGATCGGCAGGCCGTCGGCGCCAACAAACGCGGTTTTCGCGCGCTTGGCGGTACCGTCCGAGACCACCGCGCGAATCGCCTTGGCCACCGCGCGCGCCACGTCCGGCGACAGCACCTGCTCGGCCTTGACATTGGCGGCGCGCTTGACCATGGTGTCATATGGCGTGCTGGCGGCAAAGTGCATGGAGTCGATGCGCACGCTCGGTTTGCGCACGCCGTCATTGATGATAATGCCCATCAATTCGGCCAGCGAAGCAGGACGGTCGGCCGAGGCGCCCAGGGTGGTGGCAAACGACGGCACCAGCGAATCGAAGGGATAACCCATCTTTTTCCACTGGCGATGGATCTCCAGGAAACCTTCAACCTCCAGCAAGTCGGCGATGCGGCGGTCCTGGGCATGCTTGCGGTGCGTATTGAACAGCCATTTGTACACTTCCTGGCGCTGCTTTTCACTGGCCGCCACCATCTGCGACAAGGTCGCGCCCTCGTTCTGGCGCAGGAAAGCCACCATCCACAATTCCAGCGGATGCACATTGGCCAGGTAGCCGCGGTCGGCCAGCGACCAGTTTTCCATCGCATACTGATCGTACATCTTCGCCACGCGCTCGGGCGGCACTTCGTTCTGCGACGGCAGGTTGACGTTCAGGAAGTCGGCGAACTCGGCACGCGTGCCTTTCGGATTGATGGTGCGGTAGATATTGGCCAGGCGCACCGGTGTCGGCCGTATGCTGGCCAGCAACACTTTTTCCTGCTCGTCGACGCTCTTGCCGCGGTACTTCTGGTAGAAGCGGTGCAGGAATTCGCGTCCTTCCTTGTCGGCAAAACGGCTCAGGTACTGGGCCCGGCGCGGATCGTCGGCGTCGGCCAGCAAGGAAGCCGAGGAATCGGGGCGCGAGAACATGTAATAGCGCGCCACGTCGCGCATCAGGCGCACGAACACCAGGTTGGTCGACTGTTGCAAGGCATGCTGCACCGTCATGATGCGGCTGTCGTCAAGCTTGGAGAAATTGCCGAAGTGATGCAGGCCGCCGCCCGTGAAGAAACCTTCGCCGGGGTTGCCAGAGTACTTGCGCTCCATCGCCGCTGCCAGCATGTCCGGCAGGTTGCGCGCCTCTCCCAACGGTTTTGACGACAGGTAAGCGATCCCCCACTGCGTCAGCATGTCCTTCGGATCAACGGCGATTTTCGACAGTTCTGCCGCCGGCAACTCCCTGTAGCGCTGCTGCAGCTGGTCGACGATGTCGAGGTAGCTGACCAGGGTGCGCAGCTTGGCGGTGGAGCCGAGGTCCAGCTTGGCGCCTTCGTTGATGTCGAGCGGCTGGTCGAAGTTATCGGTCTGCACGCGCAGCAGGTTGGCCTGGTCGCCTTTTTGCAGCAAGGTAAAGCTGTACACCACATTGGCCGGGTCGCCGTTGCCCAGCATGCCCTTGCCGGTCAGGCCGGCCGCTTTCGCCACTGCCGGATCGCGCAATTCGCGCAGCACTTTCGTCACCGCATTTTGCGCCTGCGCATCGAGCGTGCTGACCACCTTCAGGTCGAGCCGGTCGAGGTTGTACAGGCGCGGGTCGCCCAGCATGCCGGCCAGGTGATTGCGCACGGCGTTCGAGGCCTTGCGCGTGACAAACGATGTGGCCGCTTCCGACTGCACGCCAGACGCCGCCGACGGACGCAATGGCTGGGCCATGGCGGCGTCGCGCAGCTGCGGCGTGATCACGCCGGCTTGCGCCAGCAGGCGCAAGTGGCTGTTGGTCAGCGCTTCCAGGTCGGCGCCGCCGGCCACCAGGTAGTGCGAGGGACGGCGCTGGGCGATCAGCAAGCTCAGCGCCTGCTTGTAGGCCAGCGCACTGCCCGGCTGGTCCAGCCTGGCATTGAGTTGTTGCTTGACGTCATCGAAGTTGCGGCCATACCAGACCCACATGCCGTCGCCGATGCCGTTGACTTCGCCAAAGCCGCTTTTTGCCGACAGCGGCACGGTATTGAGGTAATTGAGCACGATCTGGCGCCGCACGGCCATGGTGTTCTCGCCATCCTGGTACGAGCGCAGGCTGGCCGACAGCATCTGGAACAGCTTGTCCTTCATGGAACTGGTGCGGCCGTCTTCCGAATGGCGGTATTTTTCGATCTGCGTGGCCAGGGTGCTGCCGCCGCCGCCGCGATGGCCGCCCACCATATTGAGCGCCTTGTCGAGCACGGCCTTGCTCAGGCGGTCCCATTCGACGGCCGGATTGCGCTCGGGCGTGCCCGGGTCGAGCAATTCGCGGTTCTCGATGAACAGCAGGCTTTGCACCAGCGCCGGTGGCGCCTCGGCGAAACCGTTGAAGGCACGCTCGGGATAGACGGCCGAAAACAGCGGCGCGGCGCGCCAGTCGAGGATGGTCAGGCCGGCGCGGCTTTTCTCGCGGTAGGTGGCGAACACGCCCATGTCGGCCAGTTCTACCATTTTCGGCGACATGCGCGCCTGCGCCGTGACGGTATAGTCGCGCGCGTTGAGCTTGCCGATAAAGTCGGGCAGGCTGGCGTAACCGAGCCGCTCGTCATAGGGTCCGTGCTGCGGATAACGTATCGCGCCGGCGGGGCTGGGGCCAGGCTCGACCTTGTAGGTCAGCTGGCGGCTCAGGCGGCTGAAAAATTCCGCCTGCAGTGCCGAGGTACGCACTTCGCGCACGACAAACCAGGCGATGCCGGCAATCAGGGCCAGCACGATCAGCAGGAAGATCGGCCACACGCGCGAACGGCGTTTCTTGCGCGGCGCGGCCGGCGGCGGCAGGTCGGCACCGGCTGCGGTTGCCGGGATCGTTTCCGGATCGGATGGAGGCCGTACTTGCGCATGGGCCAGGTTGTCGCCTGTGTCTTTCATGGGATGCTGGGGGTAGGTTGGGTAAGAGTGACGCGGATCAGGCGGCTACGGCAGATGCGGCCGGCGTGCTCTGCGCAAGATAAGACGGTGGCCAGGCGAGGCCGGTAACGATGCAGCTTGCTTGACATGATATCCAGACCGGTAAATCAACAATACGCCACAAAACGCCGCTTGCTTGGGTACGGTGGCGATGACGCGTAGTCCTGATCACCATTGCACCACATCGGCATGGCAAGGATGGACGAGCGCGCACAAAAATCTTTCTACGCTGAAGATTTTCGCAAAAAAACAACGACCGGACTGTACGCTTGCATACATAGCTGCAAGGCGGGCTGAACGCCGGCTGATGAAACGCCGGCGCCGGGCTGGCAGGGTTCAGATGGCGTGGTATTCGGCTTGCATGGTGTCGAGCGCCGCGCGCATCTCGGCAAAGGCGGCCAGCGCCTGCGCCGGCTCGCCTTTCACGCCCAGTTCGATATGGCGGCGCGTCTGCGCGTCGCCCACGCTGGGCAGGCTGAATACCTTGATCTGGGGATACTTCGCTTCCAGTTCCACCATCAGCGGCGTCAGCAAGGATTCGGCCGTTTCATACACCAGCAGCGCATGTTCCGCATGCGGCACCTGGTTGAACAGGTGGGCGTAATGCGTATCGAGCACCCATTCGATCATCGGCCACGACATGACGGGAAAACCGGGCACGAAATAATGCTCGCGCACGGCAAAGCCGGCAATCTTGTTGTACGGGTTCGGAATCAGCTCGGCGCCTTCGGCAAACTCGGCCATTTTCAAACGATGCAGGTTTTCCGGCGAGTCCAGGTCGACCGCCACGCCCGCTTCCGCGCCCATTTCCGTGATGCGCTGCTGGATGTTGCGCTTGCCTTGCGGATGCAATACCAGCGGCAGGCCCAGGGCGGTGGCCGCCGCCTGGCGCGTATGGTCGTCCGGGGTCGCGCCGATGCCGCCAAAGCACAGCACGATGTCGCCGCTGGCAAAAGTACGCTGGAGCAAGGCGACGATGCGCTCCGGCTCGTCACCCACATATTCCGCCCAGCTCAGCTGCAAGCCGCGCGCCTTGAGCAATTGCACCACTTTCGGGAAATGCTGGTCCGTGCGCTTGCCCGACAGGATTTCGTCGCCAATGATGATCAGTCCGATAGCCATGTCACTCCCTTGTTCGATTCGATATGATAATTGGTGTATCAGGCATCTGCCGCCGGCACGTCCTTCATGCCGCGCACGCCACGCAGCGCCGCCAGCGCTTCCAGGCAGTAGTACTGGAACCACAGGCCCGTGAAAATAAAGATCAGCACATACAGCCAGATGGCGAACCCCGCCAGGAACGGGAAGAACACCACCGACATCACGCCGCCCATCCACAGCATGCCGGGCACGGCGCCGGCCACGCCGGACACCAGGCCAATCACGAACAGCTGCGTGCGGCGGTCGCGCATGATGGCCTGGCGTTCTTCCACGCTGGCGTAGTCGGCCATGGCGTCATACGCCATCACGCGGTAGGTCAGCCAGCCCCACAGCACGGCCTGCCCCACCAGCGCCGCCGGCGGAAACGCATACAGCGGCAACATCACCAGCCAGGCGAGAATGAACAGCAAAAACGTGGCCAGCGAGGTGCCCACGCTGCCCAGCACGCTGCCGCCATGCTTGTGTTCCAGCTGCGGAAAATGCCGGCCGCCCACGTGGCGCGCAATCGCCGGCATGGCGAACAGGCCCATGAAGATCAGCGCCGTCAATATCATCAGCGGCAACAGCAGGAACATGGCGATCAGCGGCACGATCACCGATTTCAGCATGCCCAGGCCAAACGTGGCCAGCACGGCGCCGCTGGTGCGGAAGAAATCGTATTCGGCAAACCAGGCGTGCAGGCTGTCGATCAGCGGCTGCAGGCCGAACCACAGCAAGGCGCCCCACAACAGCAGCGACAGCACAAACGGCAGCGCGCTCAGCAACAGCATCTTGCCGTGCAACTGGGACAGCAGCGCGCGGCCATAGGAATTGATTACATTGCGCATCAGGGCGTCCCTTCATGTACGTCGTCAAACAAATCGGTGCGAGGCGCGATGATAGCAATAATCGACGACACACTGATGACAAAATGGTCGAGCGCGGTGGCGGCCGGCACGATAACGCGCCCCGTGGCGCATTCGCGGCCCATGCTCTACAATCTGTAGCTTTCATCGTCTTCATAAGGAAAGTCATGTCCATCACCACCACCGCCTCCGGCCTGCAATACACCGACACCGTGATCGGCGACGGCGCCGAAGCCAAGGCAGGCAACAATGTTGTCGTGCATTACACGGGCTGGCTGCAAAACGACGACGGCAGCGCCGGCGCGAAATTTGATTCCAGCAAGGACCGCAATGATCCATTCGAATTCCCGCTGGGCGCAGGCCGCGTCATCCAGGGCTGGGACGAAGGCGTGCAAGGCATGAAAATCGGCGGCAAGCGCCAGCTGATCATTCCTGCGGCACTGGGCTATGGCGCGCGCGGCGCCGGCGGCGTGATTCCACCGAACGCCACCCTGATTTTCGACGTCGAACTGCTGGGCGTGTAATTCCCCCCTTCAGCCGCACCCTGCGCCGCCTCTTCAGGCGGCGTTTTTTTTGAGGCGGCCCTCTAATGCGCCGCGCGGTTTTTTCACTATGATGTCAGGCACCGCGGCAGGCACGGTGGCCACTCCGCCGCAGCCGCCGCTTGACCGTTACCGTGATCCACCCAGCATTGAGGAGCCAACATGAGTTTACAAGAGCAATTCGACCAAGCCCAGCTCGATTCCAAGACCCTGTCCGAACGTCCGGACAATATGACCTTGCTGAAAATCTATGCCCTGTTCAAGCAGGCATCCAGCGGCGACGCCACCGGTGATCGCCCTGGCATGACCGATTTCGTCGGCCGCGCCAAGTTCGACGCCTGGGCCGCCCTGGCCGGCACCTCGAAAGAAGAGGCGCAGCAGCAATATATCGACCTGATCGACGATTTGAAGGATTAAACGGGTCAAAAATGAGTGCTGAGCTCGCTTTTGGCGCCGAAATCGTCAAAAACTGCTGAAAAACTCTCGAATAACCACCAAAACAGGCGGTTAACGCAAAAGTGGCTACCAAATCGGTAGCCACTTTTTTATTGTTCAAATACTAGTTTTTGGCCGCCGCCAGCGCCTGCGCGATCCAGCCATCGAACTCCTGCTGGTGGAACTTGATCCAGCCGGCCGTATGGCGGGCGATATCGGCCTGGGTGTTGGCACCGGTACGCATGCGCTCGTTTTGCGCATTGATGTCGGCGATCGGCAAGCGCATGATTTCAAACAGTTTCACGGCCGCCGGATTTTTCTCGGCCCAGGCGCGGTTCACGACGATGCGCGTGGTGTTGACGGCAAAGCCATAATCGCTGCCGTCGTCGAGACGGGTATTGGTCTTGTCCGGATTCGACGAGAACGGCACTTTCAACCAGACCACATCCTTGCCCGGCACCAATACGCCACTGACCCAGTACGGCGTCCAGGTGTAGTACAGGATAGGTTCGCCGCGCTTGTAGCGGCCGATGGTGTCGGCGATCAGCGCCGAATAGCTGCCCTGCACATGCTGCACGGTCTCGCGCAGCTTGTAGGCGTCCATGTGGTTTTCGATCATCGCCTCGCAGCCCCAGCCCGGATTGCAACCGGTGAGATCCGCCTTGCCGTCGCCATCGTGGTCGAACAGCTTGGCCAGGGTCGGGTCGCGCAGCTGGTCGATATTGGTGATGTTGTACTTCTCGGCCGTCGCCTTGTCGATCAGATAGCCTTGTGCGGCCGGGCCCGCATACTGGCCGGTGCGCAGCAGCTTGGCGTCGCCACCCGCATTTTCGTAGTAATCCTTGTGCAGCGGGTCCCAGTGCACCGCCAGAAACGTCGCGTCGCCATTGGCGATCGCGATGTGCGCGGTCGGATACTCCACTTCCTTGATCGGCTGCATCTCGTAGCCCAGCTTTTCCAGCGCGCGCTCGACCAGCATGGTCTGGAAAGTTTCTTCCGCGATCGAGCTTTGCAAGGCTTGCACCTTGATGCCCTTGCCGGGCAGGCCGGCATCCGGCGTTTGCGCCATGGCCAGGCTGGTGCTCAGGGCCAGCGCGGCGATGCCGAGGAACGACAGCCACTGGAACTTGCGTTGCGATTTTTGCGTGATTTTGAAATGTTCAGTCTGATGCATGTAAATCCTTTCTCGTTCTTGTTATCGGGCTTAGTGGGCGGCGCTGGCCAGCGGCGCTGGCGCGGCAACCTCGCCGCGCGTGCCGCGCACCAGGCGCATCACGAAACCGGCCGGGCCCGTCTGGTACCAGTGGCGCACGCCGCGGCGGGGCTGGCCCATCGCCTGCGTCAAACGGTCCAGCGTGATGGCCAGCAGCACGATACCAAGACCGCCGACAGTCGCCAGGCCCATGTCCAGGCGGCCAATGCCGCGCAAGACCATCTGGCCCAGGCCACCGACGGCGATCATCGAGGCGATCACCACCATCGACAGCGACAGCATCAGCGACTGGTTGATGCCGGCCATGATGTTCGGCATGGCCAGCGGGAACTGCACGCGGGTCAGCAACTGCCATGGCGAAGCGCCATAGGCACGCGCCGCTTCGATCAGGTCCGGACGCACCTGGCGTATGCCGAGGTTGGTCAGGCGCACCAGCGGCGGCAGGGCGAAGATGATGGTGACGATCACGCCAGGCGCATTGCCGATACCAAACAGCATCACCACCGGCACCAGATACACAAAGGCGGGCGTGGTCTGCATGGCGTCCAGCAGCGGGCGCAGGATGTTTTGCGCGCGGTCGCTGCTGGCCAGGAAGATCCCCAGCGGCAAACCGATGATCATGCAGAACACCAGCGAGGTCAGCACCAGCGACAGGGTGATCATGGCTTCCGGCCAGATGCCCAGCATCGATACCAGCAGCAAGGCCAGCACGGTGCCGATCGCCAGGGTGCGGCTGGTAAATTGCCAGGCCAAGAGACCAATGATGGCGATGACCGTCAGCGATGGCGCGGCCAGCAGCACGTCGCTGACACCAGTCAGGGTGGCGTCGATCGGCGCGCGCACGGCCTGGAAAAACGGACGGAAATTGGCCACCACCCAGCCCAGGCCCTGGTTGATCCAGGCTTCCAGCGGCAGCGAGCCATCAACAATCTGTGTCAGGTGAAAGCCGCCGGCGGCGTGCTCGGGCGTGACGGCCGGTGCGGCGGCGTCCAGCCACGAGGTATCGGTCGGCGCGGACGGCAGCCACGGATTGATCTGGGCCGCCTGTTCTACGACGGGTTCTACGGCAGTAACGTTAGCTGGATTCATGCTTGTCCTTTCTGTAATTGTGGCTCGGCAATGGCTGGCGTATCGCGGTCGAGGAACTTCAGCAAGGTGGTCTTGCTGATGGCGCCGCGGAAGCTGCCGTCGTTGGCCACCACAGGGACGGCATAAGGCAGTTGCGCCACCTGGCCGAACAGGCCGGCGACGGGTTCATCGGCATTGATGGTCTGCACCTCGGGCAAATAGGCGTGGGCCAGGCCCAGCGGGCCGACATGGCCGTCGAGCGCATTGCGCAGCGAATCGGCCGATACCACGCCGAGAAACTTGCGCTGCGGGCTGACGACATAGGCGTAGGCGCGATCCTGCTCTTCCAGCATCGACAGCGCGGCGCGCGAACCGCGGGTGGGCGACTCGGACACCACGATCTGGCTCTTGCGGGCAATATCGCTGGCCTTGAAGACGGCCGCCGCATCGACGCCGCGCACAAAGTTGCGCACATAATCGTTGGCGGGCTTGCGCAGGATTTCTTCCGGCGTGCCCACTTGCACCACATGGCCATCCTTCATGATGGCGATGCGGTCGCCGATGCGCATCGCTTCATCGAGATCGTGCGAGATGAAGACGATGGTGCGGCGCTTGATCTGTTGCAGGCGCAGCAGTTCCGATTGCATTTCCGTGCGCATGATCGGATCGAGCGCGGAAAACGCCTCGTCCATCAGCAGGATGGAGGGATCGCAGGCCAGCGCACGGGCCAGGCCCACGCGCTGCTGCATGCCGCCCGACAATTCGTCGGGATAGCTGGCGCCGTAGCCGTCCAGGCCTACCTGCTCCAGCGCTTGCTGGGCCAGCGCATGGCGCTCGGCCTTGGGCATGCCGGCCAGTTCCATGCCGAAGGCAGTATTGTCGAGCACGGTAATTTGCGGCAGCAGCGCGAACGACTGGAACACCATGCTGATGTCCTTGCGGCGCAGCGCGCGCAACTGGGCGTCGGGCAAGGTATTGATGTCGTTGCCGTCGATCAGGATGCGGCCGTCGGTCGGCTCGATCAGGCGGTTGAGCATGCGCACCAGGGTCGACTTGCCGGAACCGGACAGGCCCATGATGACGAAGATCTCGCCCGCTTCAATCGTAAAGGTGGCGTCGAACACGCCGATGGTGCAGTCGGTCTGGGCCAGGATATCCTGCTTGCTGGCGCCCTGACGGACCAGTGCCAGTGCTTCTTTCGGCTGGTCGCCGAACACTTTGAATACATGGTCGATGATGATTTGTTTTGCCACGTTGTGGTTCTCCCTCGATTTGACGAATGGAATGAAACCCTGCAGGCCACTAGCCTGCGGCGGGAATCAGCAAACCTTTTTCCGTCGGCTGTGCACCGGCGCAAAAAGCGCACGGGAGCGACTGGAAAAAGGGGTGACACGTGTAAGACCGGTGCATGGCGCTAGCCATGCCGGAGTGCCGTCTGCGCGCTGAAAGAGGCTGGGGTTCAGGACTGTCAGCAACGCGGGCGCCATGCAAAAACATGGCACCAAATGTATTTTGACCAAGAATTTCTGGTCAAACTTCTAGTGAATGCGGGTGCGAAACCCAAGGATTGGTTTACTACCGAACTAGCGGAGCGGACTGCGAAGCAGAGTGTGCTACAGGGGTTATCTGTTGTAAATATGCGTCAAGTATAGCGCAAAAAGATGCAAAAGTCCAATAGCTTTCCAAATTGAAATATGTTAGCAATGTTCGCCAACACACATAAGGCGGGAGAATACGGGGAAAACCAGCGGGTAGGCAGTGCTACCCGCCGGGCAACGAAGGTGTTGTTTTTACCATCGCAATGCGGTGCACGGAAGTAATCAGGCCGCCTCGGTAAACACCTTGCGCATCTTGTCGGCGATCTTGCCTTCGATCATGGGCGCAAAGGCGCTGAGCATGAAACCGAGCTTCAGCGTGAGCTGGGCCTGGTCTTGCTCCAGGGTCAGCGCGCCATCGACGCCGCTGCGCTCGAAGCGCAACACATCGCCATCCCAGGCGCACGATAAATCATATTCCTGGGCCAGCTTGTCGGCCACCTGCTGCGCCGCCGCACGGGCTTTTTCCGCTGTCAGCTTATGTTGCTGAACTATATTTATATCCGCCATCAAACCTTCCTTTTCGTCAAAACGGGTAGTAGCAAGGCCGCCATGATACCAGCCGTCCCCCTTCCCTCACATCGTTTGCGCCGTATCAAACCCCGCAGCGCCGCGCAGGCCGACTATTCCAGTTCCAGTCGCCCCTGTCGTGGAGAGCCATCATGGACCAGAAAGTCATCGTGCCGGTCGAAGCCGTGCTGACCCAATGCGTTTCACTGCCGGTCGGCTATGTGCCGACGCCATCGGCGCCCTACCGCCAGCACCGCAAGCAGGCGCAACTGACCCTGCAGCCGGGTCCGCCTCGCCTGAATGAGCCTGGCGTGCGCAAAGCCGCGGCCGTCGCCGCCGGCGCGCGCGTGCTGATATGGAAGCAGGACCCATCGGTCAGCGAACTGGGCACCCGCAAGGCTTTCCTGCCGGGCCTGATCCTGGAAGGGCCGCACGATGCACGCATCACGTTTGGCACGCCCGGCATCGCCCAGGTCAGCCCGAACGCCTTTGGCGACTTCATCGTCTCGCCCAATACCGATCAGTTCGACGCCGTGCATACCTTTGCCATCGTGCGCATGACCCTGACCATGTTCCAGCGCGCACTGGCCTTGGACGGCACGGCCGCGCCGCTGCCCTGGCAATGGAACAGCGCCAGCAATACCGATCCGCTGCGCGTGTTTCCGCACGGCTTGCCCAATGTCATGAACGCCTATTACAGCCGCCGGGAACAGGCGCTGAAATTCGGCGACTTCATTCCCAGCGGCGCCACCGAGCGCGTGTACACCTGCCGTTCGCTCGATATCGTGTCGCATGAAACCGGCCACGCCGTGCTCGATGGTTTGAAACCGAACTGGCTGCTCAACAGCAACCCGCCGCAAACGGGGGGGCTGCATGAATCGTTCGGCGACCTGACGGCCATCTTCCTGGCCTTGTCGCAGCTGGACCAGGTCGAAGCGGTGATCACGCAAACCAAGGCCGACCTGCACGACAAGACCTTCCTGGCCGACCTGGCCGAACAGTTCGGCCTGGCATTGGGCCGGCCCAACGGCTTGCGCAACGCCGACAACGACATCAAGCTGTCGCAGGCGGGCACCGAGGTGCACGCCATCTCGCAGGTATTTACCGGCGCCATCTACGACATCCTGGCCGACATCTTCGACCATGAACGCCGGCCACAGCTGAAAGACGACGCCGCCGTGCTGCTGGCCTGCGGCGACTACCTGTGCAGCCTGGTGCTGCGCGCCCTGCTGGCCGCTCCCGGCCGCGCGGCCACCTACGCCGACGTGGCCAACCACATGCTGTCGCTGGCCCGGGCCGATGGCAAGGACGCCTACCTGGACTTTATCCGCAACAGTTTTACGGTGCGTGAAGTGCTCGGTGCGCAGCTCGATGGCGGCGAAAATGAGCTGCCGGGGTTTGCGCCAGCCGCCGAGGATGAAGACGACGCCGTGCAGGACCGCCGCGCCTGCTGCGGCACCATGAACAACGCCCAGTACAGCGCGGCCGACCAGGCATTCGATGCGGAACGCGAGGCGCTGGCCGCATGGTGCCGCGACTATGGCCCGCGCCACGCTTGAGCCGGCAATCCGACCAACCACCACAGGAAACGACATGAAAATTTCAGCAACCAGCAGCGGCGGCTTTGCCGGCCTGCGCGAGCACTACGAAATCGACACGCGCTCCCATCCCGCCGGCCAGGCGCTGGAGGCGGCGCTGGCCGGCTGCGGCTTTTTCACGGCGGCGCCCGCCAGCGACATGGCGCACGGCAGCGAACCGCTGGGCGCCGATATTGCGCAATGGCGCATTACCGTCGAGGCCCCCGACAGCCAGCACACGATCACGTTTGCCGAAGATGGCGGTGCGGACAGTGCGCGCTGGCAAAACCTGGTGGCAAAAATCCGCGCCAGCACCTGAATTCATGTAAATCGTTGATCTCAATAAACACACGGCGCGATGGGTGTGGTTTTTTTGCCCATCTTCGCCGGCGCGTTTCCTGAACACGGCAACACTCCCCCTTGCAGAGCGTGGCGCGGCCAAAAAAAATGAATTTGCTTATATGTATTGTATATAAAGCGGATTTGTGAGAAGTAGCGAATTGCCTTAAAATACGGTGCTTTGCTTTAGTATGCGCCGTTGAAGTTCCTGCAGGCGCTACAGCACCTCCCCATTTGATAGGACTGTTATGACCCACGTTGTCACCGAATCCTGCGTCGCCTGTCGTTACACCGATTGCGTCGATGTCTGCCCGGTAGATTGTTTCCGGGAAGGCCCGAATTTCCTGGCGATCGATCCGGACGAATGTATTGACTGCGCAGTGTGCGTGGCCGAATGCCCGGTGAACGCGATTTTCGCGGAAGAAGACGTGCCGGGCGACCAGCAGGCCTTCATCAAGATTAACGTCGACCTGGCGCGCAACTGGCCGTCGATCACCAAGACCAAGGCGGCCTTGCCGGAAGCCGAGGCCATGAAAGACGTCAAGGACAAGCTGCACCTGCTGGTCAAGTAACGGCAGCAGGCAAGCCCCCCGGAAAAGCAGCGGAAACGCTGCTTTTTTTATTTTAAAAACATGGTTGCAGGACTGCCATGCAAGTGTGGCGCGATTGCAGACAGAAAGCCGCAAAGTGTGGCCCTGTGCGTGTTAAAGCACATTTTGCCCTCAACAAATGTCATAGAATTGGATTATGATATTTGAGCCGCATTGGCGCTTGGAATAAAACAAGGACTCTATATGCTTTACCAACTGCACGAACTGCAACGCTCTTTCCTCACTCCGGTGATGCAATGGGCAGACATGTCCTCCAAGTTATTTACCAACCCGGTTTCCCCTCTGGCCCATACCCCGTTTTCGCAACGCATCGCAGCCGGCTACGAGCTGATGTACCGCCTTGGCAAAGACTACGAAAAACCCCGTTTTGACATCAAATCCGTGCTCGTCAAAGGCGAGAGCGTCGACATCCACGAACACGTTGTCGTGACAAAGCCATTTTGTCGCCTGATCCACTTCAAAAAAGAGTCACCCGGTGTGCAACAGCCCAAAGTGCTGCTGGTTGCCCCCCTGTCCGGTCATCACTCGACCCTGCTGCGCGACACTGTGCGCGGCTTGCTGGCCGAACATGATGTCTACATCACCGACTGGACCGACGCGCGCATGGTGCCGTTGACCGAAGGCCCGTTCCACCTCGATGACTACATTTACTATGTGCAGGAATTCATCCGCCTGCTGGCGCCCGACCTGCACGTGATCTCGGTCTGTCAGCCGACCGTGCCGGTGCTGGCCGCCATCTCGCTGATGGCGACGGCAAAAGATCCGCACATGCCAAAAACCATGACCATGATGGGCGGCCCGATCGATCCGCGCCGCTCGCCGACGCAAGTGAACAACCTGGCGACGGAAAAGAAATTCTCGTGGTTTGAAAACACCGTGATCTATGCGGTGCCGCCGAACTACCCGGGCTTTGGCCGCAAGGTCTATCCGGGCTTCCTGCAGCACGCCGGCTTTATCGCCATGAACCCGGGCCGCCACGCGCAAAGCCACCGCGAGTTCTACATGCACCTGGTGACCGGCGACGACGAGCCGGCGGAAGGCCACCGCCAGTTCTACAACGAGTACAACGCGGTGCTGGATATGCCGGCCGAGTACTATCTGGAAACGATCAAAACCGTCTTCCAGGAATTCAGCCTGCCGATGGGCACATGGAAAGTGGGCGGCCAGCTGGTGCGTCCGCAGGACATTACCAACGTGGCGCTGTTTACCGTCGAAGGCGAGCTGGACGACATTTCCGGCGCCGGCCAGACGCAGGCCGCGCATGACCTGTGCAGCGGCATTCCGGCCGACATGCAGCAAGACTTCGTGGCGCCGAAATGCGGCCACTACGGCATTTTCTCGGGCCGCCGCTGGCGCGAGATCATTTGCCCGAAAATCGGCGAATTCATCCAGAAGCACGGCTGATCAGCCATGCCTCCTGAAAACGGCACGCCGGCGCACGCCAGCGTGCCGTTTTTTCATGTGTGCGCGGTTTCCAGCTTTACCGTCGGGTGCGTATTGACATAAATCTGCTCCACCGGCGGTTCGCCCGGCCCCGGCTTTTTCATCGCATAGCCGTTCACGGGTTGCGAGCGGTTCACCCACAGCGCGTAATACAGGTGGTCGGCGCGCGGATCGTCCGTATTCGGGTGGATCAGTATTGTCAGGCCCAGGCTGTTCAATTGCAGCCACGGCACGATCACCGGCAACAGCTCATTGGTAAAGCCGAAGTAGAACGAGGGAGTGACATGCGGACCGCGCGGCTCGGTATTCCAGTCGCCCAGCTCGACGCTGAAGCGCTCGGCCGCCCATTTGCGTATCAGGGCCGCCTTCTGGAAACTGTCTTCATCGAAATAGATATGCGCGTGATAGCTCTCGATATCGGTGTACGCGCGCGGCGCGGCAGGCAAGTGCTCTTCGCCGGGGCGCACATTGGCCGGGCGCGGCGTGGGCGCCGTGTCGGTGTGCTCGCCCCATGGACTCTTGCCGGGCGCCGCTTTCAAGCGCGGCGCCTGGCGCGCATCCTGCGCCAGCGCCGTGCCCGCGAGGCCGGATGCGGCCAGTGCCGCCAGCAGGCCGCCACGGCGCAGCAGGCCACGCCGTTGCGGCGACAACAGATTGGCCCATTCCAGGTCGATGGTGTCGCGGCTGGCATTTGGCGCCGCGGCCTGATTCAGTTCTTGCATACGTCCACATCCTTTCAATCGCCATCAGCACAAGCAGCTCAGATTAAGGGATGGTCAAACAAACAAGAACGAATCGTTACGCATGAGCTTATGCCAATTCTGAAGAGATGCCGCAGCGTCGTCTTCAGGGCGCGGGCGGCACGCCGGCCAGCGACTGGTCCAGGCGTTTCCAGTAATCGCGTTCCAGCCTGGCCAGGTCGACTTCGCGCGCGGCCTCGTTGAAACGTTTTTGCTGCAGCGCGCCGCCAGCATCGCGCTTGAAGCAGACATGCACGGGACGCTCCTTGAACACCGTATCGACAAAGGCGATGCGCTCGCGTTCAGCCTTGCTGAATTCCGGCCCCATCAGCAAGTGCTGCAGCACGTGACGCTCGATGACGATCACGCGGTAACGCTTGATCAGCAGTTTTTTCAGATTGGTCGCATCGTTCAAGCCTTCTTCGGTGCTCAGCTCGCCGCGCGCCACCATGGCGTCGAACTGCTCGCCATTCGCATAGCCGGCCACCGTGCCGACGCGCAACTTGCCCAGTTCCTGCAGGCTGGCGCCGGGTGGCCCATCCTCCTTCAGATAGGCCAGTACGCCGAGGGTATTGCCAACCGGGACAGAAAAATGACAGAGCTTTTCCCGCTCGGGCGTACGCCACACCGCCATGAAACCGGCGTAGCGCGGATTGCCGAGGCCAAACTGCATGGTCCGTTTCCAGGGAAAGTATTCGTATTTGACCAGATAACCCATGCGCTCGAACACGGCGCTGACCATGGCGGCCGACATGCCGTCGGCCGGCAGCCTGGGCGACACGAACGGCGGCCAGTCATCGGCGGCAAAACGCACGATGCCGGTGGTCGGCGCCACCTGCGCCTGCAGGACAGGCGCGGCGCAGAAAGTGAGCAAGGACAAAACCACTGTCCGGAGAAAAGACATGTACTGCTCCTGTCACCCGGCGTATCAGTGGAAACGTGATGGCGTCAGGCAATACGGTCGGTTTTTGACGATAAACCATCGTCCCATACAATAACAATTTTTCAAAGTTGTTTATCGATAGTCATTAATTCCTGTTGGAAATAAAATACACGGTGAGTGCCGGCTATCCCTTGCGTCAGGCAGGTTTTTCACTTGTGCCGAGGCCAGATGGCCGATAATACGGTTTTACCGTATTGAAGATCGCCGTGCCGCACCCAGCTCCCCCCTCCCTTGCCGACCAGATAGAAGACTTGCTGCCGCAAACGCAATGCACCAAATGCGGCTACAACGGCTGCCGACCGTATGCGGAAGCGATTGCCGCAGGCAGCGCCGAGATCAACCAGTGCCCGCCCGGCGGCGCGCAAGGCATCGCGCTGCTGGCCAATTTACTGGGCAAAAAGGTCATTCCGCTCAATCCGGTCAACGGCCTGGAGCGCCCCCGTTCGGTCGCCTACATCGATGAATCGCTGTGCATCGGCTGTACCCTGTGCATCCAGGCCTGCCCGGTCGACGCCATCGCCGGCGCGGCCAAGCAGATGCACACGGTGGTGACCAGCCTGTGCACCGGCTGCGACCTGTGCGTGGCACCCTGCCCGGTCGACTGCATCGTCATGTATCCGGTCAGCGGTGACGCCACCGGCTGGGATGCCTGGAGCCGGCTGGATGCCGATGACGCCCGCGCGCGCCACGATGGGCGCACCGAGCGGCTGCGCCGCGAAGCCGAGGAGAACGACGCGCGCCTGGCCGCCAAGGCCGTCTCGAAGATGCAGGAACTCAAGCAGGAAGTGCCCGTGACGACAGCCGAAATGGCAGAAAAAGAACGCAAGCGCGCCATTATCGCCGCCGCCATGGAACGGGCGCGCGCCAAGGCCGCCGCCGCCAGCGCCCCTCCCACCCCCGACACGCCGGAAAAAGACGCATGAACGCCGCCAAACGCCTGGAAATCTTCACGCGCTTTCGCGCCGCCAACCCTTCCCCGAAGACTGAACTCGAGTACACCACGCCGTTCGAGCTGCTGATCGCCGTGCTGTTGTCGGCGCAGGCGACCGATGTCTCGGTCAACAAGGCCACCCGCTTGCTGTATCCGGTCGCCAATACGCCGGCCACGATACTGGCGCTGGGGGTCGATGAACTGGCCAGTTATATCCGCACCATCGGCCTGTTCCGCACAAAAGCAAAAAACGTCATCGCCACCTGCCAGATCCTGCTCGATCAGCATGGCGGCGAGGTGCCGCGCGACCGCGCCTCGCTGGAAGCCTTGCCCGGCGTGGGCCGCAAGACGGCCAATGTGGTGATGAATACGGCGTTTGGCGAACTGACGATGGCGGTCGACACGCATATCTTCCGCGTCTCGAACCGCACCGGCATTGCACCGGGCAAGAATGTCGAGATCGTCGAGCAAAAATTGCTCAAATTCGTGCCCAGGGAATTTTTGCTCGATGCCCATCACTGGCTGATACTGCACGGCCGCTACACCTGCATCGCGCGCAAGCCGCAATGCTGGAATTGCATGATCGCCGACCTGTGCGATTACAAGGAAAAAACGGCGATGCCGGCGCTGACCTGAAAAAAAACGGCCCATCGGGCCGCCTCGCCCATTACAGCAATACCATATTGTCGCGATGGATCAGCTCGTGGCCTTCGATAAAGCCGAGGATCGCCTCGATCTCATTGGACGGCTTGCGCATGATGCGGCGCGCTTCGCCGCTGGTGTAATTCGACAGGCCGCGCGCCACCGCCACGCCGGCCTCGTCGAGGCAGGTGATCACGGCGCCGCGGCCAAACTCGCCCTGCACCGCCACCACGCCGATCGGCAGCAGGGACTTGCCTTCCCGGCTCAGCTTTTGCACGGCGCCCGCATCGAGCACCACCGCGCCGGCCGTCTGCAGATGATCGCTCATCCATTGCTTGCGCGCCGTCAATTGGCCCGTCTGCGCGCGCAATTCGGTGCCGATCGCTTCGCCTTGCGCCAGGCGGCTCAGCACGTCGCTGTCGCGGCCCCAGGCGATGATGGTGTGCGCGCCCGACTTGGCGGCGCGCTTGGCGGCCAGGATCTTGGTCAGCATGCCACCACGGCCCAGGCTGCTACCGGCGCCGCCGGCCATCGCTTCCAGGGCCGGGTCGCCCGCCACGCCCTGCGTGATCAGGTAGGCGTTCGGATCCTTGCGCGGATCGGCCGAAAACAGGCCGTGCTGGTCGGTCAGAATCACCAGCGCATCGGCTTCGATCAGGTTGGCCACCAGCGCACCCAAGGTATCGTTGTCGCCGAACTTGATTTCATCGGTGACCACCGTGTCGTTTTCATTGATGATCGGCACCACGCCCAGGCGCAGCAGGGTGGTCAGTGTGGAGCGGGCGTTCAGGTAGCGTTCGCGGTCGGCCAGGTCGGCGTGCGTCAGCAGCACTTGCGCCGTGCCCAGGCTGTGCGCGCGAAAACTGCTTTCGTAGATTTGCGCCAGGCCCATCTGGCCGACGGCGGCGCAGGCCTGCAATTCGTGGATATCGGTCGGGCGGCGCTCGAAACCGAGGCGCAGCATGCCTTCGGCGATGGCGCCGGAACTGACCAGCACCACTTCCTTGCCGAGGGCGCGCAAGCCGGCGATCTGCGCGGCCCAGCGCGCGATGGCGGCATGGTCGAGGCCACGGCCGTCGTTGGTGACCAGCGAGGAGCCGACCTTGATGATGATGCGGGTAGCTTTTTGAATCACGGAATCCATGGAGGCTCTTATCTGTCAGCGCGCCGGACGCAGCAGCAGCAACACCAGCCCCGCCGCCAGTTCCATCGCGCACATGTACAACACCAAACCCTGGGGCAAGCCGAAGCTGATGGCCGCGAACAGGCGGCCGGCTGGCTGCGCCAGGACCAACATTGCAGTGATATCGCTGAAGACGGGCGTTTCGCCCTGCCGTGCCGCGAACAGCGCCAGGAACGCGGTAGCGCCCCACAGGCCGACATGCGTGGCGTAAAACTGGCTGTAGCCGTTCACGCCATTGAGAAAGATGCCCATGCCGGCCGCCATCTCATCGGCGAACAGCAGGCAGGCAAATGCACCCAGCCCGTAGGCAGCGGTGATCAGCTGCAACACACGGCGCCGCCAGCCCAGCTTGCGCAGGGATGCCGCAGCGCCGGCCTGTACCGGCATCAAATGCTTAGTCCAGGATCTTGAAACGCGGATCGTCCGGGTCGATCGACGAGATGCCGCGTGCTTCTTCGGTCATCTGCGTTTCTTCGGCACGGCTTTCGCTGTGTTTCTTCTCTTCCAGGTGCTGGTAGATGGCATTGACCAGTTCCGGGCAACCCTGGTGGTTCAGCGCGGAGATCTCGAACACGGGACCTTTCCAGGCGAAACGCTTGAGGAAGTCCTTGACCAGCTTTTTACGGTCTTCTTCCGGCACCATGTCGAGCTTGTTCAGCACCAGCCAGCGCGGCTTGTCGACCAGCGACTCGTCGTACTTCTTCAGCTCCTTGACCAGCGCCTTGGCTTCCTTGACAGGATCGACATTGGTTTCAAACGGCGCCAGGTCGACGATGTGCAGCAGCAGACCGGTGCGTTGCAGATGGCGCAGGAATTGATGGCCCAGGCCCGCGCCTTCGGAAGCGCCTTCGATCAAGCCCGGAATATCGGCGATCACAAAGCTCTTCTCGTGCGACACGCGCACCACGCCCAGGTTCGGGTGCAGGGTGGTAAATGGGTAATCGGCAATTTTCGGGCGCGCGTTCGAGACGGCCGAAATAAAGGTCGACTTGCCGGCGTTCGGCATGCCCAGCAGGCCCACATCGGCCAGCACCTTCAGTTCCAGGCGCAGTTCGCGGCGTTCGCCTTCCTTGCCCTCGCCCTTCTGGCGTGGGGCGCGGTTGGTCGAGGACTTGAAGTGGATATTGCCCCAGCCGCCTTCGCCGCCCTTGGCCAGCATTTCGATTTGACCGTGTTCGGTCAGGTCGGCCAGGATTTCACCGCTGGCGTGGTCGACGATCAGGGTGCCGACCGGCATGCGCAGGTGAATATCGTCAGCGCCCTTGCCGTAGCAATCGGCGCCGCGGCCAGGCTCGCCATTGCGCGCCTTGTGCATTTTGGAGAAACGGAAATCGACGAGCGTATTGATATTGCGGTCGGCGACTGCCCAGATGGTGCCGCCCTTTCCGCCATCGCCGCCATCGGGACCGCCAAAAGGTCGGAATTTTTCACGGCAGAAAGAGGCACAGCCGTTGCCGCCATCGCCCGCGATGACTTCGATTTTTGCTTCGTCGATAAACTTCATAATTTTGCCGCCATAAAACTAAAAAGGCTCTACCTTGGGCAGAGCCTTTCGATTGAAGGCTTGCGCCTTACATCATGCGATTCCAGCGGAGCCGAACTGGCTCCGGGCTGGAATTACGCTGGTACTGCTTCGTTTGCTACAACGGTCACGAATTGCTTCGAGCCAGCACCTTTGACAACGAACTTCACTTTGCCAGCGATCAACGCGAACAGAGTGTGGTCCTTGCCCATGCCTACGCCTTCGCCGGCGCGCACTGGGGTGCCGCGTTGACGAATGATGATGCCGCCGGCATTGATGGTTTGACCGCCGTAGACTTTGACGCCCAGACGTTTTGATTCTGAATCACGGCCATTTCGCGTTGTGCCGCCGCCTTTTTTGTGTGCCATTTAAGACTCCTTGATAGCTGATTAATTCAAACAGCGGCGATTAGCCGTTGATCGAAACGATTTGGATTTCGGTAAAATTCTGGCGATGGCCTTGATGCTTCTGGTAGTGCTTACGACGACGCATCTTGAAAATTTTGACCTTATCATGGCGACCATGCGCCACAACCGTAACCAGTACCGTTGCACCTTCGACCAATGGCGCACCAAATTTAATGGTGTCGCCCGCGCCTACTGCGAGAACTTGATCGATGGTGAGTTCGGAACCAATGTCTGCCGGTATCTGTTCTACTTTAAGTTTTTCGCCAGCGACAACTTTGTATTGTTTGCCACCGGTTTTTATGACCGCGTACATGATTTGAAACCTCATCAAATGTTGAAAGAATTTATCCCGCTGCCATGAAAAGCAAGCCGTGCACAACAGGGGGAACCAGCGATTATACACGGCCTGAGAAATCGCGTCAAAAACTATTCACAAAGCTTGATGATCGTGGTATGTCGACAACCTGGACACGATGTCAGGCCCGCGTTTCGATGATCGGAAAGTCAATCATTGTTCTGTTGCCATAGGCAAACGGCACGCAGGCGCAAGCCATGTCGTATAATCGCCGCACCCACAATCTATTGCAGGTTCGCCTTGTCTGACGCTCACAAACACGTTAACCAAAACACCATCGTGGAAACGATTGCCGCCGATATGGACGCAGTCAACACGGTGATCCGCCAAAAACTGCATTCCGATGTCATTCTAATCAACCAGATTGCCGAATACATCATCAGCGCAGGCGGAAAACGCATCCGCCCCGTGTTGATCTTGCTGGTCGCCAATGCCCATGCTTATCGCGGCACGGCGCACCATGAACTGGCGGCCGTGGTCGAATTCATCCATACCGCCACCCTGCTGCACGACGACGTGGTCGATGAATCGTCGATGCGCCGTGGCCGCCAGACGGCCAATGCGCTGTTCGGCAATGCCGCGTCGGTGCTGGTGGGCGACTTCCTGCACTCGCGCTCGTTCCAGCTGATGGTTGCACTGGACAATATGCGCGTGATGCAAATCCTGTCGGACGCCACCAATGTGATCGCCGAAGGCGAAGTGCTGCAGTTGCTCAACATGCACGATCCGGACGTCACGCAGGAAAGCTATCTGACCGTGATCCGCTCGAAGACGGCCAAGCTGTTCGAAGCCTCGGCCCAGCTGGGCGCCCTGATCGCCGGCGCCAGCGAAGCCGATATCGAAGCGGCCGCCGAATATGGCCGCTCGCTGGGCACCGCCTTCCAGCTGATCGACGACGTGCTCGACTATGCAGGCGACGCCGCCGAAATCGGCAAGAACGTGGGTGATGACTTGCGCGAAGGCAAACCGACCCTGCCGCTGATCTATCTGATGGAAAACGGCACACCGGAACAGCGCGCGCTGGTACGCAGCTGCATCGAGCAGGGCGACGAACAGCATTTCGACGCCATCCTGGCGGCCATCACCAGCAGTGGCGCGCTCGACTACACGCGCACGCAGGCAGAAATCGCGGCCAAGCGCGCCGCCGACGCCATCGCCGGCTGGCCCGACAGCGTGTACAAGCAATCGATGCTGCAACTGTGCTCGTTTGCCGTGGCCCGCAATCACTGATCGCGGTACGGCAGTCACTTGCAGAAACGGCGCCGATGGCGCCGTTTTTCATGCTGGCGGCAAAATCTCCCTGACCTTGTCGGCTGGCCGGCACAGGCGCACGCCCAGCTCCGTCACCACGAAGGGCCGGTTGATCAGTATCGGATGGGCCTGCATGGCGTCGAACAGCCCGTCGTCGCTCAACCCAGGATCAGCCAGGCCCAGCTCGTCATACAAGCTCCCCTTGTCGCGCATGGCGGCGCGCACACTCAAACCGGCGCGCGCGATCAGGTCGACCAGCTCGGCGCGCGCCGGTGGCTGTTTTACATAGTCAATAATGACCGGTTCGATGCCCGCATCGCGGATCAGCTGCAAGGTGGTGCGCGAAGTGCCGCAGGCGGTGTTGTGATAGATGGTGACGCTCATTTGTGCTCCTGTATGCCGATGCCGCCGATTATAAGTGAAGCGGCCAAGCCGCCATGGCCTGCCGGCTTACGTAAGCTACCGTACCGACCAGCATGGGCAAATTCTCTACATTGATTTAAAAATCATGATGATCGGGATCCTATGGCACGCTCAAAACCTTTGAAAATCTTCGGCTGGACCCTGGCCACCCTGCTGGCGCTGATTCTTCTGGTCATCATTTTCATCCTCACCTTCGACTGGAACCGCGCCCGTCCCTATATCAACCGCAAGGTCTCGGAAAGCACGGGCCGCGAATTCGTCATCGGCGGCGACCTGCAAGTCAAATTCCACCAGGGACTCAAAACCGAAGCCGGCTGGCGCCGCTACGTGCCGCGCCCGACCATTACCGCCAACGATGTGCGCATGAGCAATCCTGACTGGGCCACGGCCGGTCCGCAGATGGCCAGCGCGCAGCGCATCGTCGTCTCGACCCATTTGCTGCCCTTGCTCGATCACCGCGTCGTGCTGACCGACCTGGCGCTGGACGCGCCGCAGATCGCCCTGCAGCGCCGCGCCGACGGCAGCAACAGCTGGACCCTGAAAGACAATGGTCCGTCGCAATGGGACGTGGAAATCCAGCGCATGGCGTTTGCCGCCGGCACCATCCGCTACCTGGACCAGGCCATCGCCCTGGACCTGAACGCCAAGGTCAGCTCGACCGCGCCGGACGCCACGCCAAATGATGCTCCGGCAGGTGACAAGGTGGAAAAATTCGGCATCGCATTCACCCTGGGCGGCACGTACAGAAAAGCGCCGGTCACCGGTGGCGGCAAGGCCGGCGCCGTGCTGTCGCTGACGGGCGACCATACCGTGTATCCGGTACAGGCCAACGCCGCCTCCGGCAAGAACAAGATCAGCGTCGACGGCACGCTGACCGACCCGCGCACCCTGTCCGGCATCGATTTACAGCTGAGCCTGGCCGGCGCCAGCATGGCCGACCTGTATCCGCTGACAGGCGTGCTGCTGCCGGAGACACCCGAGTACGCCACCAAGGGCCGGCTGCTGGGCAAGAAGGATGGCGAGACCTGGAACTGGACCTATGAAAAATTCAAGGGCAAGGTGGGCCAGAGCGACCTGGCCGGCACCCTGCAATACCTGCCGCGCAAGCCGCGCCCGCTGCTGCGCGGCGAACTGACCTCGCAGCAGTTGCGCCTGGAAGACCTGGGCCCGACCATCGGCGCGGAAAGCAACGCCAAGAAACAGACACGCGGCAAGGTGGCCAACCAGCCGGCCGACAAGGCCTTGCCGGTGGAACAGTTCAACACGGCCAAATGGGATGCGCTCGATGCCGACGTGAAATTCACCGGCAAGAAACTGGTGCGCACGCACGATATCCCGTTCAACGATATCGTCGCGGAAATCCACATGAAAGACAAGGTGCTGAGCCTGACGCCGCTGAACTTCGGCATGGCCGGCGGCGACATCACGTCCAACATCACGCTGGACGGCCGCCAGAAAACCATCGCCGCGCAAGCCAAGGTGGCGGCCCGCCATCTGAAGATCCGCGAACTGTTCCCGAAACTGCAATCGATGCAGGCCAGCTTTGGTGAAGTCTATGCCGACGCGGCCCTGACCGGCCACGGCAATTCAGTGTCGTCCATGCTGGCCAGCGCCAACGGCGAACTGGCGGCCACTGTCAGCGAAGGCTCGGTCAGCCAGTTCATTCTGGAACTGGCCGGCCTGAACCTGGCCAACGCCGTGTTCGTGAAAGTGTTCGGCGACAAGCAGGTGCAGCTGAACTGCCTGGCCAGCGATTTCGCCGTCAGGAACGGCGTGGCCGACGTGCGCCGCTTCGTGCTCGACACCGACAATGCGGTGGTCAACGTGACCGGCAACGTCAGCCTGGCCAACGAAACCCTGCACCTCGACATCCGTCCGAAAACCAAGGGCGCCCGCGTGTTCTCGCTGCGCACGCCGCTGTATGCGCAAGGCACCTTCAAGGAGCCGAAGGTCGGCCCGCAAAAAGGCCCGCTGGCCCTGAAAGCGGGCGCCGCCGTGGCCCTGGCCACCGTGGTCGCGCCGGTCGCCGCCATCCTGCCCCTGATCAACGTCGACCGCGCCCCCGACACCGACTGCGGCGCCGTGATGGCAGAAGCGAAGGCCGTGCGCAAGACGGCAAAGTCGCCGGCCACCAATGCGCCGGCGAAAAAAGTGACGGAAGCGGAAATCAAGAAGGCGCAACAGGAGAAAAAATAAGCTGCTTGATGCAGTCGCTTGAAACCCGCCCCCTCACCTGCTGTAATGAGCAAAGCAGGTCACGGGGTGTGGCTCAGCCTGGTAGAGCGCTGCGTTCGGGACGCAGAGGCCGGAGGTTCGAATCCTCTCACCCCGACCAAAAATACCGCTAAGAGCCGCATTTTTCCGTAGATGCGGTTTTTGCCAAATTGCAACAGCCCCCAAAAACAGGAACAATTTGGCAAAAAATTTGGCAAACAAATCTCTTTCGACGCGTCGAGGCGGTATCATCAAAGCCCCTGAACGCTCGAAAGACGAATATGGCCCGCTCCAAGCCCATTCCCCGAGGCATTAAAGAAATCGATTGGCGAAACACGCTCGACAACAGCACGAGCCGACGCTATCGCGTGCGGCTTGTTCGCGCTGCCGAAGACTTCAAGCTAGATCGCCTCTGCGACACGCTAGACGCAGCTATCCGCTTGCTCGACGATGCCCGCACGCCCGAGGGACGCGCTCGCATCAACAGTGGCACGGACGCCGACGCGCTCAGACGCGCCAAGAAGCCAGAGGGGACGGCAGAAGAGGCAGCACTCGACGAGCAAGACGTGCTAATCGGGGAATGGATGCGCGACAAATTTGCAGGCAAATTCGTAACAATTGGCGAAGTTGTCGAGCACTATATCCGCGACAACCTCACACCAAAAACCGAGCGCGCAACGTTCCCCGACGTTCGAGAGAACGAGCGCAAGCGAGCGCTGTCGGCACAAATCCGATTAAGAAAAGCCATGGCAACGCCGCTCCCCTACCTTCCTCCCGAGGCGCCCGCGCCGTTCACGCGCGAATGGGAAAAGCATCAGCGAGGACGCAAGCCAGACTCTAAACTCTTCGGCGACTGGCCGCTAAGCGAGGTCAATCACAAAACTGGCTATGCTTACATTGAGGAGCGGGCCAAACCATACTATTGCGAGCGGAAGAAACGCGAGCATGTGCGTGCTCTAAGTTCGATCAAGCGGGAAATGTCAGAACTTGATCGCGTGATGCGTCAGCTAGAATTTGCAGACCCCCACCAGTGGGCATTGCTTGGCGAAAAAAACCCGCTCGCGGGCAGCGCCAAAAAATTTAGCGATCCGATTTTTGCAGGGCGGCCGCGCAAAGCAAAGAAGCGATGGCGCATGCTCAGCATCGCCGAGGAGGCGGCGATTTTGTCAGCCCTGGGCCAACCCGAGAAGAACCCCGAACTTGCGCAAATTTTCAATTTGTCGATGGCGACGGGCATGCGTCTATCTGAGTGCGTCTTGCTCGAGTGGAGCTATATCAATCTCGCAAGCAACGCGATTCACTTGCCGGACGAAGCAGTTAAAACCCAAGCGCGCCGCGTTCTCATCGACTCCCACGCTCGCTCTATCATTGAAGCAATTCCGCGCAAGCCTCGCGCCGTGCGCGTCTTCTCCTACACTGTCGAGGGATTCCAAACAGTATTCGGACGCATCACCGACGCTCTCGGCATCAAAGACTTTCGCAATCACGACATGCGACGGACATATATATCGCGACAGATGGCCCTCATGGCCTCGCCCGTTGCTATCGCTCTTGCTGCTGGGATTAAAGACGTCGAGCACCTCGAACGCGGCATGATGAAAGACATTCTCGACGATGCTCCCTTTCAGCGCGGGAGCATTCAGAACGAGAACGAGCTGCGAGCAAGCGTCGCCCATCGCAGCGCGCAGATGACCCACTCTTACGCATCGACGGAGGGCCAAGGTGGCCCCGAAGAAGGCAAGGCATAGGCACCGATAACCGCCGCACCAAGGCCGCTTTTGCGGCCTTTTTCAATTCGCAAAGGGATCGATTCGCCGCCTCCGCGCCTCCTCCACCGTGGCCGCGCCTGCCGCAGCCACAGGCGTGGAAGCATCTAATTCTGCCAACTCCAACTGCGTCAAATGGTTTTCGATTAATTTTGCAAGCTCGGGATATCCGCCATCGCGGGCAAACGTGCCTGCCGTCTCTCCGCGTCCATTCTTAGCAAGAGGGTCAACATAAGGCAAGACGGCCTCAATGACCGAAGGCTGTTTGCTCATCACCGCAAAATGAAGTAGCGAAAATTGACCGACGCCGCACCTTCGAGCTTTTAAGTCAAACGTAGCATCCATCTTCGCTTCGTCGATAAGTATTTGAGCAATTCTCAGAGCAATGAAATCGCCGCCTGCTTCTTTCACATGACAACATGCAAAGCTAAACAAATCTACCGGCTCACCATCCACCGTCCACAGCTCGCGCGGTGGGATATATCTGACGCGCGCAGCACTCAAAAGTGGAGCCACCCCCTCCGCGTCCCCGTCCATCACTTTTTCACAGACACTCATCCATTCGTGAAACTCGGCCCGCGCCACTGCCGCCTCTCGCCGCAGCCTATCCCGCTCCGCTTTCTTCCCCGCCATGTCCATCCTTTCAGCGCGTGGCCGTGCGTGAAAAATTCAACGCTCGCCGTGTGCTTTCTTTGCAATTATGAGCGCCGCAATTATTTCCGTCGAGCAAATTTGTCAGAGTCACTTTTCTGACATTTTTCTGACAACTTCGCCGCGCTGTTTCTCCTATGAGAATTAACGCACAAAATTCAAATTGTCAGACTGTCAGACTGTCAGAGGCCCCCCCCCCTTGTCAGCAGCCCCGGTTTGTCAGAGTCACTTTTCTGACACTTTTCTGACAACTTCGCCGCGCTGTTTCTCCTATGAGAATTAACGCACAAAATTCAAATTGTCAGACTGTCAGACTGTCAGAGCTACCCCCTCACGCTGTCAGAGAAAACCGACGGACGGAGCTGACAAGCCCGCATAGTTGTGAAAAGGTGAAGGCATCCAACAACAACAAAAAAGAGGATGCCATGACCAAAAAAGCCCCCGCCACAAAGAAGCCCGCGACAGCCACGCCGCCGCACGCGGTCGAGCGTCAAATGGTTGACAGCTACCTGCGAGCCATCGCCCTCGACGACACTGCTCAGCAGATCGCCGATATTCTGATGCTTGTCGATAATCCGTTGGTCGATGTTCAAACCAATGACGCCATCAGCATGATCTTCCATCGCTTCTACAAACACACCAACGCCCACCCAGCCTTGCCAATCTTTACATTCCTTTCTATGGTCTCGGCGTGGTGCGTCGAGAACAAGGCGACCTGCAAAATCCCGAAGACAAAAAAGGCGACAGAGCTAGATACATGGGTCATGCTGTTGAGCGACACCGGGGCAATGAAATCTCTTTCCGCTTCGATCATCACAGACGCAATGCCCCGCGACTTAGCAACGGGACGCCCCCTGGTTGAGTCCAATTTCGTGCAACCCGTCTCGAATGGGTCATACGTTCAACAACTCGACGACCTCCCCGACCATCGCGGTTTCTGGAAGCAAGACGAGGCTAGTCAGTTCATTAAACAAGTGGACGCAACGACCGGCGCTCTTGCAGGCGTCAATGGCTCAATGCTGCTCACAAAAGACCACGGCAGCATCGGCTACGGAACGAAAGGCGATGCAATGTCAGTCGATGGCCCCGTTTTGACCGTGCTAATGATTAACACTATCAAAGCGATGATTAGCGCTATCTCAGAGGAGTCAATGAACAATGGAATGTTTCGCCGCTTCACAACAGCGTGGGCAGGCCGCGACAGCTTCGAGAGCGGCAAATCATTTGCTGACACGGCGCTTTTTGACCTCGAGGCCATCGGCGATGAGATTCTGCAAGACGAGCTTGCCGCCATCTTCACGCAATCAATTGAGGGCAACGCTTACACCTTTTCCTTGCCGTGCACCCGGCTTTATTCATCAACTTTCAAGACGTTTTGGGAGCGGCAATATTCGCGCTTCCTCTCAAACCATGAAGTCTACTATCGGACATACATGATGGAATCATGGCGCTACGCTGTCTTTCATCACATCTTGCACAAGAAGCCGGGGCTTGTCGTCGATGAATACAGCTTGCAATGGGGCTTGAAAGTTTCCATGTATTTGTTGAACAGCTTGCAGCAATTCATCAACGCCCAAGCCAACCGCGCCGAAGTCCCGAACGTCAAACAAAAAATTGACAAATTCATAGACTTCATTCGAGTCAACGAGGGCAAGCCCTATTTCGGCATGCGTGAAATTTCCCGGAAATTCACAATGAAGAAAGAGGAAATTTTCGGCATGCTTCGATCAATCAAAGTCCACGATCCGAAATTCAAAACCTCGCTCTTTGAGCTGTTGAAAGAAGCCGACGCCACCCCCGCCAAATGCCCACGCGGCAACAAAAAAGGAGCATGAAAATGGCTAAGAAAATCAACAAACATTGGGCGCTCATCGAGAGCATGGGCTACACGATCCAGCGCACGCTCGGAGGCAATTTTCCCGCGCAAAGATATGAAGCCGTCCCACTACTCGACAGCGTTGCATGGCAAATCGGCAGCGCAAGCGGCTGGGCCGCTTCCCGGCCACTCGACCACCTTGCCCCGGGCCGGGGCAGCGATCTGAGCAAGCGGGCATTGCGCACAGTCTCGCACGCAAAAGCTATCGGATTCGGCAATCTTGACGGCGCCCAATGGCGCGCGAGAAAACATTGCAGCGTCTGCGCAGACTGCCACGGCTTTCTTTGCCTCGCCTGCGCGACAGCGATCATTACCCCCGAACTTGCCCGCAAATGCAACGGCGAGGCCGCATGGGCAGCAGCCAGCAAAGACGGCGCACTAGATAAGGCCATGGCTGAAATGATCGCAGCAACGCCAGCTCTCCGGACGGAGATAGAGCGGCGAGCGTTGGCCGCACTCATTCCGGCAACGCCCGCCGCCCGCCGCTCTGGCTGGCTCTAATAACAAAAAAAAAGGAGACACACATGAAGAACAACAAGAGGCCAAGCCAAGCCCAAGGCTATTCACTGCTTGAAATTATGCTCGTCCTTGCAGGCGTCTCAGTGATGACTGTCGGAGCCATTCAGCTCGCCGCCGTCGTCTCGCGACGCTCAGACATTGCGAGCGCAACGGAGACAGCAAGCAGCATTGTCAAAGGTGTAGAAGCTCGCTATTCAGTGTTTGCAAAATATTCGGGGGTAGGAACAGAGCCGCCGACATTTGTCGATGACGCAAAGATCGTCGGCAACGCCATCGCGACGCCTTGGGGTCTAGCGACGCTCTTAGCAGAATCCGACGAGCGCCCCGGCGACCGTTGGAGCGTCACTTTTGACGACATCCCGCGCAAGGCCTGCGCTGCCTTTGTCACACAGGCCTCGCCGCTCTTCGCGTTCACGAGCATCAACAAGCAAGCTAACACAGCAAAAGAGGGCGAAGCCGTAGCGCCCGACGAGGCCGCGAAGCACTGCGATCAAGCGGCGAACTCTGTGCAATTCTTAGCCCGCTCGCTACTCACAAGAGCTGCGGGCGTCGAGCCGCTCTTCGTCGCTCCCGCGCCTTCTTCTTTGCCGCCATGGATCGCCCCGCCGCCCGCAAATACAAACGGCGGCGGGCTTGGCGACTCTACGACCCTCCACCCCATCCCCGCCCCGGCGCCTGCCCCATCGCCCACGCCTGCCCCAGCGCCCACGCCCACGCCAGCCCCAGTCCCGGCACCAACACCAGCACCGGCCCCAACCCCAGCACCGATTCCAACACCAGCACCGGCCCCAACACCGGCACCGGCACCGGCACCAACGCCCACCCCGACGCCTGCCCCAGCGCCCACGCCAACGCCAGCACCGGCCCCGATGCCAATACCCGCCCCCACGCCAGCGCCCGCACCGGCTCAACTCTGCCCGCTCGCTCAGGGCGGGGAGGAGGGAAAAATTGGACGAAAATACTCGCCGTGCGACGTAAACAACGGTTCAACGGGCTATCCGAAGGGTGAGACATACACTTGCACGGCCACGGGCTGGAAGCACAATTTTTCGGGGTCGAAGATCATGATGTGGTGCGACTAGACCGAGCGAGCCAACACCGCCGCCGCCTTGAAGCGGGGGCGGTTTTTTTTTCAAAATCAGCAGACGAAAAAAAAGCCGCGCAAGCGGCTTTTTTGTTGGCGAACTTTTTACGGCTTCGGCTTGCCCGAAGGCGTCGCCCCCAAGGCCTTGGCAGCAGCATTGCCAGCTTTCGAAGAATCCGACGCCTTGGCGTCCTGTTTTTCTTTGACATATTTGCGCAGCGCTGCATCGCTAACGTCGAGCTGCCCAGAGTCGCGGAATCGTTGAGCAATCACGCCCACGGGGACGCCAGCCGCCATGGCCTTCTCGATCAAAGGCCAAAGCGGGTCAAGATGATCTTTGAGGACTTTCGGCCGGAAATTTTCAGGAGCTGCAATCATTTCTTCGAGCAGACCTTTCATTGCGGCGAGGTCATGCTTAAATTCGACAACTGACGCCAGCGCTGCCGCTGCTTCTTTTCCAGCTTCTTTCTTAGCCATTTGCTGCTCCTGTTGTTGCGTTTGGGAAATTGCATTATTGCGCACATTTGAAAATCTGACAACGCCGAAGCACTGCCGCAATTTAGCGAGCGCATGCGACTGAACCAAGGGCGCTCTTGCCCGATGCTAAATGCGTAAATTTGCAGCTAACTGTCGCAGCGGACTTCGAGCAATCTTGCTCCAGTTTTGCTGCGGGCGTATACCACGGTGAAGCGGGATTCCATGCCGGAGCGGCGCCCAAGGTTGCTTCAACAGAAAAGCCATCAGGAGCTAAGCCAGCTGCAAAAAACGGAGCCAATGCGGGCAGTGTGCAAGCTGTTGGCGAATTCATAGCGATAGCCTTGGAGCTACCGGCAGCTTTCGCCATTGCGTTAGTGTGCGATGCCGCCGAAATAGTCGCCGCCATTGTCGCAGCCACCGACGCCCCCGCCTCGCTTTTTATATCGATCATTTTTGGCACAGCAACCGCCGCCAGTATTCCCAAAATCAGGATGACAGTGACTAGCTCGACGAGAGTAAATCCCGACTGGATTGCTTGCTTATTTTTCGACATTTTTAAATCTCCCTTGAATGATTTCCCGACGAATTTCGGACGCTAAAAGCATCGCGCATCGACGACCCTCAAACAATCCCATGACGAACTTCACGCGACGAACGGGGCGACGGTTGGCGATGATATAGCGATGACATGGAGACGCATAGGCCACGGGCCGGGCTGGTGGAGCCAGCCCGGGGAGACGGTGGGCCAGCCCCATGCGGGGCTGGGGGCGGTGAACCGAAGGAACGCCCGGCTGGCGCCCCCACTTCGAGCGGCTCGGGCTTATCCAAAAGGTCTTGCAGAATCGAGCGGGAAGCGATCGAGCCGCGTCGAAAAATTCAGGAGCAAGCAGCGGGATATTTTCAAGAAAGCAGGCGGCGAGCGAGCGGGAAAACAAAAAACATGAGCGGGTGAGAGCCATCCGAGACGCGGGAAATTCCCCCCTCTTCGCCGTCAAAAATTTCAAAGACCGAGCGGCAAGCGAGCCAAAGAAACAAAAACACGAGCGGGCAAGGGCCAGTCAAGGCGCCAGAAATTTTTCACGCTTCGCCGTAAAAAATTCAAACATCGAAAAAAAAGCCGTGCACGGGAAAAAATCAAGAACGGGGCAACAGAGAAAAATCTGGCCCGCGCTTGGTGCGTGTCTCACAAGTGAGACCCACCCCAAGCGCTCGAAGCAGAAAAATCAAAAGCTGATACTCATGGACATTACTAACCTCCGGTTAAACACAAGAGCGACTCAAAAGCAAGATCGGCGACACACTCCACACCCCAGCGGATACGCGACAAACCCGCAGCGGCGCCAGCTATTCGGCGGAATGTGCGGCGATTTGTGCTCGCATTATTTGATGACACAGACACGCAGGAAAAGCGTAGAGCGAAATAGCAACGAACACGCGGCAAACCCGCAGCGGCTGAGGCGTTGCCGCGTGTTCGCTGGATGCGTCGCCGACGCTGCTACGCGTTTCCGACCAGCGGCCATTGTGTCCCATTCCAACCCATGAGAGCTTAGAGAGAGTTAAAAGGGGGAGGTGTGTCTATTCTTGACACACTAGAAAAGCGCGCAGGTAACGCTGTGCAAAAACGGGGAGCATAAAAAGATGATTTTCAAAAATTCGGTGCTTGCGCACTTCAAAATCCCGGAGGCGGTGGCCGCTGGGCTTCCGTCTCTTCTGAAATTCAGGGGCATGAGCGAGAAAAAATTTTTTGAAATTGCAGCGGTCAAGTTCTTCGAAGAGCTTGAAGAAGAGACGCAAGAAGCTATGGAAATGTTGGAGAGCGAGAGCAAGATGGCCGGGCAATCTCTTGCACTAGACGCGGCTCTTGCAGACGCTCGCAAGCAAATCCGGAACTCGAGAGGGCAACAATGAAAAACCAAAAAATAAAAGCAAAGCCAAAAAGCATGGCGGCGGTTCATGTTCGCCTCGCCGTCGATCTCGTCGAAGAGCTGGACGCACTGGCGGCGGGGGCAGGAAAGACTCGGGCCGAGCTGATCCGCGACGCCCTGGCCGGGCATTGCCAAGCCTCAAAAATGTCGGAGCAAGCAGAGCAGCGGCACGCGGCAATCGTTCAAATTCTTGAAGAGCAAGAGCGGCGAAGAATTTCGGAGAAACTACAACGCGACGAAGATAGCGCTATCATTCATCAAGCTATCGAAGGCCTCGGCGATCTTCTCGGAATCGAGAGGCAAGAGGAGCCGAAGCGATGAAAAAGCCCGCCCTGGCTTTCAAGAATATGACCAAAGCCCTCGCCGCCTTTCGAGCCGCGAGGGCTTTAAAAATTTCGGCGAGGCAAGAGATTTGTGACATTCTGAGAACAGATGAATACATCACAGAAGAGACGCTTAGAGCGCTAGAAGAGCGAGCGGACAACGCGGCGAAAGCGGCAAGAGAAGCGGCGAAAAAACTTGCAGCTATCAAGCTTGAAGCGGACAAGCAGAAGAAAAAAAAGAGGGGAAAGCTATGATGGCCGCGCCGCATGTCATCAACAGATCAAACGCGGAAGGCGCTAAAAGCTATCTGCTTGAATCCGTCCGCTCGGCTTATTACGTCAAGAAAGACGGCTCAGAAAGCAGCCCGAGCGTCTGGCTGGGCGGGGGAGCAGAGGCCTTGGGAATCGCAGGCAAAGCAGTGACAGCGAAAGGATTCGAGCGATTGCTTGAAGGTTTAAATCCGAGCGACGAGAGCAAGCTAACAACAAACGCGGGCAGCAAGAAAAGGGAAAAGCTGGGCTTTGATTGCGTGATGACGCCGCCAAAAAGCGTCGATTTGCTAATGGCCTTTGCGTCAGAATCGACCCGGGCAAAGATCATTAAAGCGCACACCGAGGCGAACGCGGTGGCAATCGAATGGATGGGGACGCAGCTAGAAATCGGAACAGGCCAAGGCGGGCAGCAGCGCGAGAAGTGCGACGGCATGGCCGTTGCGAGCTTCTTACACTTCGCGACTCGCGAGGGCGAGCGCGGCATAGACCCCAATTTGCACAGTCACAACGTCATATTTGCAGCGGCGCGGCGTGAGGATGGAACGTGGGGAAGCCTCGACGAGCGAGACATTAGAACACTGCGAAAAGAAACGGGCAGCATCTACGCAAGCGTGCTTGCGATGAAATTAGCCGGGCTTAGCTTTGGCATAGAAGAAAGCCCGCGAAACGGCTGGGCCTTCAAAGTCGTGGGAATCAGTGAAGAAGCCGAGCTAGAATTTTCGCAGCGTCATGCAGAAATCGCGGCATACGCAGAAAAGCGAGAGCTAGACTTGGCTAATCCAGCGGCCAAAAAAATGGCGTGGGCAAGCACTCGAAAAGCGAAAGAGGAGCCGACCCCGGAGGAGATGCGGGAAGGCTGGGCTATTCGCGGAGCGGCTTTTGGTCTCGACGCGAGGGCCATTGAAGCGCTCAGAAAAGCGCCAAAACAAAATGCCCTAGCGGCGCTCAATGTTCAAGAGCTTGCGGACGCGCTCACAGAAAACAAAAGCACTTTTGAGCGAAAGGATTTGCTTTGCGCTGTCGCTCAGAAAGCAGCCCGCAACGGCGGGCTATCGCGTGACGAGTGCATAAGAGTCACTGACGAGTTTTTGAAAGATGCGGCTATCTTCGATTTGGGCTTGCACGAACTCAAAAGCGACAAGATCAACGCATTGCGGCATGCTCGAAAAGTCCCACAAGCGCCGAAGCGTCGCAAGCTCTACACAACAGCCGCCGCCTTGGTCGAAGAAATCAAATTGGCGAAGCTCTACGAAGCGGCAACGCAAGACCACCGGCATGACCGCAGCGAAGAGGCCACGGCGGCGGCAATGATTCGCTACGAAGCGAGCATGTCGATCAAGTTCGGCAAGCCCGTGAAGATCAAAGACGAGCAGCGGAAGATGGCCGAAGCGCTCGCAGTGTGCGGGCGGGTCGGGCTAGTTCAAGGTTCAGCAGGCACCGGCAAATCGTTTGCGGCGGGAGCGGTTCGCGATCTTGAAGAAGCAAGCGGGCAGACCGTGCACGGCGTCAGTCTTGCGGCGGTAGCGGCGGAGGGCTTGAAGAGTGGAGCGGGCATCGCCAAGGGCGGGACGCTGCATAGCCTTCTTTTTTCAATCAAGAGCGGCAAGACGAAGCTAAGCGAGCGGGATACGATCATAGTGGACGAAGCCGCAATGGTCGGCAGCGCTCAAATTTTGGAGCTGTTGCAAGCGAGCGAGGCGACCGGCGCCAAGCTGATTTTCATCGGCGACAAAGCCCAGTTTGGAGCCATCGCGCGCGGCGGCGGCTGGTTCGCGAGCATGCAAGAGACCCACGCCCACGCCACCCTATCGGACATTGAGCGGCAAAAAATTGGCTGGCATCTTGCCGCAGTTCACGACATGAAAGAGGGTCGAGGCATTGAAGGCTTGACGGCATTCGCAGCAAATGATTGCTTTAAAGCGTTCGAGAATTCGGGCGCAGCACTTCGGGCCTTGGCCCATTCATACATCAACGACGAGAACCCCATGGACAAAAAAATCGCAATGGCAAGCACACACAAGCAAGCAAAAATCGTCAATGACGAGGCCCGCCGCCTGTTAATCGAGCGCGGCGAGCTGGGCAGGGTGGCCCACTTCATGCAATTCGAGAATTCAAAGGGAACGGAGGCCTTCGCTGTGGAAATCCGCACCGGCGACCGCTTGAAATTCACGAAAAACAAAAAGCTCAAAAGCGGCGAGCAAGTCCGCAACGGCGAGACCTGCACCGTCTCGCACGTGGGCAAGGCGCCAAGCGGCGAGACCTTCCTGACGCTGCAACACGCGAACGGGACAGAGCTAAAAATTGGCTTGCGAGATTATGCTAATTTCTCTTATGCGTATTGCTCGACCGCTGTCGGAGCGCAAGGCGCGACAGTCGCAAAAGCGTTCGCATACATCGACGAGCGAGCTTGTCAGCAAAACGGCTATGTCGCGGCGTCACGCTCGACCGACGAAACCGTCCTATTTGCCTCGAAGACTTTCGACGGCAAAGGCAAGGACACGACTCTAAAAACGCTGGGCCGCGCTCTCAGCGTAGACAAGAGCGCCGACTATTCGCTGGACTATCTCGACGACAATCAACGCAAGACCATCGAGCAAGCACTAGACAAGCCTGGCGCCATGGCCGAGGCACTGGCCGAGGCCAAGCACCCGAAGAGCGAGAGCCAGCCGCCAGCCATTCCAGCGCTCCCCAATGCCTTGCCCACGCCAAAGGCCGAGCAGCGTCCGAGAGCCTTGTCACCAGAGGCGCCCAAAAACCCGCATGAATCCCCTTGGCGGGCCAAGGCCAAGGGCACGCCCATCACCGACAAGCCCGCCGAAATCGCTGCGGAAGCGGCGGGGCTTACGCCGCCGCTCTCGTCGATGGCGGCGCGGCTCGCAGAGCGGCGACAGCGCGAGGCGCAGGCGCCGAGCGCTCAACCGACGCGAGGGCCGCGAGCGTAAAGCAGCCGGCGAGCGTTGCGAAGCAACCCCAAGCGGCGAGGCCAGAGGCCGAAGCGCTCGCCGAAAATCAGGCGCTGAACGGCCTGGCCCACGCTCTTTTCGTGTGTTAAAAATGAACACACATAGGAGAAAATCATGGCAGAACCTCGCAGCGAAATCATTCAAGCGCTCAGGCGCGCCCCGGGCTATGTCGTTCGGACAAGCCTCGTTGTTGCCTTTTTCATTTGTGCCATCATCGTCGATTTTCTTAAAAATGTCTTTGAGCGAATCGCCCAAGCCCCGACCATGGTGGCCCTTATTATTGTGCTCGGGTTTGGCCTCATCGCCCTTTGGCAATACTCGCCAAATATTTGGCGCATGTGCTGCCGCCCCCACACTCACTTCGACAGAAAGCTAAAACGCGAGAGCGGCGAACGCGAAGCGAAGCGGCTGGCGAAGCGTCAAGAGAAAACGAAAAAGAGGGAAGAAGAGGAGCGGAAGCGGCTGGCGGAGTTTGACCGCAAGCAGCGCCTCCGAGCGTTGATCGGATACGACAAGGGAACGAGCGAACAACAAAAACAAAAGGGAGGGCAACAATGAAAAGCACGACGAAATGGGCCGCGAGAGCTTGGCAGTTCCTCGCACTGCTGGGCCTTGGCCTCTTGCCAAGCGTTGCCAATGCGGCGCCAAAATTCTTTGAGGTCTCTTGCACGTCCCGAGCCGTCGCGGATTTTCTTGTTCCCATTTTCGGCTCGATGTTCGCCGAGTGCGGAGGCGCGGCGAACGCTTTCGAGAAGACGCTGGGAATTTTCAACGCTGGAATGTTGACCATTGGCGGGTTGATTGCAGCGTATACGCTGATCGTCGGCACGATGCAGACAGCCCACGACGGCGACGCGCTGGGACGGCAGTGGAGCAGTATGTGGATACCCATCCGAACCGTCTTGGGCGTCTCTCTTGTCGTGCCAGTTTCGGGCGGCTATTGCGTCGCGCAATTGCTTTTCGGCTTCTTGATTGGGCAAGGCGTAGCGCTCGCTGATAACGTTTGGAGCGGCTACATCGACGCGACAAGCACGCCGAAGGGACTCGCCCCGACAATCGTCATGCCAGCGGTCGCAGAGCTTGCCAAGGGCGTGCTTATCTCGCAGCTATGCGTCGAGGGCTATAACAGCAGCGTTATCGACGGAATGAATTCAAAAATGACGACAAAGAGCAGCGCGGGCGCGCGATACTACGGCATCAATGGCGGCAACGATTGCGGGGGCGTCGCTTACAGCACGATCAGATTAACAGCAGCAAAAGCAAAGGCCGCGCTTCTTGGCTCAACAACAGACCCCACCGCGCTCAACGCTGTGCAAGATGCTCACATGTCGGCCCTGGCGAGCTTGGAGCATGACATGAACAAGACCGCCCGCGAGGTCGTTGCATTCACGAACGACGGCGCCAAGGCGCCCGACGTCATTGCAGCAGTAAACGCCGCCATCGCTAAATATCAAAATAGCGTCGCCGCTTCCGCTTCGGTCTTCACGCAAGCCGACGACATGAAAAAATTCATGGACGGAGCGAAAGCGGACGGCTGGATGTTGGCAGGGGCGTGGTTCATGAAATCGGCACAGATGCAGGACGAAGTGCGTCGAGCAATCGCCGACGTTCCGACAGCCTCGGCGCCCAGTCTCGACTCGAAGAGCTATGCGGCGGGCGGGGATACCGGCAAATTTGTCGAAGCACTCGCGGGCATCGTGTCCCGCAGTGGCGGCGCTCGCATCGCAGACAAAGACGTTGGAGAAGCGGCGGGGCGCGTCGGAGATTCGAGCAATCCGCTCTCGCGTGTCGCAAAAGATTTGAGCGCCTCAATCTTCGCCGACGGCGTGCTAAGCGCGCTCACGCTGAACCCTGACCGGCATCCGCTCATGAGCATGAAAGACTTCGGCGATAATTTAATGGTAGGCAGCGAGCTAGGCATCGTCGCGGGTGTGGCGATGATCGGAGTAAGCGAAGGAACGAAAGCAACGAACGGCAGCGCGTGGGGCGAGGTGCTCGGCGTGCTCACGCTCGGCACATCGAAGGCCATTGCGGGAGCGGCAGTGGGCGCTCTTAATGCTGTCGGGTGGATCATGATCGCGATATGTTCAGCGCTCTTCGTCTTCGCCGCGAGCGTCGCTGTATTCCTACCAATGCTGCCCTTCCTGCTCTATTTTGGCGCCGCGATTGGCTGGCTACTGCTCTGCATTGAAGCAGTGATAGCGGCGCCGCTCTGGGCGGTGATGCACTTGAATCCGCACGGCGATGGCCTAGCGGGCAACGCCCGAGCGGGCTATCTGTTGCTCCTTGGCGTGCTCTTGCGCCCTGCATTTATCACGCTGGGATACGTCGCCGCGCTCACGGCCCTAGCGCCAGTGCTCGGCGCGTTTAATGCCGTCTTCGCATCAGTCTTCAAGCTGTCGCAAGTCGGTTCACTCGTCGGCCTTGGCACTTCTATCATGATGATTGCAATTTACTTCGGCGCGGTCGTCTATCTCATCAAGCACGTGATCGGATTCATTCACAAAATCGGCGACAATTTGATGCGTTGGGTTGGCGGTGGACGCGAGCAAATGGGCGAAGCAGCGGCAGGCCTTGGCGGTGCGGGCGAGAAGATCGCAGGCGCGGCAGGCGCGGCCAGCGTCGCAGCAGCAACGAAATCAACCACCCGCCAAGGCGGCAGGGGCGGCAGGCAGGGAGGCGGCGAAGGTGCGGAAGGCGGCAAGGAGCAGCCGGGGGCTGCAACGACTGAGAAGCCAGCCGCACCGACGAAGGACAGCGACAGCCCAAGCGCTCGGGAAGCGTCTGCAAGCACACCAGAAGCCGCGCAGGCGACGACGCAGGCCAAGCCCGAGGGAATCCAGCAGGCGCCTGCTAGACGACCGCAGGCGCGCTCTGTGCGCGGCTCTGGCGCGTAATAGACGCAAAAAAACGCGTCGCGGAATCATCCGGGGCGCACTTTTTTGTGCTTTAACGACAGAGACGGTATTGGGCAGGGGGACAACCATAGCCCGCGTTAGGTATAAGAGCTAGGTTCACGCTATGCTCCGGTTTTCGGTATGTAGGCAAACATGTAGTAAGCACATAGCGGCCAGCCGATGAATCCGGCAAGACTGAGTGTCTGAGTGCCAATAATACGCTCCGCGATTACACCCACAAACGTCCCCAAGATGCCGATGACAAAAATGACGATTGGCACCCACCATGTTGTTGCAATTCCATAATTGACAAGATACAGCAGCCCAACAATCATCCCAATACCAATTGATAGATTTAACGCCATGTGGAATCCCTCGCTATCACCCTGAAAATTCTTGGTGTGTAGCTGCTGGTAGTAGACGAAAATTCCAAACGCAACGTAGAACAAAATGGACGTCCATGAGAACGATTGCATTGCTGACTCCAAAAAATGATTTTCATCAATATAGCATCGTTGCTCTTATGGCATTGAACTTTTACAGTTCAGTCATTTGACCAGCTAGATATTTGCTCTTGCCTGTCTAAAATACGTATTTTTGGCAAAAAATCTGGCAAAAATCCATTTTTTGCGAAAATCAAAAACACCTAAATCGTTTAAAATCAACCGCTTAATACTCTAAGAGCTGACCGTTCGGGACGCAGAGGCCGGAGGTTCGAATCCTCTCACCCCGACCACGTCAGTTTGCACGTCCCTATTGCAAAGCTGCGTGTACATTACAGTTAAGCAAGGTTCATCGAATCGCCTTGCTCACGTCAACATCCCCGCTAACATGAGTCCAGTCCTTACTAAAACCCTGCCATGACCATCCGCCTGAAACTGTTGAACCTGCTTTTCTTCAGCCTGTTTTGCTCGGCAGCCAATGCCGCCGATTGCCTGAAATATGAACCCGATACCGTGGCCTTGAGCGGCACCTTGCATCGGGCAACGTTTCCTGGCCGCCCCAACTTTGAAAGTATCACCGACGGCGATGAAGCTGAAACCGGCTTTTACCTGACGCTCAAGCAGGCTATCTGCACGCAAGGCAATGGCGACCCGGAGCGTGAGCCGCACAAGGACGTGCGGGAAATCCAGCTGGTGCTGACGCCGGCGCAGTACGCCACGCTCAGGCCGCAATTGGGCAGGCAGGTCCAGTTGCGCGGCAAGTTGTTCTCCGGTTTTACCGGCCATCATCACGCTGACGTCTTGCTTCGGGTAGCGCAGTAGTCAAGCACCTCAGCGGCCTCATGGTCGAGCACGCCCACATACATCAGTCCAGCGATATATGACGCGGCTCAGGAGTGGTTCGTGGTAAGCGGGCTCAGGTAATCGTCATCGCCGACCTTCTCCAGCCACACCACGTTCACGCCATCGAGCGCCTCCTGAATCGCCATATGCGTCATGGCGGTGCTGGCCGTGGCGCCGTGCCAGTGCTTGTGGCCGGGCGGGCACCAGATCACGTCGCCAGCGCGAATTTCCACCTTGGCCTCGCCTTCGCACTGGGTCCAGCCGCAACCCGAGGTAACGATCAGGGTCTGGCCCAGCGGATGCGTATGCCAGGCCGAGCGCGCGCCCGGCTCGAAGGTGACGCTGGCCACCGACACGCGCGACGGCGCGGGGGCGCTGTTGAGCATGTCGATCCGCACAGTGCCGGTGAAAAACTGCTCGGGTCCTTTGCTTGACGGCTGCGAGCCGACTCTTTTGAGTTGCATGGCTATTCCTTGAACGTGGTGAATGACGCAGCCACTATAGGCGCGCCACGCTCATGCGCATACCCGTGCATGAATCAATAGCGACATGAGCTGCCGTCATGAATCATGACCTCACACGCGCAGCGCATCGAGCACCACGGTGAACACCAGCGAGGGTTGCCGGCGGCTAGAGTAGTACAGATGGTAGCCGGGAAAGGTAGGGCTCCAGTCCTGCAGGACCGGCAGCAAGCGCCCCGCCGCGACATGCGCGACCACCAGGTCTTCCGGCACCCAGGCCAGGCCGTGGCCTTCCAATGCGGCTTGCACTTTTTGCGGCGTGGTATTGAAAATGCACTGGCCATCGACGCGCACGTCCAGCCGCTGGCCCTCCTTCATGAATTCCCAGGACGACAGATTGTCATAGGTGGGCAGGCGCAGATTGATGCAGCGGTGTGCCGCCAGGTCGTGCGGCACGCGTGGCGCTGCGCGCTGCGCCAGGTAAGCGGGCGAGCCGACCACCACCATGCGCAAATCGTCCGAGATGCGCACGGCGATCATGTCCTGCGCCACCTGGTCGCCCAGGCGCACGCCGGCGTCATAGCGCTGCGCGACGATATCGATCAGGCCATACTCGATATTGAGCTCCACTTTGATATCGGGATAGCGCGCCAGCAGCGGCGAAATCTTCGGCCACACGACCGTGCTGGCGGCATGGTCGTGGGTCGTGATGCGGATCGTGCCGGCCGGCTTTTCACGGGTTTCCGTCAGGCGCGTGACGCTGGCCGCGATGCCCTCGTAGTGCGACTCGATCGACGCAAACAGGCGCTCGCCCGCCTCGGTCGGCGACACGCCGCGCGTGCTGCGTGACAGCAGCCGCACGTTCAACTGCGTTTCGAGCCGGCGGATGGTGTGGCTGAGCGCCGATTGCGACACCCCCAGCTGCAGCGCGGCGCGCGTAAAACTGCGCTCGCGCGCGACCATCACGAACGCCTGCAGGTAGTTGAAATCGATTTTATCCATGATGGTGAGGACCCCTTGATTGCGTTGCGACGCTGTCCTGCATCGGATCGATAAAGGCATGCAACTTCGGCGTGACGGAATATAGCGCGCAACGAGCGAGCGTGGCAATTGAAACGCTCACTGCGGTGAACATCAAGACGGCGCAACCGGAAATGAATCGAACCTTGACGCGGCGGCTTGAAACGATATCCGTCGCCGGTTGTAATGGGTTCAGCCTGCAAGAAGGCCACCATCGACATCACGCGCCGCTCTTTTCGACGAGCTACGACGATCACGTGATTGGGCAAACAATACTCCGGGAAGGCATCAGGGCCATGTTCAATCACCCAGCGGGTCACGGCATCAAATTCTATCTCCTGGGGCTACTCATCGGGTTTCTGCCCGTGATGGCCTTTTTCGTGCTCTTTATTGATCGACCGACTGATATGTTGGCGATATTCACAGGTATCTCTTTGCCCAAGTTCAATGACAGGCCGCTGAAACTTCCGCTTGCGCTCCTCGCCCTGAGTTTCTTTCTCTGGGCATCGTTCAAGCTGTACAAATCGCGCAGGCTTACGGTCGGCGAGCAGTGCGGACTTGTGTTCATCGCGACACTCATCATGGGGGTGGGGTTCTGGATTTTCTTGATACGGTTGCAAAAAGAGCTGAGAGGCTTGGGATGGTAAGCAGTGCTACCAAATCCATCCTTGCCGGTCGCTCAGTCCCCACTCACACCAACCCGGTCAGATAATACGTCCCAATCACCAAAAACACGATCGCCGTCTTGATCAGGGTAATGCCGAAAATATCGCGGTACGACTGCCGGTGCGTCAGCCCCGTCACGGCCAGCAGGGTGATCACGGCGCCGTTGTGCGGCAGGGTGTCCATGCCGCCGCTGGCCATGGCCACCACGCGGTGCATCACTTCCAGCGGAATGTTGGCCTGCTGGGCGGCGGCGATAAAGCTGTCGGACATGGCGGCCAGGGCGATGCTCATGCCGCCCGAGGCGGAACCGGTGATGCCGGCCAGGGTGGTCACGGAGACGGCCGCGTTGACCAGCGGGTCGGGCACGCTGCGCAGGGCGTCGCGCACCACGATAAAGCCGGGCAGCGCGGCGATCACGCCGCCGAAACCGTATTCGGAAGCCGTGTTCATGGCCGCGAGCAAGGCGCCACCGACCGCGCCCTTGGTGCCTTCGGCAAAGCCGTCCTTGATGCGCTTGAAGGCGGTGGCACAGACCAGCAAGATCCCCAGCAACAAGGCGCCCTCCACTGCCCAGATGCCGACCACGGCATTGATCGAGGTCGTCACGGGCGCGTGCAGGCCCGGCAGCTCGCTGCTGGTGATGACGTGGCTGGCGCCATACCAGAGCGGAATCCAGTGGCTCAGCAAAAAGTTCGCCACGCCGACCAGCACCAGCGGCGCCACCGACAGCAGCGGCGACGGCAGGCTGGCCGGGTCGGCCGAAGCCACTGGCTGGGTATCGGTGCCATAGCCTTCGCCGCTGGCCATCACCGAGCGGCGCCGCCATTCCAGGTAGGCCAGGCCGGCCACCACCGTCAGCACGGCGCCGATGGTGCCCAGCCACGGTGCTGCCCAGCCGGTGGTTTGAAAGAAAGTGGTGGGGATGATGTTCTGGATCTGCGGCGTGCCGGGCAAGGTATCCATGGTGAAGGTGAATGCGCCCAGGGCGATGGCGCCCGGCATCAGGCGCTTGGGGATATTGCTCTGGCGGTAGAGTTCGGCCGCGAACGGATAGACGGCGAACACCACCACGAACAGCGACACGCCGCCATAGGTCAGCGCGCCGCACACGGCGACGATCACGGCATTGGCACGCGAGCGGCCGATGTAGCGGATGGCGGCCACCACGATGGACTGCGAAAAGCCCGACATTTCGATCAGCTTGCCGAACACGGCGCCCAGCAGGAAGACGGGGAAATACAGCTTGATAAAGCCCACCATCTTTTCCATGAAGATGCCGCTGAACACGGGCGCCACCGCCGACGCATCGGTCAGCAGCACGGCGCCCAGGGCGGCCACGGGGGCAAACAGGATCACGCTGTAGCCGCGGTAGGCTGCCAGCATCAGAAAGGCCAGGGCGGCCAGGACGATCAGGAAAGACATGTCGGTCGGACCTTTAGCAAAAGTAATCGATTCATAAACATGCCAAAACTATCATGACTTGGATCAATTTCCTATTGGCAATGTCAATTTATCCGCGCCTGCCACTTTTTTTCACGGTGGACGTCAGGTTTTGCGCGCCTGATGCGTCTTCCTTCCATGGGCGCCGATCCGGGCGCCAGCCACCTCTGGAGAACCACGCCATGCACCAGCCCACTCTTCCCTCCCCCCGCCGACTGGCCCTGCATGAAGGACGGCTTGCGCCAGTCGATGGCCTGGCTGCACACCTGGGTCGGGCTGAGCTGCGGCTGGCTGCTGTGCGCGATTTTCTTCACCGGCACGGTCAGCGTGTTTCGCGAACCGATCACGCGCTGGATGGAAGCGCGGCCCTTGCTGTCCGACACCGCCACCGGCGCGCCGCTGGCGCTGGACGCGGCCATCCGGCATTTATCAGCCACCGCGCCCAAGGCCAGCTTCTGGCGCCTGGACCTGCCCAGGCAGCCGGGCGACGCGCTGCAGCTGGTGTCAAGAGTCGGCAAGGGCAACCAGCAGGCGGCGCTGCACCCGCAGACCGGCGAACTGCTGCCCGGACCGTGGGGCCGCAAGACCGAAGGCGGCCGGCACTTCATGAGCTTTCACTACACCTTGCATGGGGGCGTGCCGGGCTACTGGCTGGTGGGCTGGATCGCCATGTGCGCGCTGGCGGCGCTGGTGTCGGGCGTGATCGTACACCGGCGCATCTTTGCCGACTTCTTTACGTTTCGCCCGCGCAAAGGGCAACGCTCCTGGCTCGACGCGCATAACGCCAGCGCCGTGTTTACCTTGCCCTTTTTGCTGATGATCGTCTACACGGGAGTGGCGTTTTTCTACAGCAGCTACATGCCCTGGCCGCTGCAAACGGCCTATGGCGGCGATGAACCCTACGCCCGCTACCAGCAGGAACTGGCGCACGACGCGGCGCCGCCGGTTGCCAGGAAACGCTCGGGCACGCCGGCGCAACTGCTGCCGCTGGCGCCCATGCTGGCGTCGGCGCAGCTGCTGCTGGGCAAGCCAGTGACCATGGTGCTGGTGCAGCAGCCGGGCGACCTGCAAGCGACAGTGCGCGTGTTCGCGAACGCCGAGGTGGGCAGCCATGGCGGCACCATCCTGCAGGCGCCCGGCATCGTCACGTTCGATGGCGTCAGCGGCGCCGTGCTGCAGGTGCAGCGGCCCGAACCGCCCGCCGGTTTTGCCAGCGAACAGGTGCATCACGTGATGGAAGCGCTGCACGTCGCGCGCTTCGGCGGCTGGCCGATCAAATGGCTGTACTTTATCAGCGGCCTGCTGGGCACCGTGATGGTGGCGACCGGCGCCAATCTGTTCATGGTCAAGCGGCGCCGCAAAAGCGCACTGGAATTCGGCGCCGCCACCGGCGCCGTGTATCGCGTGATCGAAGCGTTCAGCGTGGCGGCCATGGCCGGCATCTGCATCGCCTCGATCGGCTATTTGTGGGGCAACCGTTTGCTGCCGGCCGAACTGGCGCAGCGCGACATATGGGAAATCCGCGTCTTCCTGTGGCTATGGGCGGCCACCCTGCTGCATGCGCTGCTGCGCTCGCCGGGCCGCCCCTGGGTCGAGCAGTTTGCCGTGGCGGCCGCGCTATGCCTGGCGCTGCCGCTGCTGAACCAGGCCACCACCGGCCAGCAGCTGTGGCGCTATGCGCTGACCGGCGACGCCATGCGCTTTGGTGTGGAACTGACGGCGCTGGCGCTGGGGGTGGCCTTCGCCGGCTGCGCCTGGCGCATTCACCGAGTCTGGCAAGACAAGGCGGCTGTGAAACAGGTGCCGAGGGAGGCGCGCGCATGAGCAAACCGGCCAAAGGCAAGATGGGCGCCGCCTGGCGCTGGAGCATCGCCAGCCGCGTACTGGCCGCCGCGCTGGGCGGCTATGGCCTGGCAGCCTTGTTGTCGTCCGCGCTGGCGCTGCTGCTGCCGCGCGTCTCGAACGCCTCGCGCGCCGACGCGGTCTTGATCGCCAGCCTGCTCAGTTTTGCGGTGTACACGGTGGCGGCGCTGTGGGTGTTTCATGCGCGCAGCGCCAGCCGGGCATGGGCCGGACTGGGACTGTGGGCGCTGGCGTCGGGGATGATGATACTGGCCCTGCGAGCGGGGAGTTAGGACCGCAGAAACTCGCGCAGCGCGGCGCCAAATGCCGCAGGCGCTTCGACGTTCGACAGATGCGAAGCGTCCAGGGTGGCCAGGCGGGCACCCGCGATCGCCTGCCGCAGCTCGTGCGCGTCGTTGACGGTGGTGACGGGGTCATGCTCGCCGGCGATGACCAGTGTGGGCACCGTGATGGCCGCCACCCAGGCACGCAGATCGGCCTGCGCCAGCGCCTCGCAGCAGGCGGCGTAGCCACCCGCATCCTGCCGGCGCAATGTATCGACCATGCGCGCCACGGTGGCCGTTTCGCGCGCGATAAACGGCGCGGTAAACCAGCGCCCGGCCGCGCCATCGGCCACCGTATCCATGCCTTCGCTGCGCACCAGCGCGGCGCGCCCCTGCCAGCCCTCGACGCTGCCGATGCGCGCCGCCGTATTGGCCAGCACCAGGGCAGTCAGGCGCTGCGGATGGTGGATCGCCAGCCATTGCCCGACCAGCCCGCCCATCGAGATGCCGCAGACCGCGGCGCGTTCGATGCGCAGATGGTCCAGCAGCGCGATCACGTCCAGTCCCAGCCGGTCAATGCCGAAGGATTCCGCCCCCAGGCCCGACTGTCCATGGCCACGACTATCATGGCGCACCACAAAAAAGTCTTCGGCAAGCGCGTCGGTCTGGGCATCCCACATGGACAAGTCCGTGCCCAGCGAATTGCACAGCACTACGCAGGGACGGGCGCGATCGCCATCCAGGCGGTAATGCAGGGAGGTTCCGTCGATGATCAAAGGCGGCTGCATGGGCTCTCCTTATGCCGTCGCGCGGGGACGCTCGACCAGCGCCGTGGGCAGCGCGGCGCTGTCGCGGCTCAAATGAAAATCGAAGTCGATCGAGGCGTACGGCTGGTCCAGGCGCAGTGCGTCGAGTTGGGCCGGATCGTCGATGCGGGTAATGGCCGGCACCAGGCCGTCACGGGTGGCAAACGCGAAATCGTCCCACAGATAGGCGTCGCCATCGATATTGATCTGCGTGGTCAGCTTGCGGTGGCCGTCGGCACTGATAAAGAAATGGATGTGCGCGGGACGCTGGCCGTGGCGGCCCAGCAAATTCAACAGCTGCTGGGTGGTGCCGTCCGGCGGACAGCCATAGCCGACCGGCAGGATGCTGCGGAACTGGTAGCGGCCCTGTTCGTCGGCGACAATGGTGCGGCGCAGGTTGAAATGCGATTGGTTTTGGTCGAAGAACGAGTAATTGCCCATCAGGTTCGCATGCCACACTTCGACCTGGGCGCCCGGCGCCGGCCGGCCGTCGGCGTCGAACACGGTGCCTTGCATGAACAGCACTTCGGCGCGGTCGCTTTCGCTGCCGTCATCGAGGCGCGCGAAGCCCACGCTCTCCGGTGCGCCCGCCACATACAGCGGCCCTTCGATGGTGCGCGGCGTGGCGCCCGACAGGCCCGCCTTCGCTTCCGCCTCGTCGGCGCGCAGGTCGAGAAAATGTTCGAGTCCCATGCCCGCCGCCAGCAGGCCCAGTTCATTCGCAGCGCCTGCGGCTGCCATATACGAGATGCCGCTCCACACTTCGTTCGGCGTCAGGTCCAGGTCTTCGATGGTCTTGCACAAGTCGCCCAGCAGGCGCACCACCACTTGCTGCACGCGCGGATTGGCCGGCTTGTCGGCCGCTTCCACGATCCACTTCTTGACGAGGGTATCGATTTCGGTATGGTTCATTTGATGTCTCCGTTGATGGTGATGATGGTGATAAAAGGCCTGCGAAAAAAATCAGGAATCATCGTCGCGGATCGCGGACGGATGGCGGCACAGCGGCATCACTTCGATCTGCATGTAGGGGAACAGCGGCAAGGAGGTCAGCACGGTGTGCAGTTCGTCCACGCTGGCCACGTCGAAGATGCTGACGTTGGCGTAGTGGCCGGCGATGCGCCACAGGTGGCGCCATTTGCCCTCCTGCTGCAGGCGCTGCGCCAGTTCTCTTTCGGTCTGTTTCAGTTGCGTCGCCCGCGCCTCGGGCATCTCCAGCGGCAGGTTTACGGTCATGCGTACATGGAATAACATGGATTCTCCTTATTTGCGCCGCATTACCTGCAGCTTGTCGGTGTCGATCTCCACGCCCAGCCCTCGCCCGCTCGGCACCTGCAGCATGAAGTCGCGGTAGACCAGCGGCTCGCGCAGCAGTTCCTGGGTCAGCAGCAAGGGGCCGAACAATTCGGTGCCCCAGGCCAGTTCGGCAAAAGTCGAGCACACATGGGCGGTGGCGGCCGTGCCGATGCCGCCTTCGAGCATGGTGCCGCCGTACAGTCCCACGCCGGCCAGGCGCGCCACGGTGGCCACTTCCAGCGCCGGCAGCAGGCCGCCGGACTGGGTGATTTTTACGGCATACACGTCGGCGGCGTCCGCACGCGCCAGCGCCAGTGCATCGTCGGGGCCATGCAAGGCTTCGTCGGCCATGATGGCCACGTCAAAACGCTGTTTCAGGCGCGCCATGGCGCCATGGTTGCCGGCCTTGACAGGCTGCTCGATCAGGTCCACGCCGCCCGCTTCCAGCGCCGCGATGCCGCGCACGGCGTCCATCTCGCTCCAGGCCTGGTTGACGTCGACCCGCACGCTGGCCCGCTGGCCCAGCGCCCGCTTGATTTCCAGTACATGGGCCACATCGTCCATCACGTCGCGCAGGCCGATCTTCAATTTGAAGATGCGGTGGCGGCGCAGTTCCAGCATCTGCTCGGCTTCGGCGATGTCCTTGGCCGTATCGCCACTGGCCAGGGTCCAGGCCACCGGCAGTTCGTCGCGCACCCGGCCGCCCAGCAATTCGGACAGCGGCACGCCCAGCCTGCGCGCCTGGGCGTCGAGCAAGGCGGTTTCGATCGCACACTTGGCGAAACGGTTGCCCTGTATCGCCTTGCGGATCTTGGCCATCGCGCGCGCCACCTGGCTCGCCTCCATGCCCAGCAGCAGCGGCGCGAAATAGGTGTCGATATTGGTCTTGATGCTCTCCGGGCTTTCCTCGCCATAGGCCAGGCCGCCGATGGTGGTCGCCTCGCCCCAGCCTTCGATGCCGTCGGCGCAGCGCACGCGCACCAGCACCAGGGTCTGCGTATGCATGGTGGCGACCGACAATTTGTGGGGCCGGATGGTCGGCACATCCACCAGGAAGGTCTCGATATATTGAATCATATTTATTCCGTATAATTTTGAGCAGCCATGCCACGATATTCCCCGGCATCTGCCGTGTCCAACACTGTTTTGGTATGAAATCGATACCTGGAAGGTATGAAAAGGAAAAAACATGGAACTACGTCATTTGCGCTACTTCGTCGCGGTGGCCGAAGAAAGGAATGTCACGCGCGCCGCCGCGCGGCTGCACATGGCGCAGCCGCCATTGAGCCGGCAGATGCAGCAGCTGGAGGAAATGCTGGGCGTGGCGCTGTTCGAAAAAGGGTCGCGCCCGCTGGCGCTGACCGAAGCCGGCAGCTTCTTCCTGGCCCATGCGCGGCCCCTGCTGGACCAGGTGCGCGACCTCAAAGCCATGACGCAGCGTATCGGCAAGCTGGAACGCACGCTGGCGATCGGTTTTGTCGCGTCCACCTTGTACGGCCAGTTGCCCGACATCGTGCACCGCTACAGCGAACTGCATCCGCAGGTGGACGTCAGCCTGCACGAGATGACGACGATGGAACAGCTGGCGGCGCTCAAAGATGGCCGCATCGACGTGGGTTTCGGCCGACTGACGGGCGAAGACGCCAGCATCCGGCGCATCCTGCTGCGCGAAGAGCGGCTGGTGGTGGCGCTGCCGCCCGGCCACCGGCTGGCCGCCAGCGGCGCAGGCCTGCGCCTGACCGACCTGCTGCACGACACGCTGCTGGTATATCCGAAAGCGCCCCGGCCCAGCTTTGCCGACCAGGTGCTGGCCATGTTCAGCGCCGGCCATTTGACGCCGGGCCGCGTGACGGAGGTGCGCGAACTGCAGATTTCACTGGGCCTGGTGGCGGCCGGCCAGGGCATCGCCATCGTGCCGGAAAGCGTGCAGGCCATGCACCACCGCAGCGTGGTCTATCGTCCACTAGAGGACACGCATGCGTATTCGCCCATCCTGTTCAGCGTGCGCCAGATGGATCATTCACCGGAGCTGGCGAACATGCTGGCGGCCGTGTATGCGATCTACGACGAGCAGGGTATTGCGCATGTGAAGGAAAGCCTAGGCGGCATCGACCAGTAATTCCGGCCGCAACGCGCGGATGCGCAACTCGGTGAAATAGCCGCCGGCCTCGTTGTAGCGCAGGTAGTGGCGGCCGCAATTCAGGCAGCGCGCCACCTGGCTGCGGTTGGCCGGATAGTAGCGCGGCGCGATCGGCGCATCGGGACTGTCGTCGCGCGTGCCCTGCGGGTGATATTCCTTGAAACTCGGCTCGTCGTAGGCGTCAACGACCAGCGTACCCACTTCCTCGAAGCGGTCCAGCTCCAGCGAGGTGGGCAAACGCTGCCAGGCGTCGAGCGGCACGGCGCAGCAGCTGCACGGTTGCGTGATGCCGGCCGAGGTGGCGGCCAGTGTGGACAAGGTAGCAAAATCAATCAGTGACATGTATTTTCTTTCAAATGGCGGGACAAACGGCATTGCCCGCGCCGAAACCGCGCACCACATCGGCCATCTGTTTCGATATCGATTGCACGGCGCGGCGGTGGCCCAGCACCAGTTCGTCATAGCCGGCGCCCGTCTTTTCATTGGCCACCGTGCGGCAGGTGACGACCTTGTTGCTGGCCAGCTCGCGCACGCTCCACACGGCGTCGATCAGCGCATACTGGTTCATCACCGATTCGAAGCGCTGCACATTGGTGCTGATGCGGTAGACCGGCAGCTTGTCCGGATACGGCGTGCGGAACACGTCGATCGCGCCCAGGTCACCCGTGACTGCGGTCGACAGCGCCTGGCCGATCTCGCCGGCCAGGGGCCCGGCCCAGCGCTGCTGCTCCAGCAGTTCGATGCGGCCCGACGGCGCCGTCACCACGAACTGGTTGCGGCTGACCTGCTGCGGCACGCTGACGGCCAGCATCTCGACATAGTACTGCACCGGCTTGGCCGGCTGCAGGTTCGACTGGCCGCCGCCGGACAGCGTATAGAAATGCTCGGGCTGCGGCGTGGAGCAGGCGCCCAGCAGCACGGTGGCGGCCAGCATGGCAAAGATCGTCTTCATTTCTTGTCATCTCCTTGTTTGCCACGGATCAGCGACTCGGGGTGGCGTTCCAGGTAATCGGTCAGGGCGTTCAGCGATTGCAGGGTTTGCGTCAGCTGCTGCAAGGCCTGGCGCACGTCGGACTGCAGCGGCGAATCCTTTTGCAGTACCTGTTCGGCCATACCAAAGGTATTTTTTGCCGCCGTCAGGGTGCCGCGCATTTCCGGCACCACCTGGCTGTCAAGCTGCTTGAACAGCGCGTTGGCTTCCTTGATGGTAGCGTTCAGATTATTGCCGATATCGGCAAACGGAATCTGGTCGAGCTTCCTGGCGATGCTGGCCACCTGCGTCTGCAATTCGTCGAGCGTGTTCGGCACGGTGGGCACTTCCAGCGGATACTTGCTGGTGTCGAGCGCCACCTTGGCCGCTTTCGGGAAGAAGTCGAGCGCGATATACAGCTGGCTGGTGAGCAGGTTGCCGGTGCGCAGCTGGGCCCGCAAGCCGCGGCTGACCATGCGTTCGAGCATCTGGTGGCTGCTGGAGCCTTCCGCATCGGCCACCGCCGTCTGGAAGCGCATGCCCAGGCGCGCCGGATACAGGTTCACGGTGACGGGCATGCGGAAGTTCTTCCTGACCGGATCGAATTCGATGCCCACCGAGCGTACTTCACCGAGCACGATGCCGCGGAAGTCCACCGTGGCGCCCGGCTGCAGGCCGCGCAGCGACTGGTCGAAATAGAATACGGTGGTGATGGCCTCGCCATCGGGCGCGCGCATGGCGCTGGCCTCGTCGGGGGCCAGGCGGAAATTCGTATTGGCCGGCGCGGGCAGTTCGGGCTTGCGGCCGTTTTCCGCCTCGAAGGCGATGCCGCCCACCAGCAGCGCCGCCAGCGATTGCGTGTTCAGCTTGAAGCCGTTCGAATCGAGGCGCACGTCGACGCCGCTGGCATGCCACCAGCGCGCGTTCTTGCCGACGAACTGGTCGTACGGCGCATTGACGAACACCGTCATGGAAATGCCGTTGCCGTCCTTGTCCAGGCTGAAGCTGACCACCTTGCCCACGCGCAGGCGGTGGAAAAACACGGGCGAACCCACGTCGACCGAACCGAGGCTTTCCGCATGCAGGGTAAACAATTTCCCCTTCTGGTCGCCATCGACGGCGGGCGGACTTTCCAGGCCCGTGAAGCTGTCCTTCTTGGCCTCGGACTTGCCCGTGTCAACGCCGATATACGCGCCCGACAGCAAGGTGCCCAGGCCCGTCACGCCGCTGGCGCCGATCTGCGGGCGCACCACCCAGAAGCGCGAATCGGCGGTGGCGAACCGGCGCGCCTCCTTGCTCATTTCAATGGTCACCAGCACGCGGCTCAGGTCCTCGCCCAGGTTGATGGCGCGCACCTGGCCGATATCGACATCCTTGTACTTGACCTTGGTCTTGCCTGGTTCGAGCCCCTCGGCGCTCTTGAAGCTGACGGTCACCGTCGGCCCTTGGTCGAGGATGGACTTGGCGGCCAGGCCGGCGCCGATCAGCGCGGCCAGCAGCGGGATCAGCCACACCAGCGACGGCAGCCAGCGGCTGGCCTTGTCCACGTCCGGTTCCGGCAATTGCCGCGTGTCGGGCGCGCGTACGCCCTCTTCCTTGTCAGACATGGTGTTCTCCAATTGCCAGGTTTTTTACAGCGGGTTGATGCGGTTTGGCGGCATCGTCGACCGGGTCCCAGATCAGGCGCGGATCGAACTGCATCGACGCCAGCATGGTCAGCACCACCACCGCGCCAAAGGCCAGCGCGCCCGGGCCGGCCGTGATCACGGCCAGCGCGTCGAAGCGCACCAGCGCCACCGTCAGGGTCACCACGAAAATATCGAGCATCGACCAGCGGCCGATGAATTCGACCATGCGGTACAGTTTTGTGCGCTGCTCCGGGCGCCAGCGTGAACGGCGCTGCGCCGTAAACGCCAGCAGCGCCAGGGTTGCCAGTTTCAGCATCGGCACCACCACGCTGGCGATAAAGATGATGATGGCCAGGCCTTTCGAGCCGCTGGTCCAGAAGAACACCACGCCGCTCATGATGGTGTCATCCTCGACGCCGAACAGCGAGTGGGTATACATCACGGGCAGCAGGTTGGCGGGGATATACAGGATGGCCGCCGCGATCAGCAGCGCCCAGGTGCGGTTGATGCTGTCCGGATGGCGCCCATGCAAGGTGGCGCCGCAGCGCACGCAATGCGGATGCCTGGCCGTGCCGCCCGGTGGCGCCACCAGGCCGCAGCTGTGGCAGGGCAGCAATGCGTCGCCCGGTTCAAATGACTTGTAACGGATGCCGGGCAAGGCCTGCCGCGCCAGGTCGTCGCCCGCGTTCCACAGCGCCTTCGGGTCGAACGAGACGACGATCGCCAGCATCATGGTCAGCGCGCCAAAGGCGAACAGGCCCGGACGCGGCACCACGGTGGCGAGACTGGTCATCTTGATCACGGTGATCAGGATGCCGATCATCAGCACTTCCGTCATGCCCCAGGCGCGCGCCGTCTGCACCGCGCGCAGCACCAGGCTGAAGCCAGGCACTTTCACGCCCAGCCGCAGGCCCAGCGACACATACAGCAGGGAGCCCAGTTCGATGGCGGGAAACAGCATGGTAAATAAAAACACCATGGTGGCCACCACGTGCATCTGCTCGTGCCACAGCACGCGGATGGCGCCCAGCAGGGTGGCGCTGGAGGTCAGGCCATTGACGTCGAGTTCGACGATGGGGAAGAACTGGGCGATCAGGAAGATAAAGGCGGCGCCCAGGGTCAGCGCCACCACGCGATTCAGGTCGGCCGACGTGCCGCGGTAGAGCACCGAGCGGCAACGCACGCAGCGCGCCTTTTCACGCGGACGCAACGGGCGCTTTCGGTACAGCACGCCGCATTCATGACAGCTGATCAGGTCGTATCGGAGCACAGTGTGTAGTTTGCCGGCACGCGGTGCGCGACTTTCCCATATCAATGCCAGCTATCATATTACAAACAGGCATTCTTCTGCGCCCCGTCGTGTCTACCGTTCGCGCAACAGCGCCTCCACCGAACGGGCGATGGCCAGGATGCGCGCGTCCCTGCCGTTCAGGCCGCAGATGGACAGGCCCACCGGCAGTTCCCCTTTGTCATGGCACGGCAGCGACAAGGCGCAGCCATCGAGGAAATTGATCACGCTGGCATTGCGCAGCACCAGGCCATTGGTGGCAAAGAAGGTCGCATCGTCGGCCTCCAGCGCCGCCACTTCCGGCGCGACGATGGCCACGCTGGGCATCAGCCAGGCGTCGTACGGCGCCAGCCTTTGCTGCGCGATGGCGCGCAAATGCGCGCGCGCGTCGAGCAGGTCCAGGTACTCGGCCGCGCCCTGCTGCTGGCCGCGCCGGATGCGGGCCGCCACGCGCTGGTCGTACTGCGCGCCGCGCGCTTCGAGCAGCTCGCGGTGCCAGTGCCACGCTTCGGCCGCCACCAGGCCGCCGCCGCCATTGATGGCCGGCAGCTGCAGCAGTTCGGGAAAATCGAACTGTTCCACCAGCGCGCCGGCCGCGCGCAACTGCGCCAGCGCGGCATCGAAGGCCTGCCGCACCTGCGCATCGACGCCGGCGCCCACAAAATCAGCGGTATAGCCGAAGCGCAGGCCGGCCAGCCTGGGCGCCTCGGTGGACAGCTCCTGGTCGGACAGCGCCGCATGCAGGATGGCGCAGCAATCGACGCTGTTGGCGATCGGGCCGGCCGAGTCCAGCGAACGTGACAGCGGCACCGTGCCCGCCAGCGGCACGGTCGCCGCCGTCGGCTTGAAGCCCGTCAGGCCGCAGAACGCGGACGGAATGCGGATCGAGCCGCCCGTATCCGTGCCCAGCGCGCCGGCCGCCATCTGCAGCGCCACCGTCACGGCGCCGCCCGAGGTGGAGCCACCGGCCACCCGGCGCTCGTCGTGCGGATTGCGCGGCGTGCCGTAATGGGGATTGAGACCCAGGCCGGAAAACGCGAATTCGCTCATGTTGCTGCGGCCCAGCAGCACGGCGCCGGCCGCCCGCAGCCGCGCCACCGCCACGGCGTCGCTGGCGGCCGGCGGCGCGTCGGTCAGCGCCAGGGACGCCGCGCTGCTGACCTGGCCGCGCACGTCGAACAGGTCCTTGATCGAAATCGGGATGCCGGCCAATGGCGACGCCACCACGCCGGCGGCGCGCAGCGCATCGCTGGCGCGCGCTTCTTTCAAAGCCTGTTCGCCGTCCAGGCTGACATAGGCATGGCCGCCCTCGGCACGGTGCGCTTCGGCGCGCGCCAGCATCTCTTGCGTGAGCGCCACGCTGGTGAGGCGTTCCGCGGCAAGGTCTGCCGCCAGTTCACGGATTGTCTTTGTCATCTCTTATCCTTCCACGGGCAGGGTTTGCACCGCATAGCGATGCCGCAGGCGGCGCTGCAAGGCTGGATCATACAGCTCCAGCTCAAAGGCGTCGCCATGGCCCATCTCGCCGATGATGGGCTGGGTGCCGCAGAACATGGCGCTGCCGACCGGCAGCGTGGCTTGTCCCGTGTAGCGCCTGATCAAATCGTCCGGCGCCAGCATGCGCGTCACCAGCCCTTCCTGGTACAGCGCGGGGGCGCCATCGCGCTCGCGCCACGCGCGCATCTGCAACTGATCCCAGTGGCCGGCCACGTCCTCGTGGCGCCACAGGGTAGCGCCCACCGGTTTGCCGCACATCTGTTTCGACACCGTCACGCCATAGCTTTCCACCTTGCGGTCGGTATGGTCGGAGCCGATGCCGACCAGCAGGCCCAATGGCGTCGAGAACAGCACGAATTCGGCCTCGCCCGAGGAGTCCGTGCCCGGCACTTCGATGGCGGCGTCGCTTGAGAGCAGCGCGGCCGCCACGCGGTAAAAAGTCGGCACGCTTTTCGGGCGCGCCACGCCGATCGCTTCCAGTTCGGCGATATGGTGTTCGACCATGGCCGCGTCGCGGCCGGTCCAGCCGGCGATGATCAGCTGGTCGATGTCAAAAGTCACGGGGCCGTGGCCGGCCAGTGTAAAGTGCAGTGTCGTCATGTCATTCCTCCAGTGGGCCACGGCCCGTCTCACGCGCGGCATAGACGGCCGCGCCGGTGACCAGCAGCGCGGCGGCCACATACAGCGACACGGCCACGGTGCTCGCATACGAGCGGTACAGGCTGGCGATGATCAGCGGTGCAAAGCCGCCGCCGATCACGCCGGCCAGGGTGTAGGCCAGCGAGGACCCCGCATAGCGCACCCGGGTCGGGAACTGCTCGATCACGAACGCGGCCTGCGGGCCGTACATGATGGCGTGGATGACCAGGCCCACCACCACGGCGATGACGATGGCGGCCGGACTGGCCGTGTCGAGCAGGGTGAAGAAGGCAAACGCCCACACCAGGCCCAGCACGGCGCCCAGCGCATACACGGGGCGCCGGCCGATACGGTCCGACAGCGCGCCGAACAGCGGTACAGCCAATGCGTTGCAGGCGGTGCCGATCATGATGGCCGTCAGGGCCAGGGTCGACGACAGGTGCAGTACGGTCGTCACATAGGTCAGCGTAAACACCACCACCAGCGCATACAGCACGTCCGAGCCGATGCGCACGCCGCCGGCGATCAGCAGGCGGCGCCAGTAGAGGCGCAGCACATCGCCGATCGGCGCTTCCGCTTTCGCATCCTGCTGGTCCAGTTCCTTGAACAGGGGCGTCTCTTCGATGCCGCTGCGTATCCACATGCCGAACACCACCAGCAGCAGGCTGGCGACAAACGGAATGCGCCAGCCCCAGGCCATAAAGTCCTCATGCGGCAGCAGGTAGGTGATCAGGCCGATGCAGCCGGTCGCCAGCAGGGTGCCGAACGACGGCCCGACCTGGGTCCACGAAGCATTGCGCCCGCGCTTGTCCGGTGCGCCATGTTCGACCGAGATCAGCACGGCGCCGGCCCATTCGCCGCCGAGGGCGATGCCCTGCACGAAGCGCAGCGCCACCAGCAGAACCGGGCTCCAGATGCCGGCCGTTTCATAGGTCGGCAACAGGCCCATCAGGCCGGTCGTCACGCCCATCAGCATCAGGGTCACCACCAGCACGAAGCGGCGTCCCAGCTTGTCGCCCAGGTGGCCGAAGATCACGCCGCCGATGGGACGCGACACATAACCGACCGCATAGGTGGAAAACGCCAGGATGGTGCCCGTCAGCGGGTCGAACGACGGGAAGAACAGGTGGTTGAAGATCAGCGCCGCCATGGTGTTGTAGACCGTGAAGTCATACCATTCCAGGGTGGTGCCGACCATGCTGGCCGTGGCCAGGCGGCCGGTCTTGGCCTTCCCGGCGGCGGCCGGGGCGGCGTGTGTATCGCTTGCCGTGGTAAATGTCGTCATTGCCTACCTCTCGTCAGTTTTTTATTGCAGCTCCGGCGCGCGGTGCGGTGCCGCGCGCCGTGGTCTGTGTCTCGTTTTATCGGTGCAGCGACAGCCGTTTTCTTACGCAGCCCGCAGGTCGGTGTCGCGCAGCTGCCACGACAACTGCAAGATGGCCGCCTCCTCAGGATCGAGGCCCAGCGCCGCGCTGGCCTGGGTCACCGCCGCCACGGCCGCGCTTTCGGACGAGGCGTCGATCAGGAACAGCGGATCGAGCACGCGGCCCTCCTTCCGCTCGGCCGGCAAGGGGCCGGACAGGTTGGCATCGGGCGTCAGCAGGCGCGCATATATCACGCCGTCGAGCTGCAGCAGCGCGCGGCCCAATTCTGCCACCCTGGCCACCGCCGCGCCGTCCTGGCCGATGGCACTGGCGCCCAGGCGCAGCACGGCCAGCCAGGCGCCCGTGCCGGCACCGGCTTCGGCCTCGATCGCGCACACGCGGCGCATCGGGTCGCGCATGCGCTCCAGGTTGGTCAATGACCACGGCGTCTGCTGGCCGAAAGCCTTGAAGTAGTCCGGCGTCTGGAAGGCATTGAGCGACGTGGTGCGGTACAGGCCCAGGTATTTGCGCGGACCGCGCACGCTCTGGTAGCGCGTGCCGCTGACGAAACCGGGGATGCGCACGCGTTCTTCCACGTGTTCGCGGTCGTACCAGCGGTTGAAATCGAGTTCGTGTTCCGGGTCGGCGCTGGTCCAGACAAACAGGATGCCGGGCAAGGTAGGGGTGGAAGTGGTCATGATAATCCGTTCGATGGTGGGTGCAGTCCCAGAATAGGGTGCGGCCCAGCGCATGGCAAACGGGTTATTCTGAACGCGACTGATAAGTTTTTCTTGTGGCTGGCCCGCTCACCCCATAAGCGTCGCCAAGTCCCAGCGTAAACCTGGCCGCCTCCTCGCACGCCAGCATGGCCACCAGCTGAATCGCTTCGGTCGTCAGGTCCTCGCTGTAGCTGATCACGATGCGCTGCGGCGCGAGTACGCTGGCGCACGGGATCAGCGCGATATGGCCCTGTTCGATCTCTTCGCGCAGGGGCGCCAGCGGCAGCACGGCGATGCCGAAGCCCGCTTTCACCAGGCGCACGATGGCCGAAATCGAGCTGACGCAATGCACCCGCCCCAGCTGCACGCCCTCGTCCTGGCACAGGGCCTTCAAGGCCGAATGCGGCTGCGAGCCGCGGTTCATGGTGATGATGGGGTGCTGCGCCAGTTGCGCCACGGTGAATGGCGTGCCGGTATCGGGCCAGTCAGCCTTTCTACCCGCCCAGCCCATGGCAATGGCGCCGCTGCCGGTGCTGCGGATATGGTCGCCCGTCAGCATGTCGGTCTGCAGCGCGATATCGAGTTCGCCCTGCTGCAACTGCTCGTGCAGGCGGCGCGTCGATTCGGACGTCAGCTGGATCTCGATGCCGGGATAGCGTTCCTGCACCCGCTGCAGGAACGGAATCAGCCAGGTGTGGACGATGGTTTCGATCACGCCGATGCGCACTTCGCCCGTGATGTGCGAGGGCGAGGAATTGGCCGCATACATGTCGCGGCACAACTCCAGCATGCGTTCGGCATAGCCGAGCAGGTTGCGCCCGGCGAAGGTCAGGCGGATCTCACGCGCGTCGCGGTCGAACAGGCGCGTGCCGAAGTCCTGCTCCAGCGAGGCGATGCGGTTCGAGATGGCCGCCTGCGTGATATGCAGCTTGTCGGCCGCCGTACGGAAACTGCCCAGCCGCGCGGCCCAGACAAACGCTTCGAGAAAACGGGTATTCAATTTGGCTCTTCAATCAATGAGGTTCTTCTTCACGGGTGGTGAGTTCGCCCCATTGTATGCCAAAGCACCGCCCTATTTCGCTGCCAGGAAGTCCAGCAGGGCCAGCGCCACGCTGCCCAGCAACAGCAGCACCGCCAGCACGCGCATGAAGCCAAAGCTGCTGCGCGTGCCGTGCTGGTGTTCCAGCCAGGCCGTCCACAGGCAGCACAGTCCCAATAGTCCCGCCAGCAGGGCATACATCGCAAGATTGCTCATGGGTTCACGCGATCAGTGCGCCGATGACAATTTCATCAGCACCAGTCCGGCGGCGATCAGGGCCACCGCACAGACGCGCGCCACGCTCAGCTGCTCGCTCAGAAAGACGATGCCGACCACGAAGGCGCCGATGGCGCCGATACCGGTCCAGATGGCATACGCCGTCCCCAGCGGAATGGTTTTCATCGCCATCGACAGCAGCGCAAAACTGGCGATCATCATCACCAGCGTGACGCTGGACGCCCACGGCTTCGTGAAGCCCTCGGACAGCTTCATCGAGTATGCCCACACCACTTCAAACAAACCCGCTACCAGCAAGAACAACCAGGCCATCGCACTTCTCCTTGTACCGGGCCGTCCCGGAAAACATTCCCGATCCCGGGGGAGGTCGTCCTCCTGCTCAAAAGATGGTGCCATTCTAGTTCAGTCATTTTTATAATACAACTGTTATGTTAAAAAGAATGAGCATCCATGCCCTGGACGATCCACGCCAGGCCACAGGGCACGCATGCTATGATTTATGCCCTCTCCGGACGATCAACACGATGCCAAAAATTGTAGACCACGAAGCGCGCAAGGCGGAAATCAGCCGCATGATACTGCGCGCGATTGCCAAGCAGGGCATCAACAATGTCACCGTGCGCAGCATTGCAAAGGAAGGCGGCGTGAGCAGCGGCACACTGGCGCACTATTTCAGCGACAAGAACGAGATGATCAATTTTGCGATCGAAGCGCTCACCGAGGGCGTGTACGTACGCATCGGGCAGAGGATGGCGGCCTGCCGCACCGCAATGGAGAAGATCAGGGTCATCGTCGACGAGCACCTGCCCTCGCCCGCCGAGGAGTCGATGGCCATGATTTCACTGGCCTTCTGGAGCAGCGCCGTCCACGATGCGGCACTGGCCGAGCGTTTTGTGCAGATCTACGATCGCTGGCGCGGCTACCTGGAGCGCCACCTGCGCGAAGCGGTCAAGCTGGGCGAAATCGCCCCCGTGGCCAGCATCAAGGATGAAGTCGACCTGATCGTCGCCCTGACGGACGGCTTCCTGGTTTCCTACACCCTCAATCCACAGCATTTTTCAGCCGCGCGCCGCGCCAGGATGACCGAGCAGATTTTTGCGCGCCTGACTGCCTGAGACCCTGGCCTTACTTCGCTGCCAGGAAGTCCAGCAGGGTCAATGCAACGATCTTGCTGGCACGGCGCAAATCCTCCAGCGCCAGCCGCTCGTCGGCCTTTTTCGCATTCGACTCGGGCACCGTGCGCGGCCCTGCGCCATACAGCACGGCGGGAATGCCATGCTCGCCGTACAGGCGCGCGTCCGCATACAGGGGCGTGCCCTGGGCGGGAATGGTCTCGCCCAGAATCGCCAGCGCATTCTTCTGCAGATTGGCCACCAGCTGTTCCGAGCCCGGCAAGGGCCGCAGCGCATGCGACAGCAGCAGGCGGCGGATCTCGATGCGGATGCCCGGCTCGCCCTGCACGGCGTCTTCGATCAGCGCGCGCACCTGCGCTTCGACCGCCACAGGATCTTCTTCGGGGATCATGCGGCGGTCCATTTTCATGGTGACCTTGCCCGGCACCACATTGGTATTGGTGCCGCCGTCGATGCGGCCCACCAGCATGGTCGGCGAGTCGATGCCGGGGACCTTGGATTTGATCTTTTTCAGTTCCGGCAGCTGGCCGTAGAGGGCGTTCAGGATCTTGCTGGCCGCCTGCAGCGCATCGACGCCGGTTTCCGGCATGGCGCCATGACCGGACTTGCCGTGCACCGTGATTTCCAGCTGCAGGCAGGCGTTATGGGCCGTGACGATGTTGTAGCTGAAGCCAGCCGCGATGACGAAATCGGGCTTGGTCAATTTTTGCTCGAGCAGCCAGCCAGGTCCCAGCAGGCCGCCGAATTCCTCGTCATACGTAAAGTGCAATTCCAGCTGGCCTTGCAAGGGAATGCCCAGCGCCTCCAACGCGCGCGTGGCAAACACATAGGTGGCGAAATCGCTTTTCGAGACGGCCGCCGCGCGCCCGTACAGGTAGCCGTCAACCACTTGCGCGCCGTACGGCGGATAGGTCCAGTTGTCGCCGGGCGGCACCACGTCGCCGTGGGCGTTCAGGGCCACGGTGGGGCCACCGGCCGCGTACGGCCGGCGCACGATCAGGTTGGTGATGCTTTGCATGCCATACGCCTCGACCTGCTCGCTGGGTACCGCATGCTGCTCGGCCTCCCAGCCGTAGGCTTCCAGCAGTTGCGCCACCCTGGCCGCATGCGGCGCGTTATTGCCCGGCGGCGTGTCGGTGGGCACTTGCACCACCTGTTGCAGGAAAGCGACTTCCTCGTCGAAGTGGGCGTCGATCCAGGCCGTGATTTGTTGTTCTTGCGTGCTCATTTTGTTCCTTGCAGTGTCTGTTGCAGCCAGGCGCCCAGCTCCGTGCGCTCGGCGTCCGTCATATTGGTCAGGTTGCCGATCGGCATGGCTTTCAGCTCGATGGCCTGCTTGTAGATCTGCGCCGCATGCTGGCGGATTTCCGTTTCATTATCGAGCATCATGCCGGCCGGCGCCGTGGCAAAGCCCGCTTGCGTGGGTTTCGCCGAATGGCAGGTGGCGCAGCGCTGGGCAATGATCGCATGCACGGACTTGAATTGCGCGGCCTGGTCGACCACCGGCGCGGCGGCAACAGCCACCGGCGCCTTGGGCGCGATCGCCACGGCCACGCCCACCAGCAGTGCCACGCCGAGGGCCGGATAGCGCCATTCCACCCGGCCCTTGTGGCGCAGGTTGAAGAAGTGGCGGATAAACACGCCGGCCGCCATGATCAGCGCCAGCACCAGCCAGGCGTGATCGTTACGGTAGGTCATCGCATAGTGGTTGCTGATCATGATGAACAGCACCGGCAAGGTAAAGTAATTGTTGTGGACGCTGCGCTGCTTGGCCTTCAGGCCGTGTTTCGGGTCGGGCAGCTTGCCGGCCGCCATCGCTTCGACCATCTTGCGCTGGCCGGGTATGATCAGCATCAGCACGTTGGCCACCATGATGGTGCCGATCATGGCGCCCACATGGATATACGCCGCGCGTCCGCTCAGCAGATGCGTCAGCGCATAGGCGGCCCCCACGATCAGCGCGAACACCACCACGCCGAACCACAGTTCATGTCTGGCCAAGGGCGAGCGGCACAGCAGGTCGTACACGGTCCAGCCGATCACCAGAGTGGCGATGCCGATGCCGATCGCCTGGCCGCTCGACAGGTCCATCACCGACTTGTCGATCATCATGGCCTGGGCGTTGAAGTAATACGCGATGGTGAGCAAGGCAAAGCCGGACAGCCAGGTCGAATACGCCTCCCATTTGAACCAGTGCAGTTCCTTCGGCAGTTCGGCGGGCGCCACCAGGTATTTTTGCGGGTTGTAGAAGCCGCCGCCATGCACGGCCCACAGCTCGCCCGACACGCCCTTCTTTGCCAGCTCGGAGCCGGGCGCGGGCGGGCGGATGGAATTGTCGAGCCAGACGAAATAGAAGGAAGCGCCGATCCAGGCGATGCCGGTAATCACGTGCAACCAGCGGACGATCAGGTTCAGCCATTCAAGGCCGTAAGGGATCAGGTAGGCAAACACTTCCATATTATTCCTTGAGTTATTCCTGGAGCTACGGCAGAACCAATATTCGTGCCAATTTACACAAGATAGCCGGATTCATCGCCCGCCACATGAAAAATATCGTATATTTGACATATCCGAATCGATATACAACCCAGCCACCGCCCATGTCCAGCCTGCCGCAACACCTCGACCTGCACCTGATCCGCATCCTGTACCTGCTGCTGGTGGAGAAGAATGTCTCGCGCGTGGCGCTCAAACTGAACCAGCCGCAGCCGTCGATTTCCGCCTCGCTGCGCAAGCTGCGCGAGCTGACGGGCGACCCGCTGCTGGTGCGCGGCGCGCGCGGCATGGTGCCGACCCAGCATGGCGAAAGCCTGCTCAATCCCGCCAAGCGCATCCTGGACCAGACGGAAAGCCTGTTCGTGCGCAAGACACCGTTCGTGGCGCAGGAAGAGGCGCGCACCTTTCATATCGCCGCGCCCGACTACCTGGACAGCCAGTTCCTGCCCAACGTGGTGGCGCTGCTGCGGCGCGGTTCGCCGAAAAGCCGCGTGGTGCTGCACAGCCTGGGGCCGGGCATCGACCATATCCGCCAGCTGTCCGACGGCGGCCTGGACCTGGTGATCGCCAACTGGGACGAGCCGCCCGCCCATTTGCACATCTCGAAACTGTTCGAAGATCCCATCATCTGCGCCATGCATGCGGAAAACGCCTATGCGCGCCGCACCGCCAGCGACGCGATGACGCTCGATGATTACCTGAGCCTGCCCCATGTGGCGCCCTCGCCCATGATGCCCGGCTACCACGGCGTGATCGACTCCTTCCTGGAACGGCAAAACCTGCAGCGCAATGTGGTGGTGGAATCGGCCTACTTCGGCCTGATCCCGTATATGCTGACGCAGACCGACCTGGTGCTGACCACCGGCCGCCAGTTCATGCGCTTCTATGAAAAGACCCTGCCGCTGAAAACGTATACCGTGCCGCTGAAATTTCCGCCGATGCGTTTTTACCAGCTGTGGCACCAGCGCGTGCACCAGGCGCCCGAACACAAATGGCTGCGCGACCAGGTCAGCGCGGCAGCCAAAGCGCTCATCAAGAGATAAGCCTTATCAGCGCGCGCATATAACGCACACGGCCACCCGGCGCTATCATCACCGCTTGCATGATTGGATACCCATGACTTCCCTTTCCGACCTGAACGCCAGCAGCGCCGAACAGTTTGTCCAGCAACTGCACGGCATCTACGAACACTCGCCCTGGATCGCCCGCCGCGCGGCAGCAGCAAGGCCGTTTGCCAGCCTGACGGCGCTCAAGCGCGAACTGCAGCGGGTGCTGGGCCTGGCCTCGCCTGCCGAACAGCTGGGCCTGATCCGTGCCCATCCGGAACTGGCCGGCAAGGCCGCGATTGCCGGCCAGCTGACGGCCGAGTCCACGCGCGAACAGGCGAAGTCCGGCCTGCACCTGTGCAGCGCGGAAGAATTTTCCACTTTGCAGCGCCTGAACGCCGACTACAACGCCAGGTTCGGCTTCCCCTTTATTCTGGCCGTGAAAGGCCCGACCGGCGAAGGCCTGACGCGCCAGGACATCATCACCACCTTCGCGCGGCGCCTGAAAAACCGCCGGCCCGACGAGCTTGCCGAATCGCTGCGCCAGATCAAGCGCATCGCCGAACTGCGCCTGAACGACCTGCTCGATGTCCGCCTGCCTTTCGGCCCGGCCATCATGCGCCACTGCGAAACCCTGGCCGGCCACAGCGACAGCAGCTACAACCTGACCTGCGCCTACATGACGCCGGCCCACCAGCAGACGGCCGCGCAACTGGCCGCCTGGATGCGGGAGGCCGGCATGCAGGTGACGGTAGACGCGGTCGGCAATGTGGTGGGGCGCCATGAGTCGAACGTGCCGGGCGCGAAGACCCTGATGACGGGCTCGCACTACGACACCGTGCGCAATGGCGGCAAATACGATGGCCGGCTCGGCATCGTGCTGCCGATCGCCGTGGTGCGCCATCTGCATGAACAGGGAGAAAAGCTGCCGTTCCACTTCGAGATCGTCGGCTTTGCCGAGGAAGAAGGCGTGCGCTTCAAGAGCACGTTTTTGGGCAGCACGGCCGTGACGGGCAAGTTCGACCTGTCCTTGCTGGAGCAGCTCGACGCCGATGGCGTGAGCATGCGCGACGCCCTGGGCGCGGCCGGCCATGACGCAACAAAGATCGGCGCCATCGCGCGCAATCCCGCCGACCTGCTCGGCTATGTGGAGGTGCATATCGAACAGGGACCGGTGCTGCTGGAACGCGACCTGCCGCTGGGCGTGGTGACGGCGATTGCCGGCAGCTCGCGCTACCTGGTCAAATTGAACGGCCTGGCCAGCCACGCGGGCACCACGCCGATGACCATGCGCCGCGACGCCGCCAGCGCCGCCGCCGAAATCATCCTGCTGGTCGAGCAGCGCTGCAACCAGGGCGAGGCCCTGGTCGGCACCGTCGGCCAGCTGAACGTGCCGAATGGCTCGGTCAACGTGATCGCCGGCGCCTGCCAGCTGTCGCTCGATATCCGCGCCGCCAGCGACGCGGTGCGCCAGGCTGCCGTCGACGACATCCTGGATGGCATCGCCGCCATTTGCGCGCGGCGCCAGGTCGACGTCGACCTCGAACTGCTGCTGTCGGCCAGTGCGGCGCCGTGCGCGCCATGGCTGATGACACAGCTGGAATCGGCGGTTGCCGCCGTCGACGTTGTGCCTTACAGCTTGCTGTCCGGCGCCGGCCACGATGCCATGGCGATGGCGGCCATCACCGACGTGGCCATGTTGTTTACGCGCTGCGGCAATGGCGGCATCAGCCACAATCCGCTGGAAACCATGACGGCCGACGACGCCGATATCGCGGCGCAGGCGCTGCTGCATTTCCTGTGTAACTTCCAGCCAAAAGTTTAACGATGCTGCTGGCGCCACAGCGCCAGTTCTTCGGCGACGTGGCTGATCAAGGGCGCCCAGCCACCGATGGCGGGCTGGCGCAACAGCCGCATGGCCGGATACCACGGCGTATCGAGGCGGCCCACAAACCAGCGCCAGTCCGGCAGGTAGTCGGGCAGCAGCAGCCAGCATGGTTTACCGAGCGCGCCGGCCAGGTGGGCCACGGCCGTATCGACGCTGATCACCAGGTCGAGGTTGGCGATCAGTGCGGCCGTATCGGCCATATCGGTGAGCGCCGCACCGCCGGCGGCCAGGCTGAAGGCAGCCGACACATCGTTCTCGCCAGCGCCCTTCTGCAGGCTGACAAATTGAATACCATCCACCGCCGCCAGCGGCGCCAGCGCATCGAGCGAGGCCAGCGAGCGCGCATCGTCGTTTTCAAATTGTGCATTGCCTTTCCAGGCCAGCCCCACGCGCAGCCTGGCCGGCGGCAAACGGCAGGCCCAGTCCTGCACCGCCGGCGTCTGCGCATGCAGATAGGCGACGGATGACGGTATCGTTTCCAGCGTGGTGCCGCACAGGCCGGGCAGGCTCAAGACCGGTGCCCAATAGTCCCAGCCTTCCGCCGGCACCGCCTCGCCGATGGCCAACACGGTATCGACATCGGCGAGGGTCTGCAACAGCGTTTTCAGCGGCGCATGGCACAGGATGGAGACGCGCGCCGCGCCCAGCTGGCGCAGCACGGCCCCATAGCGGCACAGCAGCAGCATGTCGCCCATGCCCGCCTCGGGACAGATCAGGATGGATTTGCCGGCCAGCGCTTCGCCCTGCCAGCGGGGAAAACGAAAATAGTCGCCAAAGGCAGTCGGCTGCGGACGCGCTTCCAGCATCCGCCAGCCTTCAGGCAGACGGCCCTGGCGCAGCAGCAGATAGGACAGGTTGTAGCGCGCATTGGCATAAGCAGCATCGAGTTCGATGGCATGGCGGTGGCAACGTTCGGCCTGGGTCTCGCGCTGCAGGGCAGCCAGCAGCGCACCGAGATTCGACCAGGCGGAAGGCAGTTCCGGCGCCAGCGCCAGCACACGCCGCATAAGGCGCTCGGCCTCGACAGGACGGCGCAGCCGCATCAACAGCGCCCCCAGGTTTTGCAGCAGATGCACGTCGTCGGGTGTTTGCGCCAGCGCCCGCAGATAATAACCTTCCGCTTCCTCGAAACTGCCCTCCTGCCCGCGCATCCAGGCCAGGTTAGCCAGCGCAAACACGTTGCATGGGTCCGACTGCAAGGCCAGCTGGAAGGCCGCCTCGGCGCCAGTCGCATCGCCGGCGGACAACAGCTCGCCGCCGCGCAGGGCGTGCGCGGCGGCGAGCGGCAAGATGGCGTCAGGTGAAATCATGGCGCCAGCATAGCACCGCCGGCGCTACACGGCGACGGCACGCTCCAGCATCGCCAGCAGCAGCACATTGCAGCCCGCTTCCAGGTGGCCGGGTTTGGCGTCCTCGATTTCATTGTGGCTGATGCCGTCCTTGCAGGGCACGAAGATCATGCCGGCCGGCGCCAGGCGGGCCGCGTAGATGGCGTCATGGCCCGCGCCCGAGACCACGTCCATCACGGAATAATCGAGTTGCTCGGTGGCGTTGCGCACGGCGCCCACGCAGTCGGGGTGGAAAGGCGTCGGCGCGAAATACGACACTTGTTCGAGCGTGATGCCGAGACCCGTGTCACTCTGCGTGCGCCCGATAAAGGCGCGGATATCCGCGTCCATGGTGTCGAGCAGCTCGTCATTCACATTGCGCAGGTCGATGCTGAATTTCACTTCGCCGGGGATCACATTGCGGCTGTTCGGGAACACCTGCACCATGCCGACCGTGCCGCGGCCATATGGCGGGTAGCGGTGCGCAATCGCGACGACTTCCTGCATGATGCCGGTGGCCACCTGCAGCGCATCCTTGCGCAGGCCCATTGGGGTCGGACCGGCATGCGCCTCCATGCCGTTAACGGTGCAGTCGTACCAGCGCAGGCCCATCACGGCCGGCACCACGCCGATGACGATATCGGCGTCTTCCAGCACCGGACCCTGCTCGATATGGGTTTCAAAATAGGCGCCGATCGGATGGTCGCCCGGCACTTGCGGACCCTTGTAACCGATGCGTTCCAGTTCCTCGCCGACCGTCTTGCCTTCGGTATCCTTTGCCGCATACGCGGTTTCCAAAGAGAACGCGCCGCAGAAGACGCCCGAGCCCATCATCACCGGCACGAAGCGCGATCCCTCTTCATTGGTCCAGAAGGCGACCTCGATCGGCGCCTGGGTCTTGATCTTCAAATCGTTCAAGGTGCGCACCACTTCCAGGCCGGCCAGCACGCCGTAATTGCCGTCGAACTTGCCGCCCGTGGGCTGGGTGTCGATATGGCTGCCCGTCATCACCGGTGGCAAGGTGTTGTCCACGCCGTCGCGGCGCATAAAGACATTGCCGATCTGGTCGATGGTAATGCTCATGCCGGCCTCGCGGCCCCAGCGCACCACCAGGTCGCGGCCCTGTTTGTCGAGGTCCGTCAGCGCCAGGCGCTTGACGCCGCCTTTTGCCGTCGCGCCGATCTGCGCCAGTTCCATCAGGGAGTCCCACAGGCGTTCGCCGTTGATACGCAGTTCAGTCATAGTCAACTCCTTCGTTATACGGTGGTGGCGGAAAAAGCCGGGCGTTCGATATAGCGCCCCGCCCCTTCCACCGCCATCAGTTCACCCTTGTGGAACACCACCTTGCCGGCGGCAATCGTGGTGACGGGAATGCCGCGCACGGTGCGCCCTTCGAAGACATTGAAGCCGCCCTTGGCAAACTGGGTGGCGGCCGAAATCGTGCGCGTGCCTTGCGGGTCCCACAGCACGATATCGGCGTCGCTACCTGGAGCGATCACGCCCTTGCGCGGATAGATATTGAAGATCTGCGCCGCATTGGTCGAGGACACCTTGACGAATTCGGACGGCGTGAGCGTGCCGGAATTGACGCCCGCATCCCACACCACGGCCATGCGTTCCTCGACGCCGCCGCAGCCGTTCGGAATGCGCGTGAAGTCGTCCTTGCCGGCCGCTTTCTGATCAAAGCAGAAGGTGCAGTGGTCGGTGGCGGTGGTGTGCAGGTTGCCGCTTTGCAGGCCGTGCCACAGCGCCGCCTGATGGTGCTTGCCGCGAAACGGCGGACTCATGACGTGGCCGGCCACGTAGTCGAAATCGTCGCTCTGGTACACGCTGTCGTCGATCACCAAATGGCCGGCCAGCGCCTCGCCATACACGCGCTGACCGTTGGCACGGGCGCGGGTAATCGCGTCGAGCGATTCGGCGCAAGAGACATGAACGATATACACCGGGGTATTCAAGACATTGGCGATCGCGATGGCGCGGTTGGCCGCTTCGGCCTCCACCGCCGGCGGGCGCGACAGCGGGTGCGCCTGCGGCCCCGTAATGCCTTTTTTCAGCAGGTCCTGCTGCAGCTGGTAGACCAGTTCGCCGTTCTCCGCATGCACGGTGGGAAGGGCGCCCAGCTCCAGCGAGCGGGTAAAGCTTTTGATCAGCGTCTCGTCGTCTGCCATGATGGCGTTCTTGTAGGCCATGAAGTGCTTGAAGCTGTTCACGCCATGCTCGCGCACGAGCAGGCCCATCTCTTCATGTACCTGCTCGCTCCACCAGGTGATCGCCACGTGAAAGGTATAGTCGCCGGCCGACTTGGCCGACCACGCGCGCCACTGGTGATAGGCCTCGATCAGCGACTGCTTCGGCGCGGGGATGACGAAGTCCATGATGGTGGTGGTGCCACCGGCCAGGCCGGCCGCCGTGCCCGTGAAAAAGTCGTCCGAGGTCACCGTGCCCATGAAGGGCAGGTTCATGTGCGTATGCGTGTCGATCCCACCCGGCATCACGTACAGGCCGGCCGCGTCGATGATGGTGGCCCCGGCAGGGACAGCAAGATTGTCACCGACGGCGGCGATCAGATCGTTTTCGATCAGCACATCGGCGCGAAAGGCCCGGTCGGCATTGACGACGGTGCCGCCGCGTATCAGGGTAGTCATATTGCTGTCTCCTTTTTTAATGAAACACGAGCAAATCAGGCCAGCGGCGCTTGCTGCAAGCGCGCCGGCGCCTTGCCCTTCATCATGACGCCGTAGACCACGGCGGCAATCGCCACGCCGACGAACCAGGCGTAGGTATAAATCGTCTTGAATGCTTCGCCCACGCCAGGGAAGGCTGCAGGAAACGCGGCGTTCAAAAAGCCCGGAATATTCGGCAGCACGGCGATGATGAACGCGACCAGCGCGGCCATGTTCCAGCCATTGCCATACGAGTACACGCCATCGTCGCGGTACAGCTGCTTCACATCGAGCTCGGTCTTGCGCACAAAATAATAGTCGACGATCAGGATGCCGGCGATGGGGCCCAGCAGCGCCGAATAGCCGATCAGCCAGGTGAAGATATAGCCCTGGGTCGATTCGAGCACCTTCCACGGCATCATGACGATGGCGATAAAGGCCGTGATATAGCCGCCCATCTTGTACGACACTTGCTTCGGCGCCAGCGATGAGAAATCATAGGCAGGGCCGACCAGGTTGGCGGCCAGGTTGACGCTGACGGTGTCGATCAGCAGGATGATCAGGGCGATCAGCACGGCGGCGCCCGTCATGCGGCTGGCCAGGTCGACCGGATCCCAAATGGCCTTGCCGTACATGACGACCGAGCCGGCGGTGACGATCACGGCCAGCATCGCCAGCAGGCCCATCGGCACCGGCAGGCCCACCGACTGGCCGATGATCTGGTCGCGCTGGGTTTTCGCAAAGCGCGTGAAGTCGGGGATGTTCAGCGCCAAGGTGGCCCAGAAGCCCACCATGGCCGTCAGCGACGGCCAGAAGACGACCCAGAACTGGCCGGCCTTCTTGCCGCCTTCGATGAATTGCGACGGTTGATCAAGCAGGCTGCCGACGCCGCCGGCCTTGCTGTGCACCCAGTACAGCAGCACGAAGCAGATCAAAATTTTCAGTGGCGCGGTATACGTTTCCAGCTTGCGGATCGCCTCCATGCCATGCAGGATGTAATAGAACTGGATCGCCCAGAACGCCAGGAAGCACAGCAGCTGGCTGCCGTTGATGCCCAGGCCGGAGATCTTCTCGCCGCCCAGTTCATGGCCCAGCAGCACGCCCATCAGGGTGTAGATCATCTGGCCGCCGAACCAGGTCTGGATGCCGTACCAGCCGCAGGCGACAATCGCGCGCATCAGCGCCGGCAGGCGTGCGCCGGTGGTGCCAAACGAGGAACGCGCCAGCACCGCATACGGAATGCCGTACTTGGTGCCGGCATGGCCGATCAGCAGCATCGGCAGCAGCACGATGGCGTTCGCCAGGAATACCGTCAGCACCGCCTGGTAGCCGGACATGCCGCTATCGATCAGGCTGGCCGACAGGGTGTAGGCGGGAATGCACATCACCATACCGACCCACAGCGCGGCGAAGTGATACCAGCGCCAGGTACGTTGGGCGGCCGTGGTGGGCGCCAGATCTTCATTCCATAGCTGCGTGTTGCCTGAATAGTCGTGGTTCACAGGTAGACTCCATCGGTAGCGGGATACGGCAAAGGGGAACTGCGGCAAGGGAACTGCATCAAGCAATCGAGCTTACCGCAATCAGCAGGGAATGTTTATATATTAAACACACGCAAAAAGCATGCCCTACGCCGTTTCCAACACCGCCCGCGGGTTTCGTGGATCCTGGGTCCAGTTCATGTACGGCTTGCCCGTGGTCTGCGGCACCATCGTGATGCAGCCCTGCACCGGACAGGTGATTTCGCACAGATTGCAGCCCACGCATTCTTCCTTGATCACCTCGTAGGTGCGCGTGCCGGCCGCGTCGATCAGCTGCGCGATCGACTGGTGCGAAGTGTCTTCGCAGGCCACGTAGCACTTGCCGCATTTGATGCAGTCGTCCTGGTTGATCTGCGCGATCACCTGGTAGTTCATGTCCAGGTATTTCCAGTCGGTCGTGTTGGCCACGGCCTTGCCTGAAAAATCGCTGATGCGCTCATAGCCCTTCTCGTCCATCCAGCGCGACAGGCCGTCCTTCATCTCGTCGACGATGCGAAAACCATGCAGCATGGCGGCGGTGCAGACCTGCACGCAACCGGCGCCCAGCGCCAGGAATTCGGCCGCATCGCGCCAGTTGCCGATGCCGCCGATGCCGGAAATCGGCAGGCCATGCGTGAGCGGATCGCGGGCGATCTCGGCCACCATGTTCAGCGCAATCGGTTTGACGGCCGCGCCACAGTAACCACCGTGGGTGCTGGCGCCGCCGACAATCGGCAAGGCCACCATGCGGTCCAGATCGAGCGAAGTGATCGAGTTGATGGTGTTGATCAGGGAGACCGCGTCGGCGCCGCCGGCCTTGGCGGCGCGGGCCGGCATGCGCACGTCGGTGATATTCGGCGTCAGCTTGACGATCACCGGTAATTTGCTGTGCTTCTTGCACCAGCTAGTGACCATCTGCACGTACTCGGGCACCTGGCCCACGGCCGCGCCCATGCCGCGCTCCGGCATGCCGTGCGGGCAGCCGAAATTGAGCTCGATGCCGTCGGCGCCGGTCGCTTCCACTTTCGGCAGGATATCGGCCCAGTAGTGCTCTTCGCACGGCAGCATCAGCGAGACGATCATGGCGCGGTCGGGCCAGTCTTTTTTCACCTGCGTGATTTCGCGCAGGTTGATCTCCAGCGAACGGTCGGTAATCAGTTCGATATTGTTGAAGCCGACCACCTCGCGGTTCTTGCCGTACAGGGCGGAATAGCGCGACGAGACATTGACGGCGGCCGGGTCTTCGCCGAGGGTTTTCCACACCACCCCGCCCCACCCCGCTTCAAACGCGCGCACCACGTTGTAGGCCTTGTCGGTCGGTGGCGCGGAGGCCAGCCAGAAAGGGTTCGGCGCCTTGATGCCGCAAAATTCGATGCTGAGATCAGCCATTATGCAGCCTCCACTTTATTCAAGATATCGGAATGGATGGCCAGTGCGGCCAGCTTGCCATGCTGCACGGCTTGCACCGTCAGGTCCTGCCCCGGCGCCACGCAGTCGCCGCCCGCATAGATGCCGGGCAGCACGGTGCGAAAACCCGCGTCAACAAAGATCTTGTCGCCTTCGCGGCGCAAGAGCGCCGCCATCGGATCGACCAGCACCTGCGTGTCGAAACTCTGGCCGATGGCCTTGAAGATGGCGTCGGCCGCCACGTCCAAGGTTTCGCCGGTGCCGGTCAAACGCGTGCCGTCCAGCGCTGTCTTTTCAAAGCGCATGCCGGCCACCTTGCCTTCTGCGTCCAGCAGCACCTGCTGCGGCTGGGCCCAGGTCAGCATGCGCACCTGGTTGGCCTTGGCGATCTCCTGCTCATGGTGGGTGGCCGTCATGGCGTCGAAGCCGCGGCGGTACACCAGCGTGACTTCCCCGGCGCCCAGGCGCTGGACCTGCACCGCCATGTCAATCGCCGTATTGCCGGCGCCGATGACGATGGCGCGCTTCGGCACGGGCAGCGCGGCCAGGTCGTCGGCCTGGCGCAGCGCGCTGATATAGTCGACCGCCGCCAAGAGGCCCGGCGCCTCTTCGCCCGTCAGCCCCAGCTTGCGGCTGGCACCCAGGCCCAGGCCCAGGAACACGGCGTCGTACTGCGCATGCAGCTCGCGCAGCTGCAGGTTGTCACCCAGCAACTGGCACCATCGAATGGTGATGCCTCCTATCCCCAGCAGGAATTCGACTTCCTTCTGCGCGAAGTTATCCGTCAGCTTGTATTTGGCGATGCCGTATTCATTCAGCCCACCCGCTTTGCTCTCTTTTTCAAAGATCACCACGTCATGGCCCAGCATGGCCAGGCGGTGCGCGCAGGACAGTCCCGCCGGACCCGCGCCGACGATCGCGATGGTCTTGCCGGTGGCGGCCGCCCGCTTGAACGGATGACTGGCAAACCGCATGTGGTCGACCGCATAGCGCTGCAGCAGGCCGATTTTCACGGGCTGGCCTTCGGCGTCGTGGTTGCGCACGCAGACGTCCTCGCACAAGATCTCGGTCGGGCAGACGCGGGCGCAGCTGCCGCCCAGGATATTGCTTTTCAAAATACCGGCCGCAGCGCCATTGATATTCTTGTCGTGGATATTGCGGATAAAGCTGGCCACATCGATTTCGGAAGGGCAGATGCGGCTGCAGGGCGCATCGTAGCAATACAGGCAGCGCGCGCTTTCGATGGCCGCCTGGCGCGCCGTCAAGGGCGGCGCCAGGTCCGTAAAGTGGCCGGACAGTTCGGCACTGGGCAGGGCCGCATGCGGCAAATAATTCAGGGATTCGATCATCACGCTTTCCTCTTGTTAGCTACGGTAAATGGTGGGTGACGCCCTTACTTCATCTGGGGAAAAGCAAATTCCACACCAGCACTTGCCGTGTTCGGCCAGCGCTGCATCACGGCCTTGTGGCGCGTGTAGAAGCGCACGCCTTCCGGGCCATACGCATGGTGGTCGCCGAACATGCTGCGCTTCCAGCCGCCGAAACTGTTGAAGGCCATCGGCACCGGCAGCGGCACGTTGACGCCGACCATGCCGACCTGGATCTGGCGCACGAATTCGCGCGCCACGCCGCCGTCGCGCGTATAGATCGCCACGCCATTGCCATACTCGTTGGCGTTGATGAGGTCCACCGCATGCACCACGTCGGGCGCGCGCAGCACGCACAGCACCGGGCCGAAAATCTCTTCCTTGTAGATGCTCATGTCGGGCGTGACGTGGTCGAACAAGGTGCCGCCAACGAAGAAGCCGTTCTCGCGCCCCGCCACCACATGGTTGCGGCCATCGACCACCAGAGTCGCGCCCTGCTCCACGCCTTCGCCTATCAGTTTTTCGATGCGCTGCTTGGCGGCACTCGACACGACCGGGCCCATTTCCGCACCATGCTCCATGCCGTCGCGCACTTTCAGTGCGGCCGTGCGCGTTGCCAGTGCAGTGACCAGTTTGTCGCCCGCGTCGCCGACCGCCACCACCACGGAAATGGCCATGCAGCGCTCGCCGGCCGAACCGTAGGCCGCGCCGATCAGCGCGTCGACCGTCATGTCCATGTCGGCATCGGGCATCACCACCATATGGTTTTTCGCGCCGCCCAGGGCCTGCACGCGCTTGCCGCTGGCGCTGCCGCGCGCATAGATATATTCGGCAATCGGCGTCGATCCCACAAAGCTGATCGCCTGCACCACCGGGTGGTCAAGCAAGGCGTCCACCGTCACTTTATCGCCCTGCACCACGTTGAAAACGCCATCGGGCAAGCCCGCTTCTTTCAGCAGCCTGGCATGCAGCAAGGACGCCGACGGATCGCGCTCGGACGGTTTCAATACAAAGGTATTGCCGCAGGCGATGGCGACCGGGAACATCCACATCGGCACCATCACGGGGAAGTTGAATGGCGTGATGCCGGCCACCACGCCCAGCGCCTGGCGCATTGACCAGGCGTCGATACCGCGCGAAATCTGGTCCGTGAATTCGCCTTTCAACAGTTGTGGAATACCGACGGCAAATTCCACCATCTCGATGCCGCGCGCCACTTCGCCCTGGGCGTCGGCAAAGGTCTTGCCGTGTTCACGCGTCAGCATGGCGGCAAATTCATCGGTGTGCTGCTGGCACAACTGCAGGTAGCGAAACAGCACCCTGGCACGCGTCAGCGGCGGCGTGGCGGACCACGACGGAAAGGCGGCGGCGGCGGCCTGCACGGCCGTGTCGACATCTTCCGCAGTGCCCAGCGCCACGCGGGCCACCGGCTCGCCCAGGGCGGGGTTGTAGACGTCGCCGTAACTGCCACTTTTTGTGTCGACCTTGGCGCCGTTGATGTAATGGGTGATGGTGTCGAGATCGTTCATGATGCTCCTTAGTCGAGATTTTTCAACACGGTGGCCAGCTTGCCGAACAGCTCGTCGATATGCTGTTTTTCCAGCACCAGCGGTGGCGACAGCGCGATGATGTCGCCGGTGGTGCGTATCAGCACGCCGTCGGCAAAGGCCTGCTTGAAGGCGGCAAAGGCGCGCGTGCCGGGCTTGCCGGCGATGGGATCGAGCTCGATGCCGGCGATCAGGCCGATGCTGCGCAGGTCGATCACATGCGGCAGCCCTTTCAATGAGTGGACCGCATCCTGCCAGTAGGCCTGCATGCTTTTCGCGTGGCCCAGGATGTCCTGTTCCTCGAACACCTGCAGGGTCGCCAGCGAGGCGGCGCAGGCCAGCGGGTGGCCGGAATAGGTGTAGCCATGGAACAGCTCGATGCCGGGCGGCGCGTCCATGTAGGCGTCGTGGATATATTGTTTGCTGAACACGGCGCCCATCGGCACCATGCCGTTGGTGAGACCCTTGGCGGTGGTCATCAGGTCCGGCTCGACCTCGAAATAATCGGCCGCGAACGGCGTCGTCATGCGCCCAAAGCCGGTGATCACTTCGTCGAAGATCAGCAGGATGCCGTGCCTGGTGCACAGTTCGCGCAGGCGCTTCAAGTAACCCTTGGGCGGAATCAGCACGCCGGTGGAGCCGGCCACCGGTTCGACGATGACGGCGGCAATCGTCGAGGCGTCATGCAGGGCGACGATGCGTTCCAGTTCGTCGGCCAGGTGGGTGCCGTATTCGGGTTCGCCCACCGTGTAGGCGTTCTTTTCCAGGTTGTGGGTGTGCGGCAAATGGTCCACGCCGGCCAGCATGGGGCCGAAGGTCTTGCGGTTGCCGGCGATGCCGCCGACGGAAATGCCGCCAAAGCCAACACCGTGATAACCGCGCTCGCGGCCGATCAAACGCGTGCGCCCGCCCTCGCCGCGCGCCTTGTGGTAGGCCAGCGCGATTTTCAGGGCCGTGTCGACGGCTTCGGAACCGGAATTGGTATAGAACACGTGGCCGAATTTATGGCCCGTGTAGTCCATCAGTTTTTCCGCCAGCTCGAAGGCGGCCGGATGGCCCATCTGGAAGGTGGGCGCGAAGTCGAGCTGGCCCACCATGTCGCGGATGGCGCCGACGATCTTCGGCTGCGCATGGCCGCAAGGCACGCACCACAGGCCGGCCGTGCCGTCGAGGATGCTGTTGCCGTCGACGTCCTTGTAGTACATGCCTTCGGCCGACACCAGCAGGCGCGGATTGGCCTTGAAGTCGCGGTTATTGGTAAACGGCATCCAGAATGCCGACATCGATTCCGGCCTTGCCGTGTGGCTCAATTCGCTCATGAAACTCTCCCAGGAATGCTGACATGCCGCCAAACATTGTTTTTGACGGTGCGTAAAATAATTTACCAGTTGGCAAAAAGCTGATGTAATAATAGGCAGGCCAGCGTCGATAAGCACAGATACACAAACGGCAAAAAACCCCAACCGTACAGGTCATAAAACCACTACAGTTTTTGTGCAGGCAGCATAAGGAGCCACCTTGAAGCACAACGAAGAGGCGGAGCAAGTGCCGGAAGCCGCAATGGAAACAGGGAGCGGCTGGCCGGTGCTGGAAATCGGCCGCCACAAGAAAGGCGGGCTGGTCGAGCAGATCGTGATCGCCATCAGCGTGATGGTGGGCAGCCGCGCCTTGCGCATCGGCACCCGCATGCCGTCGGTGCGCCAGTTTGCCAAATGCAATGGCGTCTCGACCTTCACCGTGGTCGAGTCGTATGACCGGCTGGTCAACCTGGGCTTGCTGTCCTCGCGGCGCGGCTCCGGCTATTTCGTGGCGCGCCACGACGTGGCGGGAGCGCCGCACGCCGCCGCCCACGCCAGCGCCAGCCCGAGCGCCATCGACGCCCTCACGCCGGACCTGTATTCGGGCGTGTCCGAAGCGCTGCCGGTGGGCGCCGGCTGGCTGCCACCGGAAATGTATGGCGAAGCGACCATCCTCGACGCCGTGCGCCAGGCCATGCGCATCCCGGCCAGCCGGCTGCGCGGCTACGGCCATCCGCTGGGCTTTGCCTCGCTGCGCCAGCACCTGGCCAGCACTTTGTCGGAAGAACTGTTCCAGGTCGAACCGGACCAGGTATTGCTGACACACGGCGCCACCCACGGCTTTGATCTGATCCTGCGCAGCCTGACCAAGCCGGGCGACACGGTGCTGGTGGAGGACCCCGGCTACAGCAATCTGCAGTCGCTGATACGCCACCACGGCTGCATTCCGGTCGGCATTCCGCGCGGCGAGGCTGGGCTCGATCTCGATGCGCTGGCGGAGGTGGCCGCACGCACGCAGCCGAAGATCATGTTCGTCAACACGGTGCTGCAAAATCCTCTCGGCACCTCGCTCAGCCAGGCGCAAGCGCACCGGCTGCTGGCGCTGGCCGAGCAGTTCGATTTCTGGCTGGTGGAAGACGATATCTACCGCGAACTGGCCGCGCGCGGCGAGGCGTCGCTGGCGGCGATGGACGGCTTGCGCCGCGTGATCCGCGTCGGCAGCTTTTCCAAGACCCTGTCGCCGGTGCTGCGCGTGGGCTCGATCTGCGCCTCGCCGTCGCTGGTGGCCGAACTGGTGCGCGTAAAAATGCTGGCCGGGCTGACCACCTCGGAAATCAATGAGCGCGCGGTGCTGCACGCGGTCTCGGCGCGGCCCTACAAGCGCATGATCGAGCGGCTGGTGGCGCAGCTCGACGCGGGGCGCGAGCGCAGCATCGACTGCCTGGCGCAGGCCGGCATGGCGCCTGTGGCGCGTCCGCGCGGCGGCATGTTCGTCAGCGCCGGCTGGCCCGACATTCAAACGCCGCAGTGGAACGGCAAGCTGGTGGCCGACCTGGCCCTGAAGGCGGGCATTTTGCTGTCGCCGAATGAATTTTTCATGCTGCGTGCACCCGAAACCGTGTGGTTCCGCTTCAACGTCGCCTACACCGATAGCCCAGTGCTGCAGGCATTCCTGCAATCGATACGCCCACGCTAAAGACCCTACCATGGCCAGCGACAAATCCCCTGCCCCGCAGCTGAAAAGCGCCAGCGGCCGGCGCATGCAAAACCGCGACCGCCTGGAAAGCGACATCCTGCGCCAGGCCGTGCGCGTGTTCGCCGAAAGCGGCTACGAAGGCGCGGCTATCGCCACCATCGCCGAACGGGCCGGGCTGTCGAAGCAGAACCTGATGTATTACTTTCCCACCAAGCAGCAGCTGTACCAGCGCGTGCTCGACGATGTGCTCGACGACTGGCTGGCGCGCATGGACCTGCTGGCCAACCCGGAGGACGAACCGCGCGACGTGCTGCGCGCCTATATCAGTGCCAAGCTGCGCTTTTCACGCGAACAGCCGTGGGCCTCGCGCGTGTATGCGCTCGAAGTGATCAATGGCGCGCCGCTGTACGGCGAACAGATACGCGAACGGGTGGTGCCGCTGCTGCGCAAGGACATCGCCGTGTTCGAGCAATGGATAACGGCCGGCAAGATCGCGCCCGTCAATGCCACCCACCTGATGTTTGCCATCTGGGCCATGACGCAGTCGTATGCGGATTTTTCGGCGCAGATGGCGCTGGTGCTGGAACGCAAGCAGCTGCTGCGCCAGGACTTCGACGACGCCGAACAGCTGATCACGCGGATGGTGCTGGCGGCCGTGGCCGTGCCGGTAAACTCGACCGGCGAAAAAAAACCGCCGTGACCGGCGGTTTGTGAAACAGGCGGCGCAGGCTTACGCCGCGGCCTTGTGCTTGCGGCGGCGCACGGCGAAACCGACCAGGCCCAGGCCGGCCAGCAGCATGGCGTAGGTGCCTGGTTCCGGTACCGGCGAGACGGCGGCCGCGAAACCGGTCACGTCAGTCGCCTGGAAGGCGGTGCCAGCGTCAGCGTGCAGGGTGGTGCTCGACGCCCAGTTGCCGACCACGGCGCTGCCGTGGATATCGCCGCCGCTGCTGGTAACAGTTGCCAGAGGCGCCAGGACGGTACCATACAGTGCTACACTGCTGAAATCCAGCGTGGTTGCTTCATAGAAGTTGTATAGCACATTGTAGTTGCCGAAACTGCCACCGCCCTGCATCTTGACATTGGTGCCGCTAACATTCAGGATCAGCGTTTCTTTCGCGCTCAGATTGGCGAAATTGAAGTAGTTCACCGCAGCCAGATCGGTCGACTTGATATCGAATACCTGCACGTTACCGCTGCCGCCGGTCAGCGTCATGCCGCCGTACTGCACCGTCGTGGCACCCGTCTTTGCAACTGCAGCCAGCGCCGTCGAGGTGCTTTTCATCGTCGTCGACAAGTCGGCGAATATAGTGGATCCACGATTTGAGACAGCAGTTTAAGCTATGGTCCTCAACGGAGGATGGCAGGGAATGACAGAAGCAA